>JAQBPR010000186.1 GCA_028287395.1 Bacilli bacterium
ACAAAGCCCGATGAGCGGGAGCCGCGAGCGGCGGTGCAGCTGTGGAAGCCGGTGCAATCCGGCGCAGCTCTGGGAACGCCTGCAGCGGACAGCTATCGGCTGCTGCATGGCAGCGGTTTGGCGGGGAGCGAGGCGGACATCGCCTCGCATACCTTTACCGCGCCGGTGGCGCCATGGCTTGCCGCTCGCCTCGCGGGGACGCCGCTGATCTATCGCGACTTGGTCGCGGAGGGTAGGCGGCGCTTGGCGCGGGGGGGCTGCCTGCTGGTCGAAGGCGCAGGCGGGCTGCTTGTTCCGCTGGCCGACGAGCAGCGGATGGTTGACTTAGCGGCAGATCTCGAATTGCCGCTGCTGATTATAGCCCGTACAGGGCTCGGCACCGTGAACCATACGCTGCTTACGGTGGAATGTGCCCGCCAAGCGGGGCTAGAGGTGCTTGGGGTAATTCTCAACGGCTGTGAACCAGCCGGTCAAAGTATGGCAGCGGACAATGCGAGGATGATCGAGCAATTTGGCAAAGTGTCTGTGCTTGGGATTCTGCCATGGCTAGCCCATGATCGTTGGGATGAAGCGGGTTGGAAAGTGTGGAGACAGCGATGGACATCTGAGCTGGAGCGAAACTTAAAGCTGGACGTATTTTATCATTCGCAAGCTTAAGAATGGACATATATTTTATAGAGTGAGTTCAAAAAGTGGCGACGAGGAGTAATGGGTGTGCTTGGAAAGTCGAAAGTTTTGCTTAGCAAAACTGGCTTCGTAAGCATATGCTTGGGCCGACTTTGAAAATGAGTTTCCTCCTTCGTCAATTCAAGAAACTCATTTTCAACTGAGGTAAAAGTTTTCATAAGAAAACTCACTTCGTAAGCATGCGCTTAAAGCACATTCATTACGCAATATAGCTATACTTTTTTGAACACACTCACATTCATTACGCAACATAGTTATATTTTTTTGAACACACTTTGTAGGGGGAATGAATCATGATTAACGTAATGACGAATTGGAATGAATTAGCGGAAAAGGCTTTGCGCGGCGAGTTATTGACAATGGAAGAAGGACTTGCCGTATTGGAAGCCGATGATGATGAAATATTGGCTATTTTAAGCGCGGCATTTAAGGTGAGAAAGCATTATTTTGGCAAAAAGGTAAAGCTGAACCTGATTATTAATGCGAAAAGCGGACTTTGTCCGGAGGATTGCGGTTATTGCTCCCAATCGATTGTCTCGACAGCACCCGTTTCCAAATATCCTTTGCTGGAAAAAGATACGCTGGTTAATGGCGCACGCAAAGCAATGGAGTTAAAGGTAGGTACTTATTGTATCGTGGCAAGCGGACGTGGACCGACAGGCAAGGAATTGGATCAAGTGATTGCTGCGGTCAAAGAAATTAAAGAAACCATGCCGATGAAAATCTGCGCATGCTTGGGGATTTTATCCGATGAGCAGGCTGTGCGTTTGAAGGAAGCAGGAGTAGACCGCTACAATCACAACCTCAATACGAGTGCGGGCAATTTTTCGAAAATAACGACTACCCATACATACGACGATCGGGTAACGACGGTGGAAGCCGCTAAAAATTCCGGTATGTCGCCATGCTCCGGCTGTATTGTCGGCATGGGAGAAACGAATCGGGAGCTTGTGGAAATTGCTTATGCGCTTCGCGATTTAGATGCGGATTCCATTCCGGTTAACTTCCTTAATTCAATTAAAGGAACACCGCTTGAAAATAATAAAGAGCTTAATCCGCGTAAATGTTTAAAAGTGCTTGCCTTGATGCGTTTCATTAACCCGTCTAAGGAAATTCGCATTTCCGGAGGACGTGAGGTTAATTTGCGTTCCATGCAGGCGCTGGGCTTATATGCCGGAAATTCATTATTTGTCGGTGATTATTTGACGACAGAAGGCCAAGAGGCTGCTCAAGATCATAAAATGATTGAAGATATGGGCTTTGAAATCGAGCTTTGCGCGTTGTAGGACTTTGCTTGGCAAGAGGAGTTTAACCCATGAGTGACATGCGGCAATGGATGAGTGAGGAATTGCGGGCACTCGAAGGAAAAGCGCAGTATCGAAGCCTGGCAACAGCTGCCGCGCAAGCGGATGGATCGATAGTAAAAGCAGGTCGAAAGCTGATGAATTTGGCTTCCAATCATTATCTTGGTTTGGATCTGCAGCTTACTGAGGCACGACTGGCTCGTCTTACAGAGCAAGCGGAAGCGCTTGGTACTCATGTCGGGATAGGTTCGACAGCGTCGCGCCTAATTGTTGGCAGTGATCCTGTTTTTGCGGCGTTCGAAGCAGAATTTGCCGCTTTTAAAGGAACGGAGAGCTGTTTGTTGTTTGGCAGCGGTTATTTGGCGAACAGCGGTGTTATTCCGGCATTAGTCGGACGACACGATGTGGTGTTTAGCGATCGATTAAATCATGCGAGTATAGTTGATGGGATAACGTTAAGTCGAGCCGATCACATCCGTTATCGCCATCGCGATCTGGATCAACTGGAGCAGCAGCTCAAGCAAGTGGGCTCGGCGAAAAGAAAGCTGATCGTGACCGATACGATATTCAGCATGGATGGAAGTCTTGCTCCTTTGCGGGAATTAGTCACATTAAAGCAGCGCTATGGAGCCATGCTTATGGTTGATGAGGCGCATAGCGGCGGTATTTTTGGTGCCAAAGGGGAAGGCTTAACCCATGCGCTGCGGCTTACAGAGCAGGTAGATATTCAGATGGGGACCTTTAGCAAAGCCTATGGCTGCTACGGTGCCTATATTGCAGGAGATTCAATTTTACGGGAATACCTGATCAATAAAGCGCGCAGCTTTATTTATACAACTGCGCTGCCGCCGCTTATTGTGTTGGCGATTCGTGACAACTGGCTGCAAGCGCAGCAGGAAGATTGGCGACGTCTGACCTTATTGGAAAACGCGATTTGGTTTCGTGAGCAATTGCAGAGCCTAGGCTTTGATACGGGGGAGAGCGAATGCCAGATTGTTCCGTTGATCGTTGGCGATAATGAACGAACTGTCGCGCTTAGTCAGCGTTTGCAGCAAGCGGGTATTGCCGCGGTGGCGATTCGTCCGCCAACCGTACCGGAAGGCTCAGCACGCATTCGCTTTTCATTGACATCCCTGCTGCAAAAATCGCAATTGCGTCAAGCGCTCTATCACATCGCGGATGCAGGCAGAGAATTGGGATTGATTGGATAGCATAATTGAGGTGGATAGATGAATCGGAATATTTTATGGATACATGGGTGGGGGATGTCTTCTCGGGTCTGGGGAGATGTCTCTGTTTTATTGCCCAGCTTCAATCATCATTATATCCATTATAATGATTGTGGCACGGTAGAGTCGTTTCTTGAGACGCTTATTTCTCAAATGAATGGGGCCAAGTCGGGAGAAAGCTGGACTTTGATCGGTTGGTCCTTTGGCGGCATGCTCGCTTTGGAATGGTTGATGGAACACTCGGCTGCGGAAGTATCTTATTCACTTGAAGCCGTTGTAGTTGTGAATGGAACGCTTCGTTTTGTCGATGCGAATCGGCAATTGGGATGGCCTAATCGAGTGGTTGAAAGAATGCAAACACAATTACGGCGCGATCCAAAGGAAACACTTCAGCAGTTTGCAATGTCGATGTTTAGCGAAGCGGACCGTGCCAAAGCAGAATATGAAAAGGTCGTGAATATAGTTTGTGAAGAAGCGAAGCAAACTGACTTTTCGTTATCAGGATTGGATGCGGCACTTACCTATTTACGTCAAACCGATTTGACCCTTCGTTGGCAAAAATATCGTGAGACAGCGCATTCGGCTAAACTCCTCTGGCTGCATGGTGCAGACGACCCGATTTGTCCCGTAGGCTGTATGCCCCAACTCAAGCAGGAAGAGCAGAGAATTTTTTTCGACGTGGGACATCTCCCGTTTTTGACGGAATCAGAGCCATTTTATGAACAACTAAGGGGTTTTCTCCATGCCGAATGAAATAACAGATGAAATGGTGCAGCTTAATAAAGACCTTGTTCGCAAGCATTTTAACCGTCATGCGCATGAATATGACCAGTATGCTATTATACAGGCTGAAATGGCTAATCAATTAATGGAGCGAATTCAGCTATATTGTCCGCAAAAAGAGTTTCTGAACATTTTGGAAATTGGCTGCGGCACAGGTATACTAAGCGAACTGCTGCGAAAAAAATGGGGCGCCGCAAAATTAACCGTGATAGATATTTCCGCAGAAATGATCCGGCAAACAAAGCTGAAGCTAGGAGAGACTGCTTCCCATATTCGTTTTATTACTATAGATGCGGAAGCTTTAGTTGAGCAGGGGGATTTAGATGAAGGTAAGCTAGTTGAACCGTTTGATTTGATCATCTCAAATGCAGCCTTCCAATGGTTTCAATTTCCCGAGCAGACGATAAAAGGCTATTTGCAGAAATTAATCCCCGATGGTCTTTTTGCTTTTACAACCTTCGGCCCCAAAACCTTTTATGAGTTGCATGAATCCTTCCGTGCAGCAGAGACACTGCTTAATATAACACATGTTCCGCATGGACAAGCTTTCCCGGATGAAGTGTTTTGGAACTCCGTATTTACTGGGACGGGGTATGTCACCCATGGTAGACAATTTGCTTGGTCTCAGTATGAGCAGATCATGAATTACCCGAATGTGCGAGACTTCCTAAATAGTGTAAAGCGGGTGGGAGCAGGCAATGCAACGGGTTCACAAGAAGCCAATGCTCGTGTAAGTCGTCCGTTGTTTTCGCGAATGGAATCTTACTATACGGAGCATTTTGCAGTTGAAGGCGGAATTAGAGCAACCTATGATGTAGGATTTGGGATATTTAGTTGAGCTCAACTTAGAATGATTGCTTTACCTTTAATCCAAACATTCTGTATTTGTAAGTCAGGCGAAACTAGCAGAATATCGGCTTGCTTGCCCGCAGATAAGCTTCCTATTTGCTCTGTAATGCCTAATGTTGCGGCAGGATTTCCGCTGGCCATTCGACTTACTTGTGGGATAGGCAAGCCAACTTGCTCTACACAGAAGCGAAAAGCGTCTATCATCGTTAAGGTGCTGCCGGCCAAAGTATCAGAGCCCGCTAAACGAGCTGCGCCATCTTTTACAGTGACTTTTAATCCGCCAAGGGAATAATCTCCTTCACTTAAACCTGAAGCACACATCGAATCCGTCACAAGCAGCAGCTTGTCCTTGGGTTTCGTATTTGCCAAGATTTTGATGCAAGCAGGGTGCACATGATGTCCATCAGCGATCACTTCTGCGTAAATACGATCATCGGAGAGGACTGCGCCTACTGTACCTGGCTCGCGATGGTGTAATACGCGCATTGCGTTAAACGTGTGGACGGCATGCTGCAGTCCTGCATCAACAGCAGCTTCGATTTGCGCATAGGTGGCATCCGTATGGCCGCAAGCGGCAACAATACCCGTTTCCTTTAGCCAAGCAATAAACGGCAGCGCACCTTCACTTTCGGGAGCTAAAGTAATCAGACGAATCACGTCGGGATGTTGTTCCATCCAGCCTTGGAGCCAAGAAATTTGCGGTGGGACAATGAACGCAGGATTTTGTGCGCCGGGAAACTTCGGACTAATGAAGGGTCCTTCCAAATGGACACCTAACAGCTGTGTAAAAGGCATTTCCTGATGAATATAAGCATCCACTGCACTTAAAACAGCAGAGAGATCTTTATGCGATGCAGTCATCGAAGTGGCTAGCATAGCTGTTGTGCCATGCTGAGCATGAAATCCAGTGATCGTCTCCAAAGCTTCACGCGTGGCGTCCATAAAATCCGCACCAAAGCCGCCGTGTACGTGAACATCAATAAATCCGGGCAGCACCCAGCTTCCTGAAGCCTCAACAATGGGACCCGCATAGGCTGGGTAGTGCTCTGGCAGCTGCGCCTCAGTACCGATCCATTCAATTTTTCCCTCGCGAACCAGAAGTACACCGTTTTCTATTATAGATCCATCTTCAATCACGATTTTGCCATTTTTAATTAACCATGGTTGTTGTAAACTCATCAGAATTTCACACCTGCCTCGGGATCAAGCATAACAATTAGGTTCGGATGAGTTTGTAATAAGGAAGCTGGAATTTGCGTGGTGATCGGACCTGTAAGCGCCTCATGAATAATGCTGGCTTTTTCAGCGCCTCGCACTACAAGCAGTAGACACTTGGCTTTCATAATACCCCCCAAACCCATGGTGATTGCATGGGTAGGCACGTCATCCAAATGGTTAAAATATCTGGCATTAGCTAATCGTGTTTCTTCCTTCAGTTCAACAATATGCGTTCCACCTGTTAAATTGGTGCTAGGCTCGTTGAATCCAATATGTCCATTATGCCCAATCCCCAAAATTTGCAAATCAATTTGCTGAATTTCGTCTAAAAGCTCGTCATATCGCAGGCATTCTTGTTCAATGCTTGCAGCATTGCCATTGGGAATGTTGATGTTTCGGGCAGGAAGATCGATATGATTAAATAAATGCTGCTGCATATAGGCATGATAGCTTTGTTCATGACTCTCAGGGAGTCCGACATATTCATCCAGGTTAAAAGATGTCGCTTCATTGAAAGAAAGCTGCTGTTTTTGATGCCGTTTTACCAGCTCTGCATAAATTCCAACAGGCGTACCTCCAGTAGCTAAACCGAGAACCGCGGTTGGTTTGGCTTGGAGTAAGCTTGCGATTAAATCGGCTGCGGCTGAATTTAATAATGGATTTGTTGCGAAAACTTGAATGTCCATGTGGGAGTTACCTACCTTTTTTTGCGATATTTTTGCACCATTTGATACGAAAGCTCTAATTGTGGAACATACTGCGAAAAATTCGAACTGACTAAAGCTGTAAATAAAATATCGATCACATGAAGCTGAGCAATGCGTGAAGCCATGTCCCCGCGGCGTATGCCGGCTTCAAGTGTGGATGTGAATAATGTAATGTCTGCTTCTTTGGAGAGAGTGTTTGTACCGTAGCGGGTTAAGCTGATTGTTGTTGCTCCGCGTTCTTTGGCCGCTTTCATGGCTGCAATGGTTTCTTGTGTTTCCCCTGAATAAGAGATGGCAAAGGCGACATCATCCGGTTGTAAGTTAGAGGCAGATGTGATTTGCATATGCGGATCTTGAACGGCAGAACAATGCATCCCTATGCGTACTAGCTTTTGCTGAAAATCAAGGGCGATGATGCCCGAGGTAGCCACTCCATAAAGATCGATTCGCTTTGCTTTATTAAGGGAATCAATAGCTCGCTGCAGCTTTGTTACGTCCAATAAGCGGGTCGTGTCCGTTATCGAGCGAAGATGATTGGATTCCATAGCACTAATAATTTTGTGCAGTGAATTTCCGGCGACAATATCTTGATAAGATTGACTATGCGGTTGTCCAGCCAGCTCGGTGGCTAGCTTTATTTTAAAATCAGTATAACCATTAAAGTGAAAAGCCTTGCAGAAGCGGGAGATCGTTGCTGTGCTTGCCGTTGAAGCTGTTGACAAATCCGTTATCCCCATGGTGATGACTTGATCCGAATGCGCCAGAATATAATGCGCAAGCACTTGCTCTTTAGGATGAAGATGGTTTAGCTTGTCTGCGATAGCTTGAATAATATTCGACATGATAAAACTCCTCAATGTGAAAATAAATTACTCATTTATAATGATTATAACGAAAATTATTTTCATATATATCATAACTTAATTGCCTTTCGCGGTCAATAGTAAGTCTTTTTCGCATGATTACTGGATATAGTGTAGAATTGAATAAAGCACGCTAAATAAAAAATCGTATCATTAATTGGGAGCTGTAGGTATGTCGAAAAACGAAATAATTTTAACCCGAGAGGGAATGCTTAAACTGGAGCTTGAACTGGACGATCTTAAATCAGTGAAACGCAAAGAAATAGCCAGCCGGATTAAAACAGCTATCAGTTATGGCGATTTAAAGGAGAATAGTGAATATCATTCTGCCAAAAATGATCAGTCGTTCATGGAAGGAAGAATAATTACATTAGAAAAGATGTTAAATAAAGCTCGGGTCGCTGATTCCGATAGTTTTGACAACACAACTGTCCGTGTTGGCTCCATTGTTATCCTAAATGATCTGGAAGTTTCCGAAAAGATCGAATATAGGATCGTAGGTCCTGCCGAAGCAGATGTTTTTGAGAATAAAATATCATATGAGAGTCCTTTAGGGAAGTCTCTCATGGGAAAATCAGTAGGCAGCATTATTGATGTAATCGCACCTATGGGGTTGATTAAATATGAGCTGCTTGAAATAAGAGCCATTTGAAAATAAAAACCTATGCGGATTTTAACCCGCATAGGTTTTTTGAAGTTTTGAATTATTCCGTCGCGACAGATTGATCGGCTTGCAAACCGACAGGAGCGATTCGGACAAAGCTTGCAGTAAGGTTGTTCAGAAGATAGGCTACTTTTGCCGCAGCATCTTGTTGACCCGATTGAGTTAGCTCAGCTTGATAAGCGCCAAGCAGCTCGGTGAGATCTTTAATGCTTTGTGCTCCAATCGATTCGATTTTGACTTTTGCACCTTTGGCGATTCGACGTTCGATGGCTGGAATATCCAAGCCTAGCTCAGGAACAAGACGCTGATAAACCACACCGCCTGTCATCCCTGCGCAAATCCAGGGACCCGGGTCACCCAGAACAACGGCGCGCCCATTGGTCATATATTCAAAAGCAAAGCCTTTTAGGTTAGCGCGACTTGCAATACCGCCAAGTTCATCTTGGAGCGGTGAAGTAATTTCACCGCCAAAGACAACATCCGCACCGGAGAAACGGATACATGCGCGGGAATCTGCATTTCCTTGGATTAAGAACAAGCCTTGCTGCGCTCCATATCCGAACGACTTGCCGACAGAGCCGTTAATGTACTCATTATTAAGACTTGGTGCTTTTAAGATCGCGACTTTACCGCCTGCAGCCATTTTACCGACACCGTCTTCAGCGCCTCCGTTTACAGTGATTTCTACGCCTCGAGCATTGAAAGCGCCTAAGCCATTGCCTGGAACAGAACCATTTGTTAATGCAAGGGACACTTTAGGCAAGCTGTCATAGCTGCCGTCCAGACGGTCGCTGACACGATGGCTGGAGAAGCGGCTTCCCAGAATACGGGCATCTGAGGAAAGTCCTGACCATTTGCGATCTACGGATGCCTGGAATGACACTTCAGTCGGATAAAATGCTTGTCCTTCTGCTCCTGCAGCTAATTGAATATCTACAGTAGGGCCTTTGGAAACAGCAAGGGAGTCTGCTGCGGATATAAACTGTACAGGTGCCGGACGTAAAATATCAGCTAAATCGATTTGCTCCAGACAGCGGGCTTGTTCCAATAAATCGGAGCGGCCGACTAATTCTTGAGCGTTTTTAAATCCAAGCTCAGCAACGATGCTGCGAATTTCTCCGCCCATATCACCGAATAAACGAACTAAGCTGTCTACGGCAAGATCATAAACACGTGGGACAAAACGGCGTAAGCCTTTTTCTTCGGCTTCTTCCAGCGAATCAATTTGCGTAGCGATTCCGACATGGCATGTATCCAAGTGACAGCCGCGGCAAGTCGTACAACCGATGGCTTGCATCGCGATACTGCCAAAGCCGCAGCGGTTCGCGCCGAGCATCATCATTTTGACAACATCCGCGCCAGATTTTAAGCCGCCATCGGACCATAGCTCAACTTTGTGGCGAAGACCAGCTTCGATAAGTGCTATATGTGCCAGCTTCGTGCCGATTTCCGTAGGCAAGCCTACGTGTGTCAAGGAGTGGATCCGCGCTGCACCCGTACCGCCATCAAAGCCGGACAACGTGATTACATCCGCGCCTGCTTTAGCGACACCGACCACAATCGTACCAATCCCCGGTACGACAGGGACTTTGACGATCACTTTGGCTTTACGACCGCTCGCTTCACGAAGCTCGCTAATAATTTGCGACAAATCTTCAATCGAATATATATCATGATTGTTCGATGGTGAAATCAGGTCAGAACCAATCGTTGCATTCCGCGCCGCAGCAATTTTTGCAGTTACTTTCGAACCGGGAAGATGACCGCCTTCTCCGGGTTTTGCGCCTTGACCGATTTTGATCTCAAGGAACGCAACAGCGTTAGCCAATTCTACATTAATCCCAAAACGACCGGATGCGACCTGCGCGCCGCGCGTTTTTTTATAACGACCGAGCATGTCTTTGATCTCGCCGCCCTCGCCGTTCATTGTGACCATGTTCAGACGCTCGCCGGCTTCCGCATAAGCGCGGAAAGCTGTTTCATTCTGCGAACCGAACGACATCGAGGAGATCAGCATAGGCAGGCTATGATCGCCGACAGAGATATCTACTTGCTCCGGAGCAAGCGGACTGCGGCCTTGTAACGCTTTGGTGTAATTAAAATCAGCGATATGACGAATCGAGATCGGATTTCTAATTTCCTCTTCACGCAGTTTATCCGTGTAATCGCTGTAAGGCGATGTGCCTGCTGCAGCTTCGTTTAAAGACTTCCACATCCGTTGGAAGAAGTGGAAATTACGGGCCGCTTTGGCTTTGGGATCGCTGAAATCCATGTAACGTTTTTCCGCATCTGCTTCTAATTTAGCAAAGCTGGTGCCTGCTTTTTCGCTGCCAAGATAGTTAACGATATCCAATACCTCCGCAACCTCCGGATGTAAACCGATCGAGGAGAAGAAGCGGGTATATCCGCGCAATTCGTGCGTACCGATGGTTGAGATGACTTTTTCCAAGCCCTTGGACAAAGCAGCGTGGACTTTTTTAGCCGCGGAAGAGCCGTTCTTACTTGATGCCGTTCCAAACAATAAATAAGGTGAAATAATATCTGCACCTAAGCCGCAAGCAACGGCAATATCATGTAAATTGCGAATCGCTCCCGAACGCAGCACGATGGAAGCATGACGGCGAAGGTTATCGCCGAGTCCCAGCTTTTCTTCACGCAATGCGATATCAATTTTGGAGACGGCAAGATGCGGTTCGAGCCATAGTAAATCATTGTGATGCGCTTGTGCGTCATCAAGCACCAACAGCAGCGCGCCGTCACGAACTGCGGCAACTGCCTGCTTTGCTAAAGAATTTAAGGCTTCGCGAATCGAGCTCCCTTTAGCAAAGGTGGTTGAAAGTATGACAACTGCATTCGCATGATGAGCCTGAAAAACGTCCAATAATTGCTCCAGAGAAGGCTGCTGCAGATCGGTTTCACTGCCAATTCCATTGATGCCTTCAAGAACAAGCGGAGCTAACAGTTCCATTCGTAAACGCTCATCCAATGGGGCGAATAGAGCAGGTCTTGCGCCGACAATAACGCGTGTGGAGAAATGCTCCATTTCACGATCTCGGTCAATGGCCGGATTGGTGACAACCGCAACGCTTTCTTTAATAAAATCAGGGATATTCTGACGCTCCCAGTGTATGGCTGCATGCGGGCCGTCATGACCGAGTGAACGAATCGGTTCAGCACCGGTTTCAGACATGGTTTCAATCATTTGAATGCCTTCGCGATCCCAGCCAAATGCGCTGTAAAGCGAATCTGTAATCAGAGCTGGCTCTTCAACAGCCTTATCTATGCCAGTGGGAGTATACGTAAGATGCTTGCGTAATCCTTCTAAAGTTATTTTGCGGCTGGCGCGCTCTAAAACTAAATTTTGCAATTCAGTATAAGGCACTACCACAACGGGCTGACCTGCGTTTAGCTGAACGCCAATTTTTTCTCCAGGTGCAATCGCTTTAGGCTCGCTAACCATTTCACCGACATTAATAATGCCTTGCTCGGAGGAGAAGAAGAAGGAATCCTTACTTTCGACCATCCAAAGCGGGCGTAAACCCAGTGCATCCACACTAAATACACATTCGTTGCCATAACGCGAAACAATACCCGCTGGCCCTTGAGCAAAGTGTCCCCATATTTGGCGGAAATACACATAAAGATCCTGCAATTCCGGACGATATAATTTCATTTCATTAATAATCGGTGGAAAAACAACCTCCATCGCTTCAAAAAGACTTAAATCAAAACGATGAATAAACGTTTCAATCGTCCGATTCATATCCTGTGAATCGCTTCCTCCATCAACCAGGGGCACACCAATCATCTCTGCTTCATAGCGCAGCTTCTTGATCGTATTGATCTCCCCGTTATGACCAAGCAGGGAAAACGGTTGGACGCGGAAAAAGCTGGATAGGGTATTGGTGGAGAAACGATTGTGGCCTATCGTGACTTGGGCAGCGAATAACGGATCACGCGTATCGTTAAAATATTGCGGCAAAATACTTGCAGCGCCCATCACTTTATAAGCAGCTGTGGTGTTGCTTAATGTAGCTACATGAACCGTAAAACGTGCTTCAATAGCGATATGAAGCTCATAGAGATGGTCGGCAACTTGCACGTCTTGCTTTTCGCACAGCGCAGCCACTTGCCAGAAAGTAGGCTCGTCATTCAAGCCATTGGCTCCAAGCACGCGATTATCCACTTCATCTTCTTGTTCAAGAATGATGGAAATTTGATGCTCCTTAAACATATCGCGAATAAGCGCCTGCATTTCTGCAGCAGATTGTTCCAGCTTACGCGGCACAAAAATATGAGCGATAGTAAAGCGTTTATCATAAGCAAGTTTACCGTTTTGCCCTGCGTCATGTAATCGTCTTTCCCAAAGCGCGCGTGGAATGTCAGTAAGAATACCGCAGCCGTCGCCTTCCCCGTTAATAAAACCCGAACGATGTTCTAGCTTCACTAAAGCATTGATCGTTTTTGCGATATTATCGCGGGAAGGATGCCCGTTCTTCTCAATAATGCAAATAATTCCGCAGCTATCATGCTCGGTTTCTAATAGATTCGTGAAACGGCCTTCGTTTTTCATAACTCTGTTCATGTTGCAGGTCAGCTGACTGACCTCCACCTCCTGTAGGTAAATATATAGATGAAGTATTGAATAAAAATACATTATAAATGTATAACGATACACTTCGCAGATCATTTTTCACTGAAAAAAAAGGCTGCTGAAAGGTGTTGTCTTACCCGATAAGCGGGGGCGAAGGGGACCCGGAAATACATCTAATCTAATCGTTAATTTAGGAAAATCCTTGATAGATAGAGCTAAAAACATTGCCAAGCCGAATATGGCAAAGTAATATTAGAATAACATGAATTTGATACCGCGACAATAGCTGATAAGCTTAGACAAGCTCAAAAAAATGATGTAAGCGTTACCTTTATTGCATATGAGTGAATAATGGTGAATATTGGATGGTTAAATAAATAAAAGCCAATGTCTCTAGGGAGACATTGGCAAAAACAAATTATAATGTTCGTGTTTTACTCATTTGTGTAAATGCCTGTTCGACTGCCGCGATTGTTTCATAGATATCATCTTCTGTGTGTGCGCTTGTCAGGAACCAAGCTTCATATTTGGATGGAGCGAGACAAATCCCTTGATCCAGCATCAAGCGGAAAAATTGCGCGAATTGTGTTCCATCTGTATTTTGTGCTTCTTCATAATTAGTAATAGAATGATTGCAAAAGTGGGTAGAGAAAGCACTGCCGATACGATTGATCGTTAAGTCTATCTTGTGTTTTTCTGCAGCAGCGCGGATGCCTATCGTTAAAAGTACCGCCAAATGCTCCAGTTGTTCATAGACTCCTGGCTGTTGTAAAGCTTGCAAGCAGGCAATGCCAGCAGAGATGGAGGCGGGATTCCCTGCCATCGTGCCCGCTTGATATGCGGGGCCAAGAGGAGAGACCTGCTCCATAATGTCTCTGCGGCCGCCATAAGCGCCAATAGGCAGACCGCCGCCGATAATTTTGCCTAAAGCTGTTAAATCCGGCGCGACTGCTTTCCTGGCGATGGCTAAGTCACCCTCGTTTTGCAGCAGAGGCAAGCCCGCATACGTCTGTGCCGAACCATAGTGGAAGCGGAACGCAGTGATCACTTCGTCATAGATCACCAACGCTCCATGCTGCCGTGTCATCCGGCACAGCCCTTCAAGAAAGCCCGGCTCCGGCATGACCATGCCGAAGTTGCCGACAATCGGCTCGACCATCACCGCCGCCGTCTGCGAACCCCACTGCGCAAGCGCCGCCTCAAGCGCCGTCAAATCATTGAACGGCACGGTGATAACCTCTTGCGCGATGGAAGGCGGGACGCCGGCGCTGTCGGGAATGCCGAGCGTCGAAGGGCCGGAACCGGCCGCGACCAGCACAAGATCCGAGTGGCCGTGATAGCATCCGGCAAACTTGATGATCTTGCTGCGCCCGGTATAAGCACGGGCGACGCGAATCGTCGTCATGACCGCTTCCGTCCCGGAATTGACAAAGCGCACTTGCTCAAGCGACGGAATTGCCTCTTTAAGCATCCGCGCAAAAATAATTTCCAGCTCCGTCGGCGTTCCGAATAAAGTACCGTTCTCCGCTGCACGGCAAATGGCTTCAGTTACCTGCGGATGCGCATGCCCGAGAATAATCGGGCCATAGGCTGCCAAATAATCGATATAACGATTGTCGTCCTCATCCCAAAAATAAGCGCCCTTGCCGCGTTTCATAAATACTGGCGCACCTCCGCCAATCGCTTTGAACGATCGGGAAGGGCTGTTAACTCCGCCGACTATATGCTGCAACGCTTCTTGATACAATTCTTCTGAGCGCTTTCGTTGTTTCATAAGCTAGAAATCTCTCCTTGGCAGCTAATTCACATCTGCAATGAAATATGTGGTGCAGCTTTAAGGTGTAACAGCATCGGTTGGCATTACAGTTATAACCGGCAATATGGATTCTGCGGGAGTATTCGTTTCAAGCGGTTTTACCGATTCTACAGGTGCAGCAGACTCTGTCGGCTGTATAGATTCTACAGGTATTGTGGATTCAGCAGGTGCTTTGGTTATAGTCGGTGCTGCAGATTCCGCTTGCTTTATTGGCTTTGTTGTCGGTTTTACTGTTGCCTTCGGCTTTGTAGTTTCTGTCGGTTTTGCTGTTGCAGTAGCGGTTGGCGATGGATTAGATGATAATGAAACTATAATTAAATCATTGATGTATTTTTTTAGCTTCACGGGGTCTGAGGTGATGACATCGGCTCCATTAATCGATTGCTCCACCAATAAATTGTCAGGTGGGATCTGCTGGCCATTAAACCCGGATGCTTTCGACTCATAACCCAGGGAGCCTAACTTCACCATTTCTGAAACTGAAATATTGGTTTCAATAAATGGATCAATGGCATTTAAAATTTGCGGAAGCTTAAACAAAGAAGTGACCGATTGCATTTTCTCGGAGACTGCCGTCAAAAACTTGCGCTGCCGGTCAGCGCGTGCAAAGTCAGAGAGAGCATCATGACGAAAACGCACATATTCTAACGCGGTCTTGCCATCCATATGCTGATAACCTTTTTTCAGATGTATATCATAAATATGATCATCTTCGCCATCTGTATAATTCATGTCCTTTTCGACGTCAATATTCACGCCATCTACGGCGTCTATGACGCCAATAAACCCTTTAAAGTCTGTATATACATAATATTGAATCGGAATTCCCATCATGTTGCTGACTGTTTTCATCGCTAAAGTAGGTCCGCCTAAAGCTAAGGCTGCATTAATTCTATTCTGTCCGTAGCCGGGAATTTTTACATAGGTATCACGCAGAATGGAAAATAAAAAGGCCTTTTTTGTATTTGGTTCGATGGAGATAACCATCATCGAATCAGAACGAGGCACCTCATCATTTTTCTTTAATCCGCGTGAGTCTCCACCAAGCAACAAAATGTTGACACGCTGCTTGCCTTCCCATTTGGGAGGGGCAATTTCCGTTGCTTGTAAATTATTCTTTTCGACATTATTAAATATCGACTCTTTACCTGATTTATTAAAATGATCTAATGCTGAATAGACGGAATAAGTATAAAACCCTATGTAACCAATCAAAGCGATTCCAAGTGAAATGAAAATCCATTTTAATCTAATTTTCCGCATGATGACCTCACTTTCGCATATCTGTCCTTTTCCTTTGACGAAGGTTGATGTATCATTTGTATATTGTTTCATTATAGTTTGTCCAACTTCTTACTTGCAAGTCGAATGGAGGATATGTATTCATGCTAGCTATAGATGTAAAGCATTTGACGAAGCAATTCAAAGCGCAGCGTAACCGGGAAGGCGTCAAAGGTGCGCTGAAAGATCTGTTTAAGCGGGAGTATAATTATATTACAGCGGTCGATGAGATCAGCTTTCAGATTCCAAAAGGCGAAATTTGCGGCTATATTGGCGAGAATGGAGCAGGCAAATCAACAACGATTAAAATGCTTACGGGTATTCTTGTCCCAACCTCTGGTGAAATTCACGTAAATGGTTTTGTTCCCTATAAAGAACGAGAAAAATTCGTTCGCGGCATCGGTGTCGTATTCGGGCAGCGCAGTCAGCTTTGGTGGGATATCGGTGTAATTGAGTCGTTTCAGTTATTGCGTAAAGTATATCGTGTCAGTGAAGCCGATTATAAGAAGCGTTTAGATGAACTGGTACAACGATTACAACTGGCTGAACTGCTTAATCGCCCAGTGAGAAAGCTTAGCTTAGGGCAGCGGATGCGCTGTGAGTTGGCGGCTTCACTTTTACACAATCCAGCCATCGTATTTTTAGACGAACCTACCATTGGACTCGATATTGTAGTGAAAACAGAAATTCGTGAATTTCTGAAATCGATGAACCAACGCTATGAAACGACGATTCTTTTAACTACGCATGATTTGCAAGATATTGAAGCGCTTTGCTCCCGTGTCATCATGCTGGATGACGGTCATATTATCTACGATGGCGGTTTGGAGGAGCTGAAAAATCGTTGGGGCAAGGGAAAGGAAATTATTTTTCAATTTACTTCGCCTTGTGTCTTAGCAGAATTGCAGCAGCTTACAGCGGGACAGCAGGTTAGCTGGACTAAAGAAAATGAATTGACCGCTAAGGTTTGGGTGCCGACAGAGCATGCGAATATTTCCGAGGTGCTTAGCCGAGTAGTTGGTGTCATGCCAATCATCGATATTAAAATTGTTGAAACAAATACAGATGATATCGTCCGTGAAATCTACAAATCGGGCTCAGCTAAAGGAAGTGTCCCACAATGATGGGTGCTTATTTGGATTTAATCCGCATCCGTTTTTTGATGATGCTGGCTTATCGAGTGAACTATTATAGCGGCATTCTGATTTACATAGTGAATATTGGCGCACAGTATTTTCTATGGAAGGCCATTTATGCGGGTAATAATACGCTTGTAGGAATGGATATGGGACAGATGACGACATATGTCGCTGTTTCCTGGATGGCGCGGGCTTTTTATTTTAACAACCTCGATAGCGAAATTGCGCGTGAAATTAAGGATGGCAGTGTAGCGGTTCAATTTATTCGACCTTATAAATATTTAATGGTCAAAATATTCCAGGGCATGGGTGAAGGGATCTTTCGCTTACTTTTGTTTTCTACGCCGGGTATGGTCATTGTCTGTCTTATATTGCCTGTACATCTTCCGAAGGATCCGCTGATTTGGTTGTTTTTTTTCGCGATGCTTTTGTTAAGCTATCTCATTAACTCACAGATCAATATTTTAACGGGCTTGTTTGCCTTCTTTGTGGAAAATAACGAGGGCATGATGCGGATGAAACGAGTCGCTGTCGATCTGTTTTCCGGTTTGATTATTCCCGTTGCTTTTTTTCCGGGGTGGGCTGAAAATGTGATCCAGTGGCTGCCCTTTCAAGCCATCTCTTATTTACCAAGTAAATTGTTTAGCGGTGGTACAACGGGTACAGCGATTCAACATGTATTTGAGATTCAAATCGCATGGTTTCTATTATTGATTTTACCGATTTATTGGATTTGGCGCAGAGCACGTCACCGCTTGTTTGTGCAGGGGGGTTAAAGCATGTTATTTTATGGTTCATTGTTTCTCGACTATACGAAAAATTATCTCAAAACCAAGCTCACTTACCGTGCCGATCTATGGCTGGAAATTATATCCGACTTGCTGTTTCAAGGGATGAACTTGTTTTTTATTCTCGTCGTTTTTTTACACACCAAATCACTGGGTGGTTGGTCAGAGTCGCAAATTTTATTTATTTACGGATATTTTATGATCCCTTATGGCGTATTCACCTGCTTCTTTAACTTATGGGGCTTCGCCGAGCGCTATATTATTAAAGGCGAAATGGATCGTGTATTAACCCGTCCTGCGCATAATCTCGTGCAGCTCATTTTGGAAAATATGGATCCAACCTCGCTCGTAGGCTCGTTAGCTGGAGTAATCATTATGGGATTTGCTTGGGCGCAATTAGATATGGCTGTGCATTTCATGGATATAGCTGTCTTTATTCTACTGCTGTTAGGCTCTATATTCATATATGCAGGCGTTTATATGATATTAACCGCGATTGCATTTTTTGTGGACGCGCCTACAGGAATTTTGCCGTTGGTATGGAATCTGCAAAATTATGGTCGCTATCCTGTAAAAATATACAATAAGGTGATCCAAATTTTATTGACCTGGATTTTACCGTTTGCATTTGTCGGGTTTTATCCGGCCGCTTACTTTTTAGATGCCGCCCATTGGCGGACAATGGCACTTTTGACGCCCGCGGTTGGAGTCGTTTTTTTTACACTAGCCCTGTTTTTTTGGAATTATGGCGTCAAAAAATATCGCGGGGCCGGGTCATAAGATGAGTTAACAATTCGATAACAAAGGGATGATATAGTAAGTGGAGTCTAAACAACAGCGAGTGAAGATTGGAGAGAGAGTGGCAGACTTTACTTTGCCAGCAGTGAATGGGAAAATGATTCGATTGAGCCAATTTCTTGGGAGAAAGCTAGTGATTTATTTTTATCCGAAAAATATGACGCCCACCTGTACGCAAGAAGCGTGTGATTTTCGTGATTATACGGCACAATTCCGTGCAGCAGGCGCTGAAGTGATTGGCATTAGTCCGGATCCGGTAAAATCCCATGACAAATTTTCCGGTAAGCTTGGGTTGACCTTTCCCTTGCTTTCCGATGAAGCTTTAGAAGTCGCTCATTTGTTCGATGTATGGCAATTGAAAAAGCTGTATGGGAGGGAATATATGGGGATTGTTCGATCGACTTTCTTACTGGATGAGCAGGGGGTTTTACGTCAAGAATGGCGTAACGTGAGAATTAAAGGACATATAAACGAAGTATTAGCCGCAGTTCAACTATAAAAAATAAGTCGAAACTGCGGGCGATTAATAACTTCCCTTAGCCGCAAGACGTTCGGAAATTCGCTTCAATTTATGATAGTATATAAGGAGATCCGTTTTGGCTTTCTCTGCTTCAGGACGACTTGGCTGCAGCTTATCAATGGCCCAGAAGTTGATCAAATGCTCGAATACCTGGTTAAAATAAGCAACGGGGCCATAGCTTGCGTCTTTTGCAATAATTTCCATTCTGTCTTTAAACCGCGGCATGCTTACTCCCGGCATAGCGAAGTCGGTCATCGCTTTATGAATGTAATAAATAAAGTTATGATCCACACTTAAATAGCCTTTGACTGCGTCGCGATAAAAAGCAAAATGAAGCGATTCATCCTTGGCAATCCGACGAAGCAGGTTGGCTAAACTGCGATCACAATCGTTGCAAGCTTTGGCGACATTATTGTAAAAAACCATAGTAGCTAACTCTTGCACAGTTGTGTAAACCATTGTTTCAATCGCTGTATCGAAATCCGGTGCATAACCGCCTTCAACTACAGCCTTACGCAGTAAGTGCAGCTCATGCGGATCGGCATTACGCGTAATAATGAGATACGTTTCTAATAGAGAGGAATGCTGGTCTTCCTCGGATACCCAAGTATGGACAAAGTCTTGCAATACCTTTAAAGAGCCTTTAAAGGTAGTAGCTAGATGATGATAGAAAAAAGGCAAATTCACTTCTGTCAGAAGTGAAGTTTCTACGGCAGTATAAATAGCGGGCGGAAGCTTTCGTTGTTCAATAGTCCATGGTGTTTCGACAAAGCTTTTACCAAGCTCCCATGGAATGAACTCATGATAACTCCAATCTATATTTGCCGCTCGTTCTCGGTGCAATCTATATAATTCGGTTAAGTAAGGTTCTAATTTATGGTCAAAAACATTTAATTTATAATGTTCTGAGAACATGATGGCCTCCTTGGGTCATTTAACTAACCCTTAACATATAACTTAATCTAATGATTGTCAACGCAAGTGACCTCTATTTGAAAGTATATGAGCTGTTTGCTTGCGGTAAAACACTCTTTGTCCTTATTATTGGCAAAATTCGGCTTTGTCATACATAATGTTGTGTGCACATATAATTTAATAGAGAGATTTATTTTACTAGACCCGTTCGATGCCAGTTTTCCTTAGGAAAACTTTTAGGAGGAATTATTCAATGTTTAATGGGTCGCAAGTGGGCACTGTAAAAAAAGTGCTAGGGGTGCTTTCTTTTTTATTATTGTGGCAATTGTCAGCCGTCGGACAAGGAAACACGCAGGTATACGCACAATCGTCTGGAGAAAATGAACCCAATGGTGCAAGCATAGAAGCAACGGATGCGGTCTATCATGAATTATATACCCAATTAAAGTCAGGTCGACGCATAGAAACGGATCAAACGCAAAAAGAATACATAACTCCTAAACAACCGACGGTATATTTAACCTTTGATGATGGACCTAGTACGCTTACTCCGAAGGTGCTGGATATTTTGCACGATGAAGGCGTGAAAGCATCCTTTTTTGTATTAGGGAATATGGCTGAAGAACATCCTGAGTACATCAAGCGGATTGTTAGTGATGGACATACATTGGGGAATCATACCTATAATCATGTATATAAAGAATTGTATGGGGATTTCAAGGAATTTTGGCGGCAAATTCAAAAAACGCAGGGGATATTAAACGATATTGTTGGGTTTAAGCCTGAGCTGCTTCGCGCTCCTGGAGGGACTTATACCAATTTTGACGCTTTTTATTACTACTATCTAGGTCAGGCGGGCTATACCGTCATGGATTGGAATATGGATAGTGCAGACTCTACCCGTGCGGATATATCTGCCGCAGAAATTGTTGAGTCGGTTAAGAAAAGCAAATTGAAGCATGAAGTGATTCTATTAATGCATGATGGTACAGGACATAGTCAAACGGTGAAGGCACTTCCAGAAATTATTCATTATTTTAAAAAACAAGGCTATGCTTTTGCTCCATTAACTTTGAATGTCAAGCCAGCGCAATTCCCAGTGTCCAAAGGAAAGTGGAATCGGTCGCAAAGCTATGAGCAATTTACAGGCATGGAACAGATCGTTGCACAATACGCGGAAGAACATAATAAAGAAATAGCTATAGAGAAGCAAAAAGCGGAAAATCTGCGCTTGCTTGCACTACGTCCTACAACTCCGCTGACGATTGTGATTGATCAGCAAAGCCAGATTTTGCAGCCTCAGGATTATGATTTTAGTCAAGGGAAATTCATGGTTCCCTTACATGCACTTGTTGCTCAAATGGGAGGCCATCTGCAGTGGGACAACGTTCAGGATGTAGTTACGGCTTACTATGGTCTGCGAAAGGTAGAATTTGATTTGCCACGACATACGATTCGTTCCTATGCGGCAAATGGACATTTAACAACATTCGGGATGCAAACTTTTAAATTATATCATGGCATTCTCGAAGTTCCATTACGAAGCACAATTGAGATGCTGGGCAATTATATTAGTGGATATAATGTTGATGAGGGCGGTCGTGCAGTCCAAATTTATAGTGGATTTACTACCCAGCTTATCACCGATTTTTCGGGAATTCAGCTGGATAAAAGTAACCTCGCACCCATTGGCGAAAGTTCTCTGCTGCTGGGCTTAGCGGATCCGCAGTTCTCCGACAAAGTGAAATTGGATTTCGCAGATCGAAGTCTTTCACTTGTACTTGGGCTATCTCTCCACGAGAAACATATTCATTGACCTCTAGAGACGAAACAAAAGTAGCTCCATATCCAGCTATAACTGCACGAATGGTCTCATTTAAACCATTAAATTGTAAGCCTACAACAGGGGGATCAACGTTTCGTGTTCTGCATAAGGCAAATAATTTTTCTCGTGTGGAGCTGCCTTCTTCTCTTAATATAAAAGGTTCTTTCATAATTTGCTCCAATGTTACGGTTTGATCCGCATAACGATGCTGAATCGGCACGACAAACCAAAGCTCATCCTCGAATAAAAGCTCCTTCTCGATCGAAGGATGCGCAATTGCACCACCGCCTACGATCGCAAGCTCCGCCTCAAAATGAGTTAAAAGCTCAAATGCCTCTCGCGAATTGGTTGTAGTGAGAATGCATTCGACTTTTTCATGCTGCAGTTTGAATTGTGAAATCCATTTAGGCAGTAAAAAATTAGCAGGAAGATAAGTTGCTGCTATCAGTAATTTACCGGATTGGCCCAATTTGTATTCGTCCAAACGGGCTTCGATTTCAATTTCTAATGTAAATAATCTTTTTGCTTGGCTAGCTAGCAGCTTTCCTGCATCCGTTAGTCCGATTCCTCTTCCTTTAGGAGTCAAAAGCAGTAATTCAAGCTCTTTTTCTAAATTGCGAATTTGCGCTGTTACTGCAGGCTGGCTTATCCTTAGCTGCTCTGCTGCACGAGTTACACTACCCAATTCGGCGACTTTGGCATAAATTTTTAATGCATGTAAATTCATTGCGAGATCTCCTTTTGTGGACTTATTCATCAAAAATAATTATGATATGCAAAAAAATATATATTTTACTTATGTTTAATTCATTCCTATTCTATAGTTAAAGGTGCTTGAAAAGCAACCATAGAAAGGCGGTGAAGAGATTCGATTCACAGTAAATGAATGGAATCTCAAAGGGATGAAGTTAATTTGTATAGATTGTAGCGAACAAGTGCCAGATGCAGCTTTTCAATATCATTGTTCTTGTGGCGGAATGCTTGAGATCGTTCATGATTTTCATGGAATCGATGTGGAGCTATTACGTGGTATTTTTGAAAAACGACTTGCGGAGCGAATGACTCCCTATGCCAGTGGAGTTTGGCGCTATAAAGAGCTTATTTTTCCAGAGCTGCCGGAACGGTTTATCACGACTAGATATGAAGGAAACACAGGGCTTTATTCAACAGAAGCTCTGAGTGCATACGGCGGCGTTAGACGAATATGGTTCAAAGCGCAGAGTGAAAATCCCAGCGGATCTTTTAAAGACAATGGGATGACTGTAGCTGTATCGCATGCTTGTTTTATAGGAATGAATCAATTGGCTTGCTCGTCAACTGGGAATACGTCTGCTTCCTTAGCGATGTATGCAGCTTTGGCGAAAAGCAAAGCCTATGTTTTTGTTCCGGATCGTCAAATATCTGCGAATAAGGTGCTGCAAACATTAGCCTATGGAGCAGAAATGCTACGTTTTTCTGGCAATTATGATGATGGGATTCGCTTTTTAGAGCGATTCGGCGCCGAATTGGGATTATACGTTTGTAATTCAATCAATCCTTATCGAATAGAGGGACAAAAGAGTATTATTTTTGAAGCAGCTCAAATGCTAAAGTGGCAGATTCCTGAATGGATCGTTGTACCGGGTGGCGCTTTAAGCAATGCAACGGCGCTTGGTAAAGGCCTGAATGACTTATTTACACTTGGATTTATCGATAAATTGCCTAAGGTAGCGGTTGTTCAAGCGGAAGGGGCAAGTCCTTTTCATCGAATGATAGCTAATCAGGAAACGAAATTACGTCCAGAGCTAAATCCGCATACGATAGCATCAGCCATGAATATTGGCAATCCGCCTAGCTGGAAAAAAGCAAAACGTATGCTTGCGCAAACTTGCGGAGTAACAGTTTCGGTATCGGATGCAGAGATATTGGCGGCGAAGGTGCTTATCGACCGCAGCGGAATTGGCTGTGAGCCTGCATCGGCAGCAGCGTTAGCCGGACTTCGCAAATTAACGATAAGCCATGTAATTGATAAAGATGAAACAGCCCTATGCATTCTTACGGGCCATATTTTAAAAGATACTGAGGTTTTAAGTAAACACTTTGATCAAGACCCTCGGCCTTCCATTCAGCTAAACCTGCATCATGTTCAGTTTACAGGTTGTTTTCAAAATCCAAATTAAGGAACATATTTCGATAAATACAGCAAAATTAAATAAAGAATGTGTTCAAAAAAGTGGCGACGTGGAGTAATGGGTGTGCTTGTAAAGTTTACGTGCCGACTTTGAAAATGAGTTTCCCCCTTGGTCAATTCAAGAAACTCATTTTCAACTGAGGTAAAAGTTTTCGTAAGAAAACTCACTTCGTAAGCATACGCTTAAAGCACATCCATTACGCAACATAGCTAATTCTTTTTGAAGACTTTCGCTAATTTGATAATATCCTTGCTTTCCAAGATGGATTGCTCGTAGCCCGTATTTACGGTATGTATCATGGCAGTACCTAGTTCTTTCATGGTGAGGGCTTGACTAGGGAGAAGGAGCCTTATTACAGGAAAAAGCCAAGTTAATGCGAAATAATACTTATGGGTATTTTTTAACCCCTTTGTCGGATGTATATAGCCAGGGCGAAACATATACGCTCTTTTGAAAGGGAGCTGCAATAAGCGATTTTCTGTTTTCCCTTTAATTTTAGCCCACATACTTCTGCCTTGTTCCGTACTATCCGTTCCACTACCAGATACGTAACAGAAAACCATATCCGGATTCAATCTTGAAAGCAGATTTGCCACATGCAGGGTAAGGTCATATGTCAAACGATTGTATTCCGTTTCCTTCATACCAAATGAAGACACACCCAAGCAAAAAAAGCAGGCATTATAATTTTTTAATTGAGGCTCAATTGGGGATAGATCAAAGAAATTACTATGTAATATTTCAGTTAATTTGGGGTGGGATATACCACATGGTTTCCGGTTTATGACTAAAATCTTTTCTATATCGGAATGCTCAAGACATTCGTGCAGTACACCTTCCCCTACCATTCCAGAAGCGCCTGTAATGATAACTCTAATTTTATTATTTGATAAATCAGGCTGCAATTGCATATCAATTTCCTGCTTTCTTTATCTTTTATTCTTAAGCTTACCATTCTCTGCAAACTAAAAAAACTTATTTTTGCGACACATCCTCATAGTTTCCTTGACTATAATAAATGAGGTTCTATATACTTATGTAATGTTGATTACAGAAGACAGATGCATAGGAGAGAATGGAGCTCATGACGAAACCGAATGAAATGATTGTGGTCTTGGATTTTGGAGGCCAATATAACCAACTGATTGCGAGACGTATACGCGACTTGGGCGTATATAGTGAACTGCTGCCTTTTAATATTTCGGCCGAGAAATTACATGCTTTGCAGCCAAAGGGGATTGTTTTCTCAGGAGGACCTTCTAGTGTCTATGAGGATAAAGCGCCGCATGTTGATCCTGCGATTTATGAATTGGGCATTCCTATTCTTGGTATATGCTATGGGATGCAATTGATGGCGCACCAATTAAACGGCAGGGTGGAACGAGCAAATAAGCGCGAATATGGCAAGGCAGAGGTTGATTTCAATGACGATAACTTGCTTGTGCACGGCTTGGATAGAAGGCAAACCGTATGGATGAGCCATGGTGATATGGTTGCTGAATTGCCGGAAGGCTTTGTAGCTGATGCTCGAACTGAGCATGCGCCTATGGCCGGAATGAGTCACCCTGAGAAAAAAATGTTTGCGGTTCAATTCCATCCGGAAGTAAGACATTCTGTTTATGGGAACGAGATCATTCGTAATTTCCTTTATAACATTTGTGATTGCGACGGCGATTGGAGTATGGAGACATTTATCGAAGATACTATTCGGGAGATTCGTGCTGAAGTGGGCGAGCAAAAGGTATTATGCGCATTAAGCGGCGGTGTAGATTCCTCAGTCGTTGCGATCTTGCTTCATAAGGCAATCGGGAAGCAATTAACTTGTATGTTTATTGATCATGGCCTGCTTCGCAAAGATGAAGCAGAAAGTGTTATGGATACCTTTGTCGGTAAATTTGAGATGAAGGTTGTTAAAATAGACGCGCAACAAAGGTTCCTCGGAAAATTAGTTGGCGTGGATGATCCCGAGCAAAAAAGAAAAATTATTGGTACAGAGTTTATTCGTGTATTTGAAGAAGAATCGACGCAATTCGATGATTTCGCGTTTTTAGCGCAAGGCACACTGTATACAGATATTGTCGAAAGTGGCACCGCTACAGCCCAAACGATTAAGTCGCATCATAATGTGGGTGGACTCCCGAAGGATATGAAATTTAAGCTTATAGAGCCTCTGAAGGCATTGTTTAAAGATGAGGTGCGCAAAGTAGGTGAAGAATGCGGACTTCCGGATGCGATTGTATGGCGGCAACCTTTTCCAGGTCCGGGATTGGCTATTCGTGTCTTGGGTGAGGTAACCGAAGAAAAGCTAAAAATTGTGCGCGAATCCGATGCGATTCTGCGTGATGAGATAGCTAAAGCAGGACTCGACCGCGAGATTTGGCAGTACTTCACAGCCCTGCCGAACATGAAAAGCGTCGGTGTTATGGGTGACGCCCGTACTTACTCCTATACGGTAGGTCTGCGTGCAGTGACTTCGATTGATGGAATGACTGCCGACTGGGCAAGAATCCCTTATGATGTTTTAGAAAAAATTTCGAATCGTATCGTTAACGAAGTCGAGAATGTAAATCGTATTGTCTATGACATTACTTCCAAGCCGCCTGCAACGATTGAGTGGGAATAACCGATAATTTAAATAAAAAACAAGCGCTGTTCTCTTAAAGGGAACGGCGCTTGCTTCTTTTCTTTATAAAAGACCCTTTTTGTTGTTATTATGCAGAAAGGGCAGCATCTTTTCGCCAATAACCATATCCGATTTGCAGATAGGACAGGTAGGTACGTTTTTAAATGAAAAGTTATCTCTCATCCAGCCTGAACAACTCTCACTGCTGCACGCCCAAATGGAAGTTGATTCCTCTGGTATAATTTCTGCAGTTCTTTTCGCAAACATTTTGCATCCGCTCCTCTATTACTCAAATTCAATTACAGCTTTACTACATTCTCCGCTTGTGGACCGCGATTACCTTGGACTACATTAAATTCAACTGCTTGACCTTCATCAAGCGATTTGAAACCTTCACCTGTGATTGCTGAAAAATGTACGAAGACATCATCTCCGCCTTCTACTTCAATAAAACCAAAGCCTTTTTCTGCGTTAAACCATTTAACTTTGCCTGTTTGCATTTCATAAACCTCCATTAGTGTTTAGTCAAAATTGGAATTCCCTTAATAATATGTCAATGAACGCCTCGCTCTATACGGGTTATTTTTACTGGTTATTTCGGTTAAACCGATTTACAATGAAATAACAAACGTATGGAAGGATGAGTCAACGTGGGAGTTAAGTTCGCAAGAGAATATGAAATGATTATTACTGATTTGGCCCAAGCCATCGGTGATATAGAAGGCTGTTTTGAATTATTAGAAATGGACGCTGCGCAGTGGGCACAGTTAGATGAAGCAGACCGCGTAGAATGTCTGCGGACTTTAGCGGATGATATTTTCTATGGTCTTGGATCTGAATCCAAAATGTCGTTTGGGAATGATGTGATTGCACATGATAATAAAAAACATCTCATTCAGGTGACTTATGGTGATCAAAAAATAGTTCGAATTATTCCGTTGATCTAGCGTTTTAATCCATGCTCTCGATTACCAGAAGCAGTCCGTTTTGAATATGAACTTGCCCAAACGATTCAATAATGTAATTGCTGATACCTAACGATTGCCCGATACTCAAGGTTGCGTTGTAAAGAGGGTAGGCAAACCCAACTAAACGAATTCCTGTGACCTCTAAACTAAGTGGAAGCAGGGAGACATTGTTGTATTGCTTCGTTTTCTCAAGTTTTACATAGCAATCAATTAAATGAATACGATTATGGGCATCCACAATGGTACAAGCAATTTCGTGCTTCAAAGCTTTTCTCAATAGATGGACGTTAGCAAGTGAGTGATCAAAACGAGTGCCCAAAGCTCCGAAGATGACAATTTCCTTAGGATGCTGGTTCAGTGCCCAATCGAATGCCATTTCTGTATCGGTCAAGTCTTTCAATAACGGATCACATGAAAGCAGGGTCTTACTATTTTGCTTAATTTGTTGCAGCTCTGTTTCATTTACGGAGTCAAAATCACCAAGAGCAAGATCTATTTTCAGTCCTTGCTGCACTAAAAAAAAAGCGCCACGATCCGCTCCAACGATTACATCATCTGACCGGATGTCTTGCAGCGCCCACGCGCCTAATGTTCCACCAGTATAGATCATGATTCGTTGTTGCTTCATGCAGTCGATCTCCCTCTATAGCTGTAAAGCGCATTTCCAGTAAATTGAAGATCAACTTACTGTTATCTATATTATAACATATTTTATGATTGCTTGGGGAATTAATATGCATGAAAAAGTAAGGATATGATAAGACAAGCTGCAGCAGGCCAAAGAAAACGGTCGTAATCGCGTATGTTTCACGCAATTATGACCGCAGGCATAATGACTTATTAGATTTAAAGGTTGGTTTCACTTAAAATATAACGATTCATCAATTCCTTTTTTGAGATTGCGATAATTTTGGGTACGAGCAGCTCAGGCTTTGATTGCAGTCTTTTCTTACCTTGCGGGTGCAGAACATACAAAAGTAAACGTAAATAACATTGCGTAAGAAACGAGAATGCCCCTTTTGGTAAATCAATGACAGAAAAGCCGAGTTTTTTGGTGCCGCGATGAATGAGACTGATACCGTAAAGGCCTTTTACATCGTGAAATAGCGGGTCGTTCTGAATAAGTTTATTAATTTGCGGCATTAATTGTTCCGTTTTTCGAATGATCTGTATGGCTAAATGCATTTGATTAGGTGCATCAATGCTTAACTGAAATAAAATGCGATTATCAAAATGCAATTCGACTACCCGATCCCCTTTGCGAATCTGCTCACCATCCTCCATTGTAATAATCTGGTTTCCGGTATACTCTCTTATTCTCACTTTAAGCAGAGGATTGTCTCGATCAATAGCAACGATATGGAAAATTTTTATGAATAATTGTTCCCATAGCATCCAAGAGAAGATGAGCAGTTGTTTCGGTCGACTTAAAATTAATTGGACCGGCGTATTGCGTTCGAGATAATGAATCATTTCATCAATACGCACACATTGGAAATTTCGCAGTTTTACTTCTTCTAATACGTCGTCTAATGCTTGCAGCATATAATGTGGAGCATCCCGAACGGCACCAAATGTATCTCCGCTATCATGCAGCAAAATTACGGAACCGTCGGTTATACTATGCAGGAGATTGTTTTTCATCTTATTTTTATCGACCTGACTGCGCCAGTCATAGGCCATAACGGACCAAAACACAAGGTGATACTCAAATTTTAAAAAGAATCCCCATAAATTCAGAATTCCCCAAGGAGGACGATAATAACTAGGTCTTGTTCCTGTAATCGATTCGACAATGTCAGCAGAACGCTTGATTTGTTTATTTTTTACTGCCCATGGGGTCATTAGCCAATTGGAGGCGTGAACATAATTATGGATGCCGATTTGGTGACCTTCTTCATGAATGCGTTTAATGATTTGCGGATATTGCTCTGCTTTTGAACCGAGAACGAAAAAGGTTGCTTTCACATTGTGTTTTTCTAACATATCCAATAATTGGGGTGTATAGATTGGATCAGGCCCGTCATCGAATGTAAATGCGATTTCGCGACGTACTTTCCCTCTCTTAAAGACGCCAATCCCCCAAATTCGCGTGATTAACCAAGGTATGAACATATAGATCGCCAGAAAGATCACGATCCCCCACAGCAGTTTTTCCCGCATGACCCTTCCCCCTTACTTTGAAAGCTTTGTTTAAGAGCTTCGATTTGCAAGCTTTCGTCTGAAGAAAAGAGTAATATAACGTTGATATCGTTGAAATACTCGTTTGGTTTCAGGAGTAACCTGAGAGCTTTCCGTTTGCAGAATAGCGATTAGCGCATCCGCAGTGGCCGACTTCATCTGAAATGACTTTGCTTTTCGTTTTATTGTATTTAAAATATTTTGATTTTGAAAGACATTTTTTAAGTGCGTGAGTAATTCTTCCTCATTTTTTGCTTGTAATGCAGCCCCCGCCTTTAATAAAAAAGCAGCGTTATCTTGCTCTTGGCCCGGAAGCGGTTTATAGAGCAGCATGGGTAATTCAAGTGCAAGCGCTTCGGAAATGGTTAACCCTCCAGGTTTAGTTACAATAAGGTCTGACACTGCCATAAGTTCATGCACATGATCAATATAACCCGTTAACTTTATCCGATGTTTAGAATGCTTCAATTCGTTGGTCAAACGCTGTTTTAACTTTCGATTATGTCCACAAACAATAACAAATTGCAATGGATTGGGGAGTTCATCCGAATGAAGCAGATCGATGAATTCTTTGCCAATCATACCGAGTCCGCCACCCATTACCATGACAGTAGGCAGTTCCTCAGACAAATCATGGAGCTTTTTTAAATGCGTTCGATTATATTCTTGGCAAAAGTGAGAACGAATCGGAATCCCGGTAACGACAATTTGTGATTCAGGAATATCCTGATATTGCAGCAGTTTGCTAACATGCCTTGAACCTACAAGATATTGATCTGTGTAAGGATGAAGCCAATAGCTATGATCAGTGTGATCGGTTACGATCGTTACTGTCGGGATGGAAGTTAATCCTTTGGCTTTTAATATAGACATTGCTGCTGCAGCAGAAGGAAAAGTGCTGACGATCACATCGGGCTTTACTTCTTCGATGAGTTTAACCATGCGATTCAAGCTGAACGAACGGATTTTTTTGAAAATATAAGACATTGCGCTGTCATAACGGGTTATTTGAAACAAGTACCCATAAAAAACAGGGAAATTTTTAATGAGCTGAAGATAGAAGAGCTTCCCCGTTGAGTGCAAATGAGGATGCGTCCATTCCATAAAATCGACAATCTCAACTTCTACATCCGGATGAAATTGCAGTGAAGCCTCACGAAGCGCACGTGCCGCTTGCTTATGACCATCACCGAAATCACCTGAAAGAATAAGAACTTTTTGTTTTTTGCTTTCGTTCATTGGATATTACACCCCACTAGTTCATTCAAGGATAGTTTCCGATGCATGTACATATCCTCTTACTATTGTAGTTTATAGTTATTAACATTTTATTATGTAAATTATAAAGATTTTATTAAAATTTATTTATTAAAGTATCTCAGACAGGACCTGAACTAGAGTTTTGTTCTCATGGGGTGTTCCAATGGTTATTCTTAAATGGCCAGGAAGTCCCCAGGTAACACCGTACCTAACAATGATTCCGCGTCCCAATAATTGTTCGTAAACAGATTTGGCATTTTCCTCAAGCCGCACCAAAATAAAATTGCTCATACTGGGTGTATAACGTATTCCTAGACGGGCGAATGAGCGGTATAAAAATTCTCGACCGATTTCATTTATTTTTTGTGATTTAATTACATGTGCTGTATCTTTCAAAGCGGCAGTCGCTGCGATCTGCGCTAATGCATTCACATTAAAGGGCTCTTTTACCAGATTAATGGCTTTTATAATTTCTGCGGTTGCAATGCCGTAGCCTACTCGAATGCCCGCCAATCCATATATTTTAGAAAAGGTTTGTAAGATAAACACGGAATAACCCTTCTTTATATATTCTATACCAATGGTATAATCTCCTGCTATAGAATAATGACTATAAGCGCAATCTAATATGACAAGAATGTGTCGGGGAAGCTGCGCGAAAAATAAATCCAGATCATTTTTGTTTAGATAAGTGCCTGTAGGGTTGTTAGGAGAACAGAGATAAATCAGCTTTGTTTGTTCGGTAACGGCATCAAGAATGACTTCTATATTATATGCGTAATCTTCGTTTAAAGGAACAGAAATTACTTTGACCCCCATTAAATGCGCCGCAAATTCATATTCGTTAAAGGTGGGGGAAGGAATAATAATCTCATCACCTGCTTCCAAAAATGCTTCGGAAACCAATTTAATTAATTCGTCTGCTCCATTGCCAACGATGATTTCAGGGGCTTCAATTTGATGAAAGTCAGCAAGGGCGTCTCTTAATCTAGTTGTATTCGCGTCAGGATAACGATGGATTTCACTAAGGAAACCGAGCATCGCTTCTTTTGCTTTTGGTGAAACTCCTAAAGGGTTTTCATTCGAGGCTAATTTAATCACGTCCTTAAGGCCATATTGCTCTTGAACTTCCCAAATGGGTTTGCCAGGTGAATACGGCTTCATTTGTGCTAATACCGTTCTTCTTTGCGGTACAGATGATTTTTCCATGGATAACACTTCCTTCTTTAATTTTCGCTTAGTAAACGCTATAATACGTTAATGCGGTAGTTAGATGAAGTATTTTTTGTAAATATAACATAGGAAGGCCAAATAAACAATCTCTTTTAGAGTGTGTTCAATAAATGGTGGAGAGTATATGAGGGAATGTGACCGGAGAGTTGAAAGTTTTGCTTTAGCAAAACTGGCTTCGTAAGCATATGCTTCGCGCTGCCTTTGAAAATGAGTTTTAAACACACTTTTTTATAGCCGAAAAAAGGGAATTGGGCATGGATTATAGAATAAGATTACAAAATTAAGGTGGTGATATTCATGCATACTCATCAACCAGGTTCTTCCATGAAGAATACAGCAGGATCATTAAAAGCATTGCATCAGATGAACCCGGTTATACAATCGGCCCCATTGCAAAATTCCTTATCGGACCGAGCTTTGCTGCTTTCTCACGCTCATATTATGCAATTGCAGAAAACAATAGGAAATCATGGCGTGACCCAATTATTGAAGGCGCATTCGCAGCCGCTGCAGCGCTCCGATAGAGCATCTACTCCTGTTGCTCAGCTTGTATCTAAAGAAACATTAGATTTATGGAATGAGGAAAATAACCAGACAGTCGCTTTGGATAGCGGCAGTCATGATACGGAAGCAGATTCGGTTGAATTTAACGATGGCGATATTAAAGTGATCATTTCCGATTATGCCAACAATCATTTTTCCAATCGGCATACGATGCAGCAATATTCCTTTAAAGAGTCGAACATTAAACAAGTGAATTCATTTTGGGCAAAAGGTACGACTCAAGATACTGTATTAGGAAGCGCTAAAACCGTGCTTGGAGGATTAGAGGATGAAATTGTGGATTCGGTCAATAAAGGCGGGGGAGCTGTCGTTTCCGCTAATAATTCAGTTGCCGGTCTAACTGTTGGTTATAAAATTGGCACGGAAGTTTCCGATGAAGATGATGCTTACGATGAAGTTGAAGGAACCTTCACAAAGGGAAGCGGCACGATGGAAATGTTTTATCCGGAAGGCGGAGACTATACATATTATTCAAAAGAAGATTTAAAGACGATTCGAACGGAATTGCAAAAACCGCCATATAGCAAAACTTTGCAGCTCAAGCTTCTAGAAGATGAATAACCTGCAGCATTTAAATGGCTGATTCATATCCGCTTTTCCTTTGCCATACGATGGAAGGAACAGCGGTTTTTTGTTTTTTTGCAAAGGCCCAATATTTTACTATAATAGATTTATATGTTGGTTTGAACTGGGGGTATTTTATGGAACAAAAGCCTCAAAAGATGAGTCGAAGGAAGTTTCTGTTAAAAGGTGCGGCTGCTATTTTCTCAGGAATGGGATTATCCGTGGGTTACTCGATTTTTGGCGAACGATTTTGGTATGAAACCAAGCATATTACTTTACCCTTAAAAAGATTACCCTCTGCTTTTTCTGGCATGCGCATGGTGCAATTTAGCGATATTCATCTTGGGAAGCATTTCAAAATGGAAAGTTTTTCTGATGTTATAGCAAAAATTAAACAATTGAAGCCCGATCTTCTCTGTTTTACAGGAGATTTGTTTGATGCAAACCAAGGTTATCCCAGTGAGGACGTTATTCCTTTGTTATCCCAGCTAGAGGCGCCATACGGCAAATGGGCTGTTTTAGGCAATCATGACTATAGATCAGGTGTACGAAAAGTTGCCGATTTGTTAAAAAGAAGCGGTTTTAATTTATTAGTCAATGAACACGCTGTTTTGGAAAATAAAAATCAACGTTTCCATATTGTCGGTGTTGATGAAATGCTGCACGGAAAACCAAATTTACATATGGCGATGGCAGAAGATCATGATCAGCCGTTTACGTTATTACTTGCTCATGAGCCGGATTTTGCAGACCGAACAAGTGGATTTTCGATTGATCTACAAATTTCGGGCCACAGTCACGGGGGACAGGTACGACTTCCTTTTGTGGGAGCATTAAGCACTCCAACGTATGGAGAGAAATATGTCGAGGGACTTTACAAGGTGAAGGATAGTATGCTGCAGGTATATACAAATCGTGGAATTGGAACAACATTAATTCCCGTTCGATTCATGTGTCGACCAGAGATTACAGTGTTCACACTGCATTCAATTTAATTGCTTTAAGAGTGTGTTCAAAAAATATAGCTATGTTGCGTAATGAATGTGCTTTCCAGCCTCAGTTGAAAATGAGTTTCTTGAATTGACGGAGGGGGAAACTCATTTTCAAAGTCGGCACGTAAACTTTTACAAGCACACCCATTACTCCTCGTCGCCATGGTAGTTTTGAACGCACTCTTATAGATTCATCCATAAAAGGCATGCGGGCTTTCGCCCGCATAGAATTCACCGTTTGGTTACCAGAAAAAGGGCTGATTGAACCCATAGCCTTGATACCCATAACCTGGATAACCATAGCCTTCATAGCCTCCATATCCATCAACCGTACCAATTGCAAGAAGATCAAATAATACGAGTGGTATCAATGCTTTTGTCTGTACGACCTTGCCCTTTTCTGGAGCGAAAATTAACTCAGATCCTTTGATGCGAACCAATTTACCTGTCACGACGCGACCATCTTTTTTCACGGCATAAATTTCTTGACCGATAAGTTTTTTGACCTCTTCCTTACGAATGGCTGTTGAATTCATTCTTTACACCTCTTTCGTTTTGGATATTGCATTTATATCTTATGCATGACCAAGGCGGATGATTGGATTACTCTGCGGTCCAGAGAAAATGTGCGTAGCACCCAGTCAAAGATCTGGATTTCTCATACACTATGCGCTTGGATCATCTAAATTTACGCGCTAAAAAAAGCCTATCTGTCTGGGAAGACGGGTAGGCCTTAGCTTGTTTATTGCAATAGTTCGATGATGGATTCAGTACAATATTGCGGATTGTAATTGACGTTCTTCTGCTGTTGAAGACGATTTTGTAAAAATGAAGAATGCTCCAGGGTCAAACGATTAAACCACTTTTCAATCGTTCCCATGGATTGAATTTCTTCGCCAAAGCCATTTTCGATAAAATAATGACAGTTTTCTTCTTCTTGACCTGGAATCGGACTGTAGAATAGCATCGGAATCCCTTTAAACATTGCCTCAGTACAGGTCATACCGCCGGGCTTAGTAACTAACAAGTCAGAGACATCCATCAGCTTGTCAATTTCTTTTGTAAAGCCCAAGAGATGAATATTAGGATGCTGAAATCGCTCATCTTCCGATAATTTCTGCAACACTTTTTCATTATTGCCTGTGCAAAAAATCAACTGAATATTGTCCCGCCATTGTGCTGCATAGGTCATCAATTCTTCGTTGTCAATTAACCCCCAGCCGCCTCCCATAATGAGTACAGTGGGTATGTTTAGCAATTTAAACTGTTCTCTTATTTCATCTTTATTATGTATCCCCCAAAAATTGGGGTGAACAGGAATACCTGTCACATGGATAATATCATCGTGAACACCCTGTTGAATTAATTTATTTTTTACCTCATCCGTGGAAACCAAATAATGGTTCACAGCGGAATCGACCCAGGTACCATGCGCGTCATAATCGGTAATTACGGTACATAATGGTATAGATAAACCTGCGCGTTTCAACCGTGAAACAACGACTGTAGGGAATGGATGCGTACTAATAATCAAATCTGGTCTTAGTTGGCGGATAATGCTGGAAGTCCTTGCATAGAAAATACGATGCAGCGCTAAGGAAGCCAAGCGATTTAACGATTTTTTACTGTAAGAACGATACAGCATACCTAGCAAGAAAGGCTTATTGCTTACCGTTTTGCGATAGGCTGAAAAAATCCAGGGAGCTATAGTGGGATGCTGGAAGGCACCTAATTCAAGTACACGGGTGATAATGCTAGACGAAAGCTGCCTTAAACCCATAGAAATAGCATGTGCCGCCTGCGTATGACCGGAGCCGAATCCCTCGGAAAGAAGAAGGACTCTTTTTTTTCTCAATAGAATGCACCTGCCTTTTGATCCAGAATGAAAAAACATATTCAAACCAATAACATGATTATACCTTAAAAAGGGCGGAATTTACATTTGACGTTTTTCTTTTGAAAGTCCTACAATGTTCATATTACATATTCTGATGTAAGAATATAATAAATCCAGGTTTAATGTCTCTAGACCTTAGTCCAGATGTATGCCAAACTGCGGACCTGTATTTTATTGCGAGTCAAACAATTTGAAAAATTAACAATTTACGCAAAATTATGCGCTTTTTTAAATTGATATATTAATTTCGGGATGGTAAACTATAAAAATATAATTAAGCCAATATGAGTGGCTGAGTACATGCATGCAAGCGGCGTCTGGGAAACTCAAGCGCTTTCAAGTAGAGAAGGGAAGGTTGTACAAGAAAATGAAACAGAATGGATTGCCTCAAAAACAGGGGCTTTATAACCCGCAAAACGAGCATGATGCATGTGGGATTGGTTTTGTCGCCCACATTAAAGGTAAACCAACACATGAGATCGTGCGACAAGCGCTTAATGTTCTCTGTAATTTGGATCATCGCGGAGGTCAAGGATGCGAATCTAATACAGGCGACGGCGCAGGCATTCTTATGCAAATTCCGCATTCCTTTTTATTGAAATCTTGCGCGGATCAAGGTATACAACTACCGACAGCAGATGATTACGGTGTAGGGATGGTATATCTTCCTCAGGATAGTACCTTGCGTAAGCAATGCGAAGAAATACTGGAAACGATTGTACGCGAAGAAGGTCAAGTTGTCCTTGGTTGGCGTACTGTACCTGTAAATAATAGTACGCTCGGTGAATCTGCCAAATCAGCTGAGCCGTTTGTGCGTCAGTTTTTTGTGGGCCGATCTGCAACGATTGTAGATAATTTAGCATTTGAACGTAAGTTATTCGTTATTCGTAAATTAGCCGAAAATAAAATTGCCTCTATAGATCGGATTTCGACATTTTATTTTGCCAGCTTTTCGAGTCGGACGATTGTTTATAAAGGAATGCTAACGCCTGAACAAGTGGATGCTTATTATGTAGAATTGCAAGATCCAACTTTGGAATCAGCACTCGCATTAGTCCATTCGCGGTTTAGCACCAACACCTTTCCAAACTGGGAACGAGCGCATCCTTATCGTTATTTGATTCACAATGGAGAAATTAATACTTTACGAGGCAATGTGAACTGGATGCATGCGCGTCAAGCCATGTGCGAATCAGATTTGTTTGGTGACGATATTAAACGTATTTTGCCGATTGTGGATAACGATGGAAGCGATTCGCAAATTTTTGATAATTGCCTGGAATTTTTAATGCTGTCCGGACGCTCCTTGCCTCATGCTGCGATGATGATGATTCCAGAACCGTGGTCAAAGCATGAAACGATGGATCCGGCAAAAAAGGCATTTTATGAATATCATAGCTGTTTGATGGAGCCATGGGACGGACCTGCAGCAATATCATTTACAGACGGACGCATTATTGGTGCTGTGTTAGATCGCAATGGCTTGCGGCCTGCTCGTTATTATATTACATCGGATGATTTGATAGTACTAGCTTCCGAAGTAGGTGTTTTGAATATTCCCGCAGAGCGCATTGTACGCAAGGAACGTTTGCAGCCAGGGAAAATGCTGCTTGTTGATACCATAGAGGGTCGCATTGTTCCGGATGAAGAAATTAAAGAACGGATTATTAACGAGCATCCCTACCAAGAATGGCTCGCTGAGCATTTGGTTAGTTTGGAAGACTTGCCAGAAGCGCCGCATTTGCCTGAAGCAGATCATACAACTGTGTTAAAGCGTCAACAGGCGTTTGGTTATACCTTTGAAGTATTGCGCAGAGTGCTGGAGCCAATGGCTAAAAATGGCGTCGATCCAATCGGTTCCATGGGTAACGATGCGCCTTTAGCTGTTTTATCCGATCGTCCGCAATTGCTTTATAACTATTTCAAGCAATTGTTCGCGCAGGTAACCAACCCACCGATTGATGCAAACTTTGAAGAGATTATTACAGCTCAAGGAACGACGCTTGGACCAGAACGCAATCTGATTCAACCAGAGCCGGAAAGCTGCCGTCAAATTAGGATTAAAACACCGATTTTGAATAATGATGAGTTAGCTAAGCTGCGTCACATTGATCGAGCGGGCTTCAAAACTGTTACATTGGGCATTCTATTTCCCGTTGCCGAAGGCACTGCAGGCTTGGAGAAAGCGATCGAGCAGCTCTATCAAGATGCAGATCGTGCGATTGCAGATGGAGCGACATTGCTTATTCTCTCTGACCGCGGCGTTGATGCAAATTATGCTGCAATACCTGCGCTGCTTGCTGTATCGGGTACACATCATCATTTGATTCGCGCAGGCACTCGCACCAAAGTCAGCTTGATCGTGGAGTCGGCAGAGCCTCGTGAAGTACATCATCTTGCTCTTCTAATTGGCTATGGTGCTGGGGCAATCAACCCTTATCTTGCCTTTGAGACATTGGATGATATGATTCGCCAGAAGCTGTTAGTTAACACAACCTATGAAAAGGCCGTTTATAATTACTTGAAGGCTGCAACCAAGGGCGTTGTTAAGGTATTGGCAAAAATGGGCATTTCAACGATTCAAAGCTATCGCGGAGCGCAAATTTTTGAAGCCGTTGGGTTGAATAAAGCGGTCGTCGACAAGTATTTCACTTGGACAGCATCGCGTATTGAAGGTATTGGCTTAGATGTGATAGCTAAGGAAGTCCAAATTCGTCATCAACGCGCTTACTCTTCGCAAGAAGGCCGTGATCCTGTACTGGATACCGGTGGCGATTTGCAATGGCGTGCCGGCGGCGAGGAGCACTTATATACACCGCAAACTATTCACGCATTGCAAACAGCGGTACGCACGAATAATTATAGTATGTACAAAACGTTTGTTAATTATATCCAAAATGATTCTGCAAAAGAATATAATTTGCGTGGACTATTGGCATTCAAAGGAGATCGCCGGTCGATATCCATCGAAGAAGTAGAACCAGTGGAAGCTATCTTCAAACGCTTCAAGACAGGTGCGATGTCTTATGGTTCCATTAGCAAGGAAGCGCATGAAAGCATTGCGATTGCGATGAACCGTATCGGCGGTAAAAGCAATACAGGCGAAGGCGGCGAAGATCCGAATCGTTTTATACCGGATGCAAACGGCGATTTGCGCCGAAGCGCGATTAAACAAGTGGCATCAGGCAGATTCGGAGTCACGAGTAATTACTTGGTCAATGCGGATGAAATTCAAATTAAAATGGCACAAGGCGCTAAGCCTGGCGAAGGCGGACAATTGCCTGGTGCAAAAATATACCCTTGGATTGCCGAAGTACGCGGAGTAACCCCTGGTGTTGGTTTAATTTCTCCGCCACCGCATCATGATATTTATTCGATCGAGGATTTGGCTGAATTGATTCATGATTTGAAAAATGCAAATCCACGTGCAAGAATCAGCGTGAAGCTTGTTTCGGAAGTAGGCGTAGGTACAATTGCCGCTGGGGTTGCCAAAGGGAAAGCGGATGTAGTTCTAATCAGCGGATACGATGGCGGTACAGGAGCCTCGCCGCAAACGAGCATTTACCATGCGGGATTACCGTGGGAGCTAGGTTTGGCTGAAACACATCAAACGCTTGTTTTAAACAATTTGCGCAGTCGTATCGCTGTTGAAACGGACGGTAAGCTGTTGATCGGACGGGACGTAATAGTCGCAGCATTACTCGGCGCCGAAGAATTCGGTTTTGCAACGACACCGCTTATTTCATTAGGCTGTATTATGATGAGAGTTTGTCATTTAGATACTTGCCCAGTTGGTGTAGCAACACAAAATCCTGAACTGCGCAAAAAATTCGCTGGAGATCCGCAGCATGTCGTTAATTTCATGAATTTCATTGCGCAGGATGTGCGTGAGATCATGGCACAATTAGGCTTCCGTACAATCGAAGAAATGGTTGGACGCACCGATGTGCTTGAAGCGAAAAAAGCGGTAGAGCATTGGAAAGCGAAAGGCGTCGATTTGTCGGCGTTATTATATCAGCCTGACATGCCGGATAACGTAGGTAGATTCTGTCAAGAAAAGCAGGATCATGGCTTAGAGAATTCCATTGATATGAAAGAATTACTGGCGATTTGTAAGCCTGCGATTGAGAATAAAGAGCATGTTCATGCCATACTTCCGATTCGTAATGTTAACCGTGTTGTCGGCACAATTCTCGGCAGCGAAGTTACGCGTCGCTATGGCGCAGAAGGTTTGCCGCACGATACCATTCGGCTTCATTTTAACGGCTCTGCCGGTCAAAGCTTCGGTGCATTTGTACCCAAAGGGATTACATTATCCCTCGAAGGTGATTCGAATGACTATGTGGGGAAAGGACTTTCCGGCGGTAAAATTGCCGTATTCCCAGCAAGTAAATCGTCTTTCAAAGCGGAGGATAACATCATTATCGGTAACGTTGCATTCTATGGCGCTACGGATGGGGATGCTTATATTCGCGGTAAAGCAGGAGAACGTTTCTGCGTACGTAACAGTGGTGTCCGTGCAGTTGTAGAGGGTGTGGGCGATCATGGCTGCGAATATATGACTGGCGGACGTGTGGTTGTGCTTGGACCGACAGGACGGAATTTTGCAGCCGGTATGTCTGGCGGAATTGCCTATGTATATGATCCTGAAGGCTCGTTTAAAAATCAGGTCAACACTGAAATGGTATTCCTGGAACAAATTACCGAACATTATGAAAACAATGAAGTGCATCATATGATTCGCAATCATCATAAATTTACGGGCAGTGAGGTGGCGCATCATATTCTCGAAAATTGGGAAGAAAGCGTGTTAAACTTCGTCAAGGTAATTCCAAAAGATTACAAACGGATGTTTGAATCGATCGAACGCGGTAAAAAAACCGGCTTGAGCAACGATCAAGCCATCATGGCTGCTTTTGAAGAAAATATGCGTGACATATCCCGCGTTGGCGGAAATTAGATTAAGCTTACGAAGCGAGTTTTGCCATAGCAAACTTTAAAGGAGAAACGAACGATGGGTAAACCTACCGGCTTTATTGAATACAATCGTGAAGTTCCGACTGAGGATGATCCGCTGCTACGGATTAGTCATTACAAGGAATTTCATCAGCATTTTTCTGACGAAAAATTACAAACTCAAGGCGCTCGCTGTATGGATTGTGGAATTCCTTTCTGTCATACAGGTAAATTGATCAGCGGAATGGCCGCCGGATGCCCGGTAAACAATTTGATTCCGGAGTGGAATGATTTGGTTTATCGCGGTCAATGGAGAGAAGCCTTGGATCGCTTGCACAAAACGAATAATTTTCCGGAATTTACAGGTCGCGTCTGTCCAGCGCCTTGTGAAGGTTCGTGTACGGTGGGGCTAAATGGTTCACCTGTTACGATTAAAAATATCGAACGTTCGATTATCGACAAAGGCTTCGATGAGGGCTGGGTGATCCCAGAACCGCCTGCGCATCGCACGGGTAAGAAAGTCGCGGTCATCGGTTCAGGTCCTTCAGGACTTGCTTGTGCAGCGCAATTGAACAAAGCAGGGCATCTGGTTACGGTATTTGAACGCGCGGATCGCATCGGCGGCTTGCTGATGTATGGTATCCCGAATATGAAGCTGGATAAAGAAAATGTCAAGCGCCGTGTAGAGTTATTAGCTGCGGAAGGCGTGACATTTGTAACCAACACAGAAGTTGGGAAAAATTATCCTGCGGAAAAGCTATTGCAAGAATTTGACTCTGTCGTTTTATGCGGCGGTGCAACCAAAGGTCGTGATCTAACGATCGAAGGACGCGAGCTCAAAGGGATCCATCTGGCAATGGAGTTTTTGCATAAGAATACGAAAAGCTTATTGGACAGCAAGCATGAAGATGGACAATACATTTCTGCTGCTGGCAAAGATGTCATCGTTATTGGCGGTGGCGATACTGGAACGGACTGTGTAGGCACATCTGTGCGTCATGGCTGCAACACTGTCACACAGTTTGAAATTATGCCTAAAGCTCCAGACCAACGGGCTGCGAACAATCCATGGCCGGAATGGCCGAAGGTTTACAAGATGGATTATGGTCAAGAAGAAGCGGCAGCTAAGTTTGGCGGAGACCCAAGGCAATATCTTATTTCCACCAAGAAATTTGTTGGAGATGAGAATGGACACGTCAAGGAACTGCATACGGTGCTAATAGAATGGAAAAAAGATGAGCAAGGTCGTTTTGGCCCCGTTGAAGTACCGGGCAGTGAGAAGGTCTACCCGGCTCAGCTAGTGCTTTTAGCCATGGGCTTTATGGGACCGGAGAACAGCTTGCTTGATCAATTGGGTGTTGAGAAGGATGAACGCTCCAATGCAAAGGCTGAATATGATAAATTTGCAACGAATGTTAAAGGTGTATTTACAGCGGGTGATATGCGTCGTGGACAAAGCCTTGTTGTATGGGCAATCAACGAAGGGCGCGCGGCTGCCAGAGAATGCGACCGATATCTAATGGGCTCTTCCAATTTGCCATAAAAACAGTTACGATAAAGAGGAACCAGAAGCGTTTTCCGATAAAATTCTTTATTCGGAAGCGCTAAGGCTCCTTTTTATTTTTTAGTAAGGGAGTAAACGTACGTGGTAAATGATGAAATTCTAAGTAAAGAAGAGCTTGAAGCATTGCTAACTCCAGAGGAACTGGAAGCCTTTAAAATGGAACAGAAAATTCAACTGGAGCGGGAGCATATGCTAAATCCAGGTTATTTGTTGATTGCACTTCATGAGCTGAATGAGACCGTGGCACGTTTAAATACGCGTGTGGAATATTTAGAAAATCAATTAAATAAAGCAAATGACCAAGAGTCGTACAAATACGCAGTTGAAGAGCCAACGAAGGCATTGCCTTCAATCCAGGAAGAACACGCTGAAACATTAAGCATGCCTTCAGAAGAGAGCCATTTAATCTCTCGATTAGATCGTCACCGGGATCGTAAAAAGTCGCTCATAAGTAAGCTTTTGAAATAAATTGGGAATAATGGGGATGTAACATGGCGGAATTACATATTCAGATGAAACAAACTACGGAATCTGCTGAAGCACAATTTCTCTTGTTTATCGAGCACTTCGCGGAACAATGGGCGTGTGATCTCCAGCCTGTGGCCGATGGTTACCTGCTTTTGCCGGAAGTGATGATGCGGAAGCATGGAATATTTGTATTTTTTACTGAAGACGGATGCAAAGTATGCAGAGAAGAGGATGCAACAACGTGGGAGGATTTCCTCTTGATGAAGCTTGCGCATTTATTGGCTGAGCGCTGCAAAGGAGTTTTACGCATAGATGGTGAAGGTGAACCATTGCAGGTTGCTCCAGATCATTTTGCCACTTTCGATCATTATGTTGAAACGGTGCTTGAAAATTATGATGATGTTGTCAAAGATATGAAAAAATATTGGTTGTATACCCATCGTAATCGTTCATTTAGATAAAAAGAGACTTCCCCGCGGATCAAACCGAGGGGTTTTCTATGTAAAGGGGTTTTGAGGATGAATCAGATCCGTTTGTTGGTTAATCAATTAATTGCCGAGCAAGCTTTACTTCAGGGTACTTTAAGTCACATGCGGAGTAAAAACCCGGAGAAGGCTTCAAAGGTTCAAATCAAGCCTGTTATGCTTAAAGGGCAGCTTCAGTATCAGCTTGTCTTTACAGTCGGGCCCAAAGTGCTGCATGAGAATTTAACTCCGGAAGCAGCGGGCGATCAGCTTGTTCAACTTTTACAGCACGATTTTAAACAGGCTTTGTTTCAGGCAAAAGATGCGGATTATCAAATATTAGCGAATAAACCGGATAGAGCCACAATTTTAAAAAAACCGGCGAGTAAAAAAGCAGCTCAAATCGAATTAAGCCATAATCGCATAAAAAACTATTTACTGACTGAAGGAGAACCGGTTTCTTTTTTGGTTGAATTAGGCGTAATGAATGCACAGGGGAAGGTGCTTGCCGCCAAGTATGATAAATTCAGACAGATCAATCGCTTTCTCGAAATGATCGATGATATAACACCTTACTTAAGCCGCACCCGCAGGCTCAAAATTATTGATTTTGGCTGTGGCAAGTCGTATTTGACGTTCGCTTTGTACCATTATTTGGTGCATATGCAGAAGCTTGATGTGCAGATGATCGGTCTTGATCTTAAAGCTGATGTAATCGCACATTGCAGTCAATTGGCACAAAAGCTTGGATTTAAACATTTACAATTTCAGGTTGGCGATATAAATCGCTATAACGAAGCGGAGCAAGTCGACATGGTTGTTACGCTGCATGCTTGTGATACTGCGACGGATGCTGCGCTTGAAAAGGCAGTACGCTGGGGAGCAGATGTTATTCTATCGGTCCCTTGCTGCCAGCATGAATTGTTTGGACAAGTACAGAACAGCTTGCTTTCACCCATGCTGAAGCATGGGATCATCAAAGAGCGGTTTGCCGCATTGGCTACCGATTCACTGCGCACACAGCTATTAGAATTAGTGGGCTATAAAACACAAATTATTGAATTTATCGATATGGAGCATACTCCGAAAAATTTACTCATCCGTGCTGTTAAACAGACGGCTGAACTATCATTAATAGAGTTAAATAAAAAGGCGGCTGAATATTTAGCATTTAAACAATTT
>JAQBPR010000219.1 GCA_028287395.1 Bacilli bacterium
CTCCACTTGGACATAGGCATTCTAGCAATAAGCTTGCTAACCTTCGCTTGATTATATTCCCATAGACTGCGTGTTTCGCTGTCGGAGAAATCGATTCTTTTGCGATATTCTTTTTCCGTCAAATATTGATGAAAAAAAGGTGCCGCATCGGCAGCGTTGATTGGTTTTATCCAATCCAAGCTCCCTCTTTCCAGCATATAAAGCAGGACAACCATTTTATAGCTTTTTGTCATGACCGTGCTTTCTACTTCCTTTAACCACTCTTGATGTTTCAGGAACGTTTCCGTCTCCTGCTCGTCCAATTCCCCAGCCCAATGTAAAAATCCACAATAAGATTTAAACTCTTGCTTATACTCTTTACTATCGGCTCTTCCCTGAAGATGCAATTCAAGATAGGTGGGTCTGCGACCTATTTCCCGCTTCAAATCCATATAGGAGACCCGAAGCTTATCTTTACGCGGCTGTTTTTTCAGGCTTAATTGTTCAAGGAAATTGATGATCCCCACTTCTAAATCAATCAAACAGCCAAAAGCTGCCTCTGGGATAAAAGATCTTACATTATCTTTTACAGGAGTTGTTCCAGCATTAAACAAGCTTAGCTTAAGATCAGCATTCCTATAGTTACCGATTAAATCGATGATAGTGCAATAAGACTTCCCTTCAAAAAGCCGAAGACCCCGACCAACCTGCTGTGTGAAAACCGTCAAGGATTCTGTTGGGCGTACGAATAATAAAGTATCAATGGATGGAATATCCACACCTTCATTAAATAAATCCACTGTGAAAATCACTTCTAATGCACCCGTTTGAATTTGGCGAATGGCTTCCTCACGACTCATTTCTGAAGATTTGGAATGAAGACTTAAACCTGCGATACCTCTTTGTTTGAAATAATTCGCAAGAAAATTAGCCTGGAGGATAGAAGAACAGAAGGCCAATGTCCGGGTCTGTTTATGCTGCTCCCAAGCTTTGTAAATCCGCTCTGCCATGCCATCTTGAAGTTGCACAGCAAGTAATTCTTCATCGTCGTAACGGGTACCTAGCCAAGTAAGCTGCGAATAATCCGTATCGTCATATATTCCAAAATAATGAAAAGGACTTAACCAACCTCTTTGAATCGCTTCGATAAAATGTAATTGATAGGCAACATTCCCATCACATAATGCATATACATCTTTTCCATCCATCCGATCAGGTGTTGCTGTAATACCTAGTAAAAATTGCGGTTTAAAATAGTCCAATAACAATTGATAGGATTTAGCTGCAGCATGATGAAACTCATCTACAATAATCAAGTCAAAGGCATCACTCGAAAATGTCTCGCGATGTTTTTTCATCCCTAGCGTATAAATGGAAGCAAAAATACAATCCGCATTCGTTTCCTTTTCCTGTCCATTATATAAACCACAAGATCGCTCCGGCATAATGAGCTGGAACGATTTTTTCGCTTGAAGTAGGATCTCCACACGATGTGCAACGAATAATATCCTTTTAAATTTTTGTGCAAAGAAGCCTGCCAAATATGTTTTCCCAAGCCCTGTAGCCATGACGATCATGGCCTTGTCATATTGCTCCTCAATTGTTTTTTCTAAAGCTTCCAATGCATTTCTCTGAGCATGTCTTGGTTCAATAACTTGATTTTCAGCAAAAACAGCCCCAAAGGACTCTTCAGCATTTTCCTTTTGCGGCAGCATCAGTTCTGATTCTTCCATCTCTGTGATCGTACGAACCAGTTCTGGGAGCTTTTGATGATAGGCTCTGTATTCTTTTTCGTATATGGCGATTGTTTCGTGATTGAGAGAAAATGTGCATTCATGATAAAAGTTGTGCATGAACTTATCCAGCGCTTCTTGAAACGTATAGGGTTCTGCTTGTGCACTCATAGCCAAGTTCCACTCCACACCAAGCCGAAATGCAGAGCGAGAGAAATTAGAGGATCCTACAATCAATAACCCTTGGCCCTCCTCGTAATCTAGCAGATAAGCTTTAGGATGAAAAGAAGTCCCCTGACTTTGCCAAAGACGAACTTCGATCCGACTATCAATCTCAAATAACATGCGAAGTCCTTCGGGTTGACTGACAAATAGATAGTCGCCAGCAAGGACTTTCACTTCCGCTCCACGTTGCACAGCCTCTTTCAAAAAAGGTGCAAGCAAACGGACACCAGACTCCATTACAAAAGAAGTCATAATATAAATCGCCGAAGCCTTTTTAATCCCCGGTATTAGTTCATCTGCCAAATTTTCCGTAATAAGTTTGATATCAGGCATCTGCTACATTAATAAGGAACACTTTATCCTTAAATCCCCCACGATCAGCAGCTTTTTTAAGTCGAACCTGTTCCAGTTCCTGTATAGATGAGTTGTGAATAGCTGTAATGGCGTGGATTAATTCCAAAATGTCCGCCAATTCCTCTATCGCACTTTGATCATCAGATGCGTTCATATATTCCTCGAGTTCCTCGTGGAGTTTTTTTTGGAGTTCTTGTTTATACTCATCATCTGATAGGATTCGCGTATGATATGCCTTCCCACTTCGTTCGATCACTTCTGGGATTTTATCTCGGACTAGTTTGTTGTAGGTGGGCAAAGCAATCCCTTCTTTCTTTAGAACATGTAAGATATTAACAACGTTATTAATTCCATTATATCCATTGAAGGGAATCCTGTCCGAAAATATTACCACAAATGCTTTAGTGCCTAACAAAAAATCAAAGGATACTGACCGTATAAAGGTCAATATCCTTTTGGCTTCTCTTTAAACTACTTATAAATCTCTTTTAAAATATTATGTGCTCTTTTAATACTTTCTTTATCTTTCTTTAATAAGAGCAATAATATTTCTTTGATTTCTTCATTTTTCTCAGATAACTCTTCAAGTTCCTTCG
>JAQBPR010000268.1 GCA_028287395.1 Bacilli bacterium
TGAGTATGTAGAAAACATAAATTTTCTATTGGTCAAATCGGTTGAATTAGGCTAAGTAAATATTGTAAATCATTTATATTCGTCACATTATCCCCATTATAGTCTCGATTATCGGTACTATTCCACAATTTCATCACACTTTCGATATGTGAACCATTGGAACTAATAATCAAAGACTTCGTATCGGATGCAATAGGAACCCCAGCCGGAAAGCTAAATGTAAGGGAATAGGAACCGACTTGGCTTGGTAAGGGTATCGAATAATTATTTAATTGTGAAATTTGATTTGTAACCCACACGGACTGTACCCCATCTGTTAAAGTAATGGTTGGGTATACCTGACTTTTACTAGATGACCATACGGAGTCCACTTGATTTCCTAGCTCGTCTGAAATACTGAGAAATGTTGAAGGTTGTTGGCCCGTTGAATACACGGTTGACCCTGGCGAATGGCTTAACGAAGTCGGATGAATCAACGCTTTAAGGTTTGTCCCAAAAGACCAAATCGTTGGCTGATTACTCTTATTAAGCTGGAAGTCGAACTTCCCTTTATCGAAATAGACGGAGTAGCTCCCATAACTAAATCCAACATTTATATTCGAATATAATGCTTTCGAAAAGTAGATCTTTTGAATACCGGAACCTGTTACTTTAAGCCCTTCCGAATTAGGGTCCGCTGCCTCTACGTCTGCGAAATCCAATGGACTTGCATAAGTTAGGTCGACTTCAGATAAACTAGCGCTTGGAAAGTCAATGTTATTTACTCCATCAAAGACTTGATGGTTAAATAAAACATAGGCATTCGTACCATCTACTGCGGTTACTGCAGCGTCATAACTTCCAGCAGGAATATAATCGGAAGGGAGAAAAGCATCTTGGAAAATCCGCAACCCGCTCACATCATCGTATGGCGCCAAATTAAATTGTTGTATTTGTGAACTAGAGAGACTAGCAATTGAAATATTCGCTTGAACTAAAGCTGCTGCATTTAAGTTATAATTAATTATATTACTTTGCGTTAGCGGTTGAATGAACCAGTAATATCCAATATGGAATACAGCTTGATATTCACTTGCCTGACCCCAATCGATTCCACTATTAAACGTAATATCTAAATAACTAAAGTTAGTATCCGCGCTCGAAGTAATCGTGTAACTGTTGACAGGCAGTAAAGATCGTTCGTAATGCGTATTAGTACCCCTATGATATAATCTGATATCCTCAGAACTTAGATCCGCAGAAACTGGAAAAGAGAGATGAAATAATATCGGTGGACTCAAAGTGACGGATTTTGTAATTAGACTAGAGCTTCCTTGTGGAATATTTACCGTAAAGTGCTGACTTATATAATTTGGTGCTGAAATAGAAATATTGTAAGAGCTATTATCCGGCAATCCGGGAAGTACGTACACACCATTGTTGTCAGAAGTGGTTGCCCATTGTAATCCGCCCGGCAAGATTGCGTATACGGCCGCTCCATGAAATGGATTCCTTAATTCATCCTGAATAGTAATGCTAATACCCGGTTCTGTTGTGTCATTTTGAAATACTATGTTTGATGTCACTGATCCGGAAATCAATTTATCAACAATATATTGATAGTAGGTATAATGTGTGCTAGCGCCCCTCGCATCATAATTTATATAATATGTTCCATCCGCATCTGGATAATGATGGAGGTAAACCGTATACAATCCAGTGCTGCTATTGGAATTCGTAACAAATGATCGGCCTTTATTGTCATTTACATTCACAGTAACGTTACCTAATACATTTAATTGCGGCCCATGAAGGATTTCTCCGACTAATCGATCACTGCCGTTTTGATAATCGAAAATAAAATCTACGGTCTTCTCTATATTATTAAGGGTTACTTGTTGGAATTGCGTTTGACTAGACCCATCCGGTGCTGTTTGTACCATAGATAATTGATATGAAGCAGCTGATAAGTTATCAAACTCGTAATATCCGTTTGCATCTGTATTGACCGTTTGAGCTGAATTATTCGAATTTTGCTGCTGCAAAGATACCGTTATACTAGACGGTAAAGTGATTAAACCTGAAGAATCAATGATCGAGACCTTACCATGAATATAATTTTCGAATTGAATGTTGTTCTGTGTAAGGTTGCTTTCGGAAACTATATTATTCAAAATTTGTTTTTTTAATCCACCACTACCAACATCTAATGTATAGTTACTTCCTAGAGGAATGCCCGCAATGGAATATCGATGCTCAGAAATAGAATCCACGTGCCACTCGTTTCCGGCACCATCAATAACACTTACTGTAACATTCGATAAGTTTACTCCAAAAATCGTTCCTGCCATCCCGCCTGTTCCTGTAGGAGGTGAGGTACTCGCAGCTATTTTATCGTCAAGGATCAAATGCAAACCACTAATTGTATTCCCACCCCCACTCCAATCCAATTGGCGATAAACAGTCATATTTTCTCCGCTTTGAAACCACTTTGAAAAATATATTTTAGTCGCTTGTGAATTTAATGAAAGTGTAAAATCGCCATAAGTATCGGAAGTTACGCTCACGGTCGGTACATTATTCGAGGTTATGGTAATACCAGGTAACTTATTCCCATCTGAATCCGTTATTGTCCCACTTACACTGCAAGGACAGCCAGTATTGGCCGAGGATGAATGCGGCAAGACAAGTAAAGCAAAAAACACGAGCATACCGAAAAAAACGATTTTCTTCAACATTTTACAGCCCTCTTTCAATCCTATATTAATAAAACAAAACTCCAATAATCAAACTCTATTTAAAATTATCATAATTCATCTGCATATTCTGTAATCTACTTCACAAAAAAAATAAACCTGCAAATGCAAGTTTATACTTTAACCCTTTTATTAATAAGATTATAAAAATTCCTGATCTTTTTTGGTTTCCGCATGTCTAGAAAAATCCACCTGATGGATTGGAAGTGTAATTCGCACAGTCGTCCCTTCGCCAATATTACTTTGAAGGGTAACGCCATATTGCTTACCGAAATGGAGCTGAATGCGCTCATTTACATTACCGATTCCATAGCCTATACTTGTTCCATTGGTGTTGAAAATTTGCTGCAATGTCTCCTGACTCATGCCTAGTCCATTATCCGCAACTTCAAATACCACGGTTTCACCCTCCTGATATCCGCGAATCCGGATCGTAATTAATTCATCAAACCACCCATGTTCTAAAGCATTTTCCACAAAAGGCTGTAAAATAAATTTAACAGTAGCATATTCCATAATCGCAGGGTCAACCTCATATTTTACGGTAATTCGCTCAGCATATTTAATCCGTTGAATCACAATATACGCTTGAACCTGCTGTAATTCTTTATCAATCGAAATAATCATTTCGCCTTTATTCAGCGTGAGCCGGCAAAATCTCGCCAGTTCGCGAATCATTTCATGAAGCTTCTCCGTTTCCCCAAGCTTTGCCATCCTGCTGATGGAGGAAAACGTATTATAAAGAAAATGTGGATTGATTTGCGACTGCAGAGTCTGCAGCTCTGCTTCTTTCTTTTGCAGCTTGGTTATATACACTTCCTCAATTAAATTCTCCATCGTAGAGGCCATATCGTTAAAAGCATTCGCAATTAAGCTAAATTCATCATTTCCGCTATAACGGATTCGCTTATTAAATTCGCCTTCTTGAAAAGCATTTAAAGAGGATACCAGCTTCATCATTCGTTTCGAGAACAACCTTGAAATAAAGACGCTAATTCCACTCAGCACAAACAAACTAATCAAACAAACCAAGACCGTGAGATTGCGTACCTTTTGTGAATTTCCATTGAATGCTGAAGATGGGATCACAACTACCAAGCGCGCCGGAAAATTAGAAATTTGCTTGGTCATCGTAAAAAATCGTTTATCGTCTTTAAGCATGGGCGTGATATCCGCTTTATCGCTTTGAGTGCTGTTATACAATGGGTTTTGATGTTCATCGACAACAAACATTTTTGCCCCTTCGCCCAACTTATTAAAATCAACCGTACCGAAAATATCTTTTAAGCTTACCGTAACCTTCATAAAGCCAATCGATTTCAGCGATTCATAATCAATCAACGGACGTATAAAGGAAATATGATCATATTTTACATCACTTTCAACTTGCAGCCAGATTTTAGAATTGAATTCCAAGTGCAAGGAACGATACCAGGAAGTATTCTCTACACGATTGATGTGAAAAATACTATAGTTTCTCGCTTTTACCAAAATATCGTCATCGCTGGTATAATACATCTCAGAGATCGTTGCTTGATTCAAATAAAGCGACAGATAGATCGGGCTCAGCGGCAATTTCACGGCTGAATCCACTTTAGGCACAATATACTGTGTTGTAATAAGATACTTATCCAAGTCATCTGAATAAGATCTGGAAAGATATCGCGACAAAGCCTGATCATCAAAGATCTGATCGGATACACGCATAATGTCCGCAATGCGATAATCGATATTCGTATTCATTTGTTCCATGCCCACTTGCAAATTATTTTTCACACGTTCTTTAATTGCTTCAACGGAGGAGTCATAGGAATAATAGCCAATCACAATGACAGGCGTAAGAACTAGAAGTAAATAAGAGAGTAATAATTTATAGCTTAAAGGAATAAACCGACTTCGCTGTCCGTTCAATATGACTCACCCCTGCTTTCTATAATCACCAGGTGAAGTGCCATAAAATTCACGGAACTGTCTACTGAAATAAGTCAAGCTTTTATAGCCGAGCTGGTCGGCAATCTCATATATTTTTAGTCTAGGATTTAACAGCAATTGTGCTGCTTTTTCCATACGCATTCGTATGACGCAATCACTGAAGCTTTCCTTGAAATACTCCTTAAACAAAAAACCCAAATGATTGGGGGAATAAGAAAAGTAGTTGGCAACATCCCGTAAGGTCACATCGTTAGAAAACCTACTCTGCACATAGTTCAACACATCTTCAAACAATTTGCTGTTTTTACTGTATCTTCGAAAATAAACCATTTCAGAAATGCTAAACATGGTTCTGCGCAGCCAGGACTGAATATCATCGATGGTTTCAAACTTGTAGATCAAATTAAGATGATCCATATCCCAGCCCAACAAGCTCTGAAAGGTTTCATTGCGTTTGTTCAAAAAAGTATCTATCTTAGAAATGATATGAATCGCAAAATTATAGACTGTCACTCGGTGCTCAAAACCTTTGGCCAAAATAAATAATTCTTCGATACAATCATCAATTTTAACCAAACCGTAATTTTCTATCGCCAAAAACATCGTTTCCAAAATTTCATTGAAATTTTTCGCGTCGGGAACCATGTTTATTTTAGTCGTTTGCGAGGTAATTAAGCGGTTTTTACCTAGAAACATTTTGAGGTTAAGCATTTCTTTCGCATGGTGAAAGGATTTCCACAATTGCTCAGCTTTAATAACGTCAAATCCAATACCAAGTGTAATGGAAAGCGTTGAGTTTTCTTTTATATGACGAACGAGTCCGTTTAGATCCACTACCATAGTCTCGTAATTTGTTGTATAAATAATCAAGCCAAATTGAAAATGCGAAAGATTGCAATAAAGTCCAAGTGCATGCTGCTTTACATATTCACTTGCACAATGCAGTACTTTTTGTACCTCTAGCCTTTGTAGTTCTACAGTGGAAGGATTTAATTTTAAAGTCACATCGTCAATCTCAGCTATTACAGCGGTCATGCTGCATTTGGGCAAATCTATATCATACTCCTGCATCAAAGCTTCCAATTTATCTTCCTCATACGTCCCCTCTAATAGATGAATTACAAAATTACCTTTCACATAATGAAATGATTGCTTTAAATTAATCTCCGCTCGCTGACGAAGCTTTTGAGAATCAAGATGGGCAACCGTCGCTTTCAAAACGCCTATGATTTCATCATCGTCAACTGGCTTTAATATGTAACCGCTCGCTTTTAGTTGAAGGGCTTCACGAGCATACTGGAAGTCTTCATAACCGCTAATGAAAATAATGCTCAATTGCGGATTATGCTCCAAAGCTAATTTAGCTAACTCAATCCCCGAATATACAGGCATTTTAATATCAGTAATGAGAAGATCTACAGGATTATGTTGGATGTAATCAAGCACGATTGTGGGTTTATTCGCAGAACAAACCACCTCGATGTTTAATTCCATCCAAGGAATCAGCTTGTTCAGCCCTTCTAGATCATAGTTTTCATCGTCTACCAATATTGCTTTGTACATCAGAGAAAGCTCCTTTCGCAAATAATATTGAAGAGAGTATACATAGAGTATACCCTCTTCAAATTTTGAAATAATGCTTAACATTGAAGCAGATTAGTTCCCCATTTTTTTCAAGTTTGCTTGCCACACATTCGTTTTATACTGCAATACTTTATCATAGCCCAACTTCTTCGCTTCTTGGTCTGCTTGCGTTAATAAGGCTTTCACTTCATCATCGCTTTTCGCAAATATAATTTTGGCAGTCGTTTGTTTGTATTGATCTTTCAGACGCTGCATGATAATGCCTTCCTCGGAATTAGGCACCGGATCAAGATTAGAAAATTCCGTCACATTCATCGAGGTTTTGAAGGCTATGTTTGCTTGTGCAAGCGTTGTCCAATCCTGTGCTTCTGCTGGCAGCAGTTTCTCCCGCTTTGCTTTTGTTCCGTCAATATAAGCCGTATTTCCTGAAAAGTTGAAAAAGCCAATTTTCATATCATCGTATTTTTTCTGATCACGTTTAATATAAGCATCATTTGGAATCGGCACGCCATCTTCAACTTTATCATAGAACAAGCCTTGTGGTCCAAAGAAGAGTATGCGTTGACCTTCTGGACTAGTTGCCCATGTCATGTAAGTGAAAATTGCTTCTGGATCCTTTGCGTTCGTTGAAATGACATTTACGTTCCAGCCCAGCGTATTATAGCCACTTGGATACACTTTATTCTTATCTACACCCTCTTTATGAATCGGCCAAATCGCCATATATCCATCTTCCGGGTCTATCGCTTTTAATTGATTATTTGCTTCCCGACCCAATCCTTCTACAACAGCGTCATAAGCAGCCCATACAGCGATTTTTCCTTTTGTTAATTTTTCCTTAATTTGATCGCGATTTTCTGTTAATATATCCTTGGAAATTAAGCCCTCGCGGTATAGCTTACTCGTAAATAATGCGGTAGCTTGGAAATCAGGATCTGTATAAACAGAAGTTAACTTGTTATCTTTGGGCACTCCGAATGCATTACCTGAAGTTGGAGCTACGAAACCAGCAGATACATTAGTAGTCGATCCGCTATAGAACATGCCTAATGCTTGAAGTTCAGCACCATCGCGAATCTCCCCAGCATCAAAAGGGACAACATCCGTATATTTGGATTTAACTAATTTCAAATAGCTTTCCAAATCATCCCATGTCTCCAGCTTCGGAGAACCAAGCGCCTTATATATTTTCTTCTCTACGATATAAGCAGCATTCCCATTTCCATTTGGTCCATTAATGTACCAGTTTGGAATTTGATATAATTTACCATCTGGGCTTCTTAATAAATTCAATGTTTTTTCACCAATCAATTTCACAAACTCAGGATATTTTGCTAAATAAGGGTCCAGTGCAACCAGCTTTCCTGCTTGCTGTAAACGTTCAACATCCTTACCACGATCAAGTACAAGCACATCGGGAAGTTCATTGCCGACAATCATCGAATTCAGCTTTGTAGCTGCTGCTCCACCGGATGAAATCGGATTCAGATTTACTTTTAGATTATCGATAACCCACTTAGAATCCGGTTGATCACCATACTTTTCCGGTGTAAACCAATCGTAGTTAGCATACCAGCTAAAACTTACAGGTTTTACTTTGGATTGCAAATCACTCGCGTTTGCCAAATTTGCTGCAGGAGTAGCTGGGTTAGCAGATTCTACGGTTGCTTTCGTTGCATCTGGCGATACGTTGGTCGTTGCTACTTTCGTGCTGCATGCGGATAACAAAAGACTAAAGCTGAGCAGTACCACCACTAAAAGTGTTAAAGACTTTCTGAACGTCATTCGATTTCCCCCTAAGATTAATTATATGTTAGAAACAAATTTATAGCTTGTATAAATTTGTGCTCAAACCAGAATTACAGGCTACTCTTTTAAGGAACCTACTAAAGCGCCTTTTACAAAATACTTTTGCAAAAATGGATATATAATCAAGATTGGCAGTGTTGCTACCATCATCGTTGCCATCTGTATCGACTTTACAGAAATCGATTGCCTTAGTGTACCTGTTGCATAAGAGTTTAAGTTGCTCACAATGGTTGATGTAACACCACTGTTCACGATTTGGACCATCAAGGTTTGCAGCGGCATGAGACTATCCTTATTAATGAAAACCGCCGGATAAAACCAATCATTCCATATCGTAACTGCAGTGAATAACGATAATGTTGCAACTACTGGTCCAGAAATCGGAATAACGATTCTAAAGAACACACCAAAATTTGAACAACCATCTATTTGAGCGGATTCTTCAAGTCCTTCAGGCAGCTCCGCAAAAAAAGTGCGAAAAATGATGACATTGTACACATTGATCATCCCGTTCAAAATAAGAAACCAAAACGTATTGTATAAATGCATACTGTGTATAAGAATAAAATATGGAATCAAACCACCGCTAAAATACAAAGTAATTACACAAAGAATCATATAAAACTTTTTAAAAACGAGCCCTTTCTTCGATAGGGCATAAGCAAAAAGCGAGGTGAAAAACATGGAGGCCAATGTTCCGATTACCGTTCTTGCAATCGTGATAAAATAAGCGCTCAAAATCTTCTTATGTGTAAAAACAACCCCGTAGTTTTCCACGGTAAACTTTCTTGGCCAAAACGTAATGCCGCCTAAAGTAGTATCTGTTCCAACATTGAAGGAAATAACAAACGAATTCCAAAAAGGATAAAAAGTAACAAAAGCCAAAAGGGCAAGAACGAAATAGATGATAATATGCAGCGTTTTATCCTGAGAATTGAATTTCATCGTATCCACCTTTCTTCCAAAATTCTAACGCGCATCAAACTACCACAAGCTTGCCTTTCCAAGCCTTCTCGCAATGCCGTTGGCCAACATAAGAACTACGATGCTAATGACTGATTTAAACAATCCCGCCGCTGTTGCATAAGAATATCGTTGCTGCGTAATCCCCATATCATAAACATACGTATCAATCACGTTTGCAACCGGCAGGATGATTCCGTTACTCAATCCTTTGGTTAACAGCAAGACATCCTCGAAACCGGCATTCAGAATATTACCAACTCCCAAAATAAGGAAAATGACGATGACTGGCATAATGCTCGGGATAGTAATGAGAAAAATTTGTTTGAAGCGATTAGCGCCGTCCAGTGCTGCTGCTTCATATAAAGCCGGATCAATACCGGCAATTGCAGCCAAGTAAACAATCGAGCCAAAACCTATTTCTTTCCAAACCCCTACCGATACCAAAATACCCCAGAATAAATTAGGTAAAGACATCCAGCTAATCGGTTCATGAATGATGGACAATTTCGTTAGCATTTCATTTACCGTACCGTTATCAACCGCCAGCATTGAAAATACAAGCCCGGAAACGACAACCCAGGAAATAAAATGTGGAATGTAAGTGATCGTTTGAACCAGTCGTTTAAACCACCCATGCGTGACTTCATTTAACATTAAAGCCAAAATGATCGGGGCTGGAAAGGCAAATGCTAGTTTTAACAAACTGATACAAAGCGTGTTGCGCATAAGTCCCCAAAACTCCGGTGATTCAAAAAACATCCGAAAATGCATCGTTCCTACCCAAGGACTTGCCCAAAATCCTGTAAACAAGTTATATTCCTTAAATGCAATTATCACACCCCACATCGGAAAATAATTGAAAATGATAATAAAAAGCAAAGCGGGAAATATCATCAGTTGATAATCCCATTGTTGTTTAAACAGCTTGAAGGTACTCTTCTTTTTGCGTAGTGGGCTCGCCGTTTGTTGGGTTATTTGATTGTCTGTAGTTATCATTTCACCAGCTCCACTCAAGTTGTTTTGTACCTTTATTATATCTGGATCGAATACTACGAAACCAGTTTAGTAATCAACGAAAAGTGTAAGTTTGGCATGATGATTGACGAAAACAAAAACCTGATAATAAAAAGGATAGGACTGCCTTAACGCTAAAAAAGAGCTGTTCCTAAAAAGTAGAAAAACCTACTTTCAGAACAGCCCACATTTCATTCAGAATTGTTTGATTGATTCAATAGAATAAACCAAGCCTAAAACAGAGGATTAATCAACGAAAAGTTGCACTATCGCATGATCATTCTCGCTGTTGAAACTGGATCCTCAAAGGTCCGTATAAGTTCGTGAATTCCTACGCAAAATCGTTGTTTAGTGCAATTGATCTTCCCAATAAAACACCTTATCTTTTTACTAAAGCCTAAGTAAAAGCGCTTTAAATTCAAGCGGTAGGTGATATAACGGAGAGGAGTGGATTATGTAGCTGGGAAAATGAATGGAAAACAAGATGATCTTATTTTCACAACAGATTGAGCCCCATCGGGGTAAACCGTTTGAGGAGGAAACTTAGTATGAATTTACATTCCAAAAGTATGCGAAAAATTTTTTTTCAGATCACTTCTTTAGCAATCGTTCTATCCATGGTGCTTAGCTTATTTAATGTAATCCCCGCCACGAAGGTAAACGCTGCCGGTTCTTACTTGTTAACCTTGAATAGACCGGCTTATGCTTCATCTACCGAAGGAAACAATTCGCCTGATTTAGCTTTTGACGGAAACACGGGTAGTCGTTGGAGTAGCGCATGGGGAGTGGACCCGCAATGGATTTATGTCGATTTAGGGGCAAATGCTTCTATTACTCAAGTCATCCTGCGTTGGGAAGGCGCTTATTCAACAAATTATAAGCTGCAAACTTCCAATGACGAATTAACTTGGACAAATGTATATTCGACTACAGCGGGCGTTGGCGGGGTTGAAACCATCGCACTCTCTGGCACGGGTCGATATATCCGCTTACTGTCCACTGCACGTTCCCTTGCAGCATATGGGATTTCTTTATTTGAATTTGAAGTATACGGAACAGGCGGAATTAATCCTCCACCGATTGTTTTAGGACCTAATGTCGCGCTCAACAAGCCCGTGTTCGCGTCCTCCTATCAAGTAGCGGACTATCTTCCGGCGGGGTCCACATTGCCGCAACTAGCCGTAGACGGCAGCACAACAACGCGTTGGTCTTCCAATGCTACGGATGATGAATGGATTTATGTCGATTTAGGCAGTGTTCACACGCTTGGCCGCATCATTATTAATTGGGAGGCTGCAGCAGGCAGAACTTATGATATTCAAGTTTCTAACGATAGCACGAATTGGACGAGTATTTATAGGGAAATGCACGGTGACGGCGGTACATTAAACCTGCCAATTTACGCTAGCGGTCGTTATTTGAAGATGAAAGGAATTAGCAGGGCGACAAGCTTTGGTTATTCCATTTGGGAATTCCAAGCTTACGATTATGTAGCTGGCGATCCTAAGCCGACCTATACGATCACTCCGCTTCCTACGTCTTCTACTATTGCCGTAGGTCAAGGCAGCTATGTAACGAATGATCTCTCAATCCCACAACCAAAATATCCAAGCTACAAAGCCGATACTATAACCGCGCCGCTGCCTTCAAATGACTGGTGGCAATCGATCATGGTCAACAAATTAGGGAATGGCATTGTCACTTTACCGCTTAAATCCAAATATACGCAGCAAGGATTAGGTGTACTAACTCCTGGTGCGGGTTACTTAAGTACAGACGGAAAAGCGCAAGAAGCGGCTGGAAACCCTGATTTATTCTTAATGGCAAACAACATTAATACTTCAAACATGTCGAATCGAATTACAGCTTATGGAGATTGGTCAGCCGACGCCGTATTAAGCGACAGTACAGTCGATAAGATGAAAACAACTTTTGTTAAAGGTTCACCTTATCTATTCTCCCAATTTAGTGATCCTACGACTCCTGAACTATACTTACCTGTTTCCACAAGATTTTTCGATGATAACAATAATACGATTTTGACTGCAGATGGATCTTCTCTTACAGCGGATCATATAGGACTTGAGATCACAAATTCCAACAGCGCTCCTACACCAGCGATGGTGACGAGATACTATGGAGTCTTTGCACCTGCTGGAACAACATTCATGAAGGTTGGAGCTAAAATTAAAATTCAATTGGGCGGCGGACTAAACTACTTGACTCTTGCCACCATGCCAGCCAATTCAAATTTGAATTACTTCTATCAACATGCTTATGCCTATGTATCCGGTACAAATGTTACTTACAGCTTTAACGAAGCAACTTCAGATGTAACCACAAACTTCAATGTCACAACAACGCTAAAACGTGCAGGCTTTGCAAACACGACATTAATGGCGCAATTGCCGCATCAGTGGAAAATCACAACAACTCCACTTACCGCATTATCATTTCCATCGATACGCGGCTTATTAAAAATTACCGAAGGGAATGCATTTACAACTGTAAACAAATTTTATGGTATTGTGCCTCAATTTACAGAGCCGGGTGATTCCACATATTCCCGCCAATCTTTACTACAATATCTGGCGTTGCTCGACACAGACACAGCGACGAATTTGATGCAAACAGATGCTTATTGGCAGGGCAAAAAGCTTCATCCACTAGCAATGGGAGCATTAATCGCAGACCAAATCGGCGATGCGAGTTACAAAAGCTTATTCTTAGGACGAATAAAAACCATTTTAACCGACTGGTACACTTATACGCCTGGAGAGCCAAATTATTATTTCGCTTATAATTCGGATTGGGGAACGATGTATTACAAGGATAGCGGATTTGGCGCAAATTCGGGTATTACGGATCACCATTTTACTTATGGTTATTATGTATTTGCCTCTGCTATTTTGGCAACTTACGATCAGGACTTCAAGGACAAATATGGCAGTATGGTAGAACAATTAATCAGAGACTATGGGAATCCTTCGAAAACAGATTCGATGTATCCATTCTTCCGAAACTTTGATCCCTATGAAGGTCATTCATGGGCTGGCGGTTATGGCGACAATGATAGCGGAAACAATCAAGAAGCAGCTGGAGAAGCATTATTCAGCTGGGTAGGCGAATATATGTGGAGCCTTCTTACCGGAAATACGGCTTACCGCAACGCTTCCATATTTGGCTTTACAACGGAATTGAAGGCAGTCGAACAATATTGGTTCAATTATGATCAGGACAACTGGTTGTCTACCTATAGTCATAAAACAGTCGGTCAAGTTTATGGAAGCTCCAACTTCTTTGGAACTTACTTCGACGGTCGCCCTGTTTATGTGTACGGAATCCATTGGCTTCCTACTGCAGAATATTTAACAAGTTATGGGTTTGATACAACAAAAGTAGCTGCATTATATAACGGTTTAGTAACCGATAATGGAGGTCCTGAAACCGATTGGTATCATATCGTTTGGCCCATCCAATCGTTAAGCGACTCACAAGCAGTGCTAAATAAATGGAATACAACCAACATGCAGCAAAATGAAGTATTTAATACCTATTGGTTCGTACACAGTATGGCTGCACTTGGTCAACGCACCAAAGATATTTGGGCTACCGGATGGTCAAGCGCAACCGTTTATAAAAACGGAACAAACTATAGTGCGCTGGTTTGGAATCCCACGAGCAGTCCTGTTACAGTTACCTTCCGGAATGCAGCCGGTATAACGGGCTCAGCAACTATAGCCGCTAAATCTCTCTTGAAAGTAGATCCCAAGAAAACAACAGGAACTTCTGTGAACTTGGCGCTGAATAAAACAGCAACTTCCTCAGGGACTCCATTGCAAGCAGCCGGAAACGCTGTGGATGGCAATGCCGGAACCCGTTGGGAATCACA
>JAQBPR010000067.1 GCA_028287395.1 Bacilli bacterium
AAGGAGGTAACATCATGGCACTTTATAAAAAGCTAGGTCGCGATTCCAGCGGACGTAAAGCATTATTCCGCGATTTGGTAACCGACTTATTTATACAAGAACGTATTCAAACAACTGAGGCTAAAGCGAAGGAGCTGCGCTCTATAGCTGAAAAGTTAATCACTTTGGCCAAGCGTGGTGATCTTCATGCCCGTCGTCAAGTAGCCGCTTTTGTTCGCCGCGAGCAAGTAACCGAGGATCAAGATGCAATCCAAAAACTGTTTTCTGAATTAGCTCCTCGGTATGCAGAACGTCCAGGTGGATATACGCGTATTTTGAAGCTTGGACCTCGTCGCGGGGATTCAGCTCCTATGGTTTATTTGGAGCTTGTTGACCGTGCTTAATAGGCAGATAAGGAAGGGCGGACCGAATCGAATGGTTCGGGTGTTGCCCTTTTTTGACCACTCAGAGGTTTATCTGACTTATGTTTAGGCAGGTCGTCTGCAGGAGGGTATTGTGAGAAATATTATGATGGTTGTTAGCTATGACGGTACCGCTTATTGCGGCTTTCAGGTGCAACCGCGTGACAATACAGTGCAGCAAGAGCTGGAAAGAGCCATTTATGAGTTAACAGGTGAGCGGGTTAAGATTATTTCTTCAGGTCGGACAGACGCTGGTGTTCATGCCAAAGCACAAGTGATTAATTTTCTCACAGATTCAATCATACCGGCGGAACGCTGGTGCTTTGCAGTCAATACGCGTCTTCCGCGTGATATAGTCGTTCACAAAGCAAGCGAGGTTCCTCTGCACTTTCACTCGAGACATCTGGCTAAACGGAAAACATACCGCTATACAATACAACGAACTAAAATTCCAAATGTATTTTATCGCCATACACGTTTTCATCATCCGACGCGGTTAGATTTAAGCGAAATGCAAAAAGCACTAGCACACTTGGTAGGGGAACATGATTTCTCTGCTTTTTGCTCAGCAAGAACACCGGTAGGATCACACGTGCGTACCATTTATGAAGCAACTATGGATTTCATCGCAGAGCCGGCTGACGGGGATGGTCAAGCAGGTGTGATCCACATTTATATTACCGGTAATGGGTTCCTATATAATATGGTTCGAATAATCGTAGGAACGCTGCTGCAGATCGGACAAGGGAAACGAAACAGTGATGAGATGCATACCATTTTAATGTCGCGAGATCGTCAGAAGGCTGGACCGACAGCATTGGCCCACGGACTCACTTTATGGGATGTTGGCTATTGAAATTATTTCAGCTATGTAGTATGATAGTATATGGTCTTTATAACTGGCTACCCACAGCCCCGAGTTATAAGATTACAGGACAGATATTTTATGATCGTTTAGGAGGATTAAGCAAATGCGTACCACATATATGGCTAAACCAAATGAAGTTGAGCGCAAATGGTACATTATTGACGCTGAAGGAAAAACCTTGGGTCGTTTAGCAAGCGAAGCGGCAAGCATAATTCGCGGGAAGCATAAACCGCAATTTACGCCGCATGTCGACACAGGTGATTTTGTTATCGTTATTAATGCCAGCAAAGTTGTGCTTACTGGAAAAAAACTACAAAATAAAAAATATTACAAACATTCTATGTATCAAGGCGGTTTGAAAGTTATATCTGCGCAGGACTTATTGAATACAAAGCCTGAGCGTGTGCTTGAATTCGCTATTCATGGTATGCTGCCAAAAACCCGTTTGGGTGATAGCTTAAAAACCAAATTAAAAGTGTATGCAGGTACGGATCATCCGCACCAAGCACAACAACCCGAAGTTTGGGAACTTCACGTATAATATAGAAGGAGGACAGTTTCATGGCTCAAGTGCAATACTATGGAACGGGTCGTCGTAAACATTCGGTAGCGCGTGTACGCCTTATTCCGGGTGAAGGACGAATCGTAATCAACAAACGCGATATCAATGAATATTTTGGTTTGGAAACATTAAAGCTAATCGTAAAACAACCTTTGAACTTAACAGAAACAATTGGTAAGTATGATGTTATTGTTATCGCTCATGGTGGTGGAACAACAGGTCAAGCTGGTGCAATTCGTCATGGAATTTCCCGTGCGTTGCTTAAAGTTGATCTAGATTACCGCGGTTCCTTGAAAAAGGCAGGTTTTCTCACTCGTGACCCACGGATGAAAGAACGTAAAAAGTATGGTTTGAAAGCAGCTAGACGTGCACCGCAATTCTCGAAACGTTAATTTTTGCTTGTACGACTTTGGAACCTTTTCTGCACACAAGCGGGAAAGGTTTCTTTTGAACTTATACTACGAAAATGAAGACTATGCTTACGATGCAGGTTTTCTAACGAAAACTCTTGGGAGGGGTTCATCATGAATTTATTTGAAAAAGAAGCCCTGGTTACAGCGGGGAGCGAGCAATTTGAACATGAAACAGCGGAAAAACTAATCGCTTGGGCTATTGAGAAATTCCCCAATATTACTTTAGCCTGCAGCTTTGGCGCTGAAGATGTAGTATTGGTTGATATGCTGCAAAAGATATCGCCTAAATCGGATATATTTTATTTGGACACCGATTTTCATTTTAAAGAAACGTATGAAACTCGTGATCGTTTAGAGCAGCATTATGGGATTAAATTTGTCCAAGTAAAACCAAAGCTTACTCCAGAAGAACAAGCAAATTTGCATGGTGATGAGCTATGGAAATCTAATCCGAACCAATGCTGCGGCATTCGTAAAGTGGATCCTTTAACGGATATTTTGGGTAAATATGATGCATGGATTACTGGGATTCGCCGCGATCAAGCACCGACTAGAGCTAATTCGAAAAAGGTAGAATATGATGTTAAATTTGGACTCATCAAATTTAATCCACTGGCAAGCTGGACTTCTGAAGATGTGTGGGCCTATATTCGCGAACATAATTTGATTTATAATCCATTGCATGATCAGAATTATCCTAGTATTGGCTGCGAGTATTGCACCAAGCAAGTTATGCCGGGTGAAGATCCTCGCGCAGGTCGTTGGGCAGGAACAGAAAAAACAGAATGCGGTCTTCATAAATAATTTAAATGCAAGCAACTTGCGGAGGCGAATAAATTGACTCAAACGATACAAGCACATGGTGGAGCACTTGTGAATCGACTTGCCAAGGATTCAGAAAGACAAAGTTTATTAGATAAAGCAGCATCCTTGGTAAAGGTTTCTGTAAATACTTGGACGATTTCAGATATTGATTTGATTGCTGTGGGCGCTTTCTCACCCTTGGTTGGTTTTATGGAGCAAAAGGATTATGAATCCGTAGTAGAAACGATGCGATTGGCCAATGGTACAGTATGGAGTATTCCGATTACATTAGCTATTGATGATGAAACGTTAAAAACATTCTCATTGGGACAACAAATTGCATTGGTTGGCGATACGGACGAAGTTATTTATGCGATCATGGATGTAAAAAGCATATATCAAGTAGATCAACAGAAGGAAGCTGTTCAGGTATTCAGAACCAACGATGAAGCACATCCGGGTGTGCAGAAGCTGCTTTCTAGACCGACTACCTACATAGGTGGTCCAATTCAAATGCTAAACCGACCCAAACCGAAAAAATTTGAAGATTTTTATTTTGATCCGATCCGGACCCGCGAAATTTTTGTGGAAAAAGGCTGGAAAACGGTTGTGGGTTTTCAAACAAGAAATCCAGTTCACCGTGCTCATGAATATATTCAAAAAAGTGCAATGGAAATTGTCGATGGCTTATTCTTAAATCCACTAGTGGGTGAAACGAAGTCAGATGATATTTCTGCAGATGTCCGTATGCGTAGTTATCTTGTGCTTCTGGAAAATTATTATCCTAAAGATCGTGTATTTTTAGGTGTTTTCCCAGCGGCTATGCGTTATGCGGGTCCAAGGGAAGCGATTTTCCACGCTATGGTTCGTAAAAATTATGGTTGTACGCATTTTATTGTAGGCAGAGATCATGCAGGTGTTGGTGATTATTATGGTACGTATGATGCTCAACATATTTTCAGTCATTTTACTGCTGAGGAGTTGGGTATAACACCGTTGTTTTTTGAACATAGTTTTTTCTGCACCATATGTGGTAATATGGCTTCAAGCAAAACATGTCCTCATGATTCTAAGGATCATCTTCATTTGTCAGGTACGAAGGTTCGCGGTTTATTACGAGAAGGTAAATGCCCTCCGAAGGAGTTTACGCGTCCAGAAGTTGCTCAAGTGTTGATCGAAGGAATAACAGAACAGCTGATATCTGCAGGTATCTAAATTTTAAACATATTTGTCCACCTTTTTCCATATAGATTTTAAAGAATCTAGTGGAGTGAAGGTGGCTTTTTTATGCGAAAAATAAGAAAAAGAGTTGTCATATGGATGACTTTTCATGGGGGATTAAAAATTGCTTTATCTGCATGGTTAGCTTTTATGATCGTATGGATTTTCACGAATGAGTTGCCTGCTACGAAAACATGGACTTACTGGACAATGCCTTTATCAGGTAAAGTGATTGCTTTAGATGCGGGTCATGGTGGGCCTGATGGTGGAGCGAGCAGCAAGGAAGGTTTAATCGAAAAGGATGTTAATTTAGGAATTACGCTTTATTTACGGGATTATTTGCAGCAATCTGGAGCCGTCGTTGTGATGACGCGTGAAGAGGATAAAGATCTTGCGGGTACAGATACAAAAGGACTCAGCCGAAGAAAAACGGAGGATTTGATCAAAAGAGTGGACTTCGTTAACAAAAATAACTCCGACATGTTGATTAGTGTGCATCTCAACAGTATTCCCTCATCGCGATGGACAGGGGCGCAAACCTTTTTCTATACAAATCATCCCGGCAATGTTGACTTAGCTACTCTGATTCAAAATGAATTGAAGCGTAATTTAAATAATACAGATCGCGCAGCTAAAACAGTACAAACCGTTTACTTGCTGAAAATGTTAAAAATGCCAAGTGCTTTAGTAGAGGTCGGATTTCTTTCCAACCCTGAGGAGGCGCGGATGATGGGACAACGAACTTATCAACAAAAGGTTGCGGCAGCAATTTATCAAGGCATCTTACGTTACTATTCTGGAGAGAAAGTGGGAACATCGTAAATGTATGTTATAATAATCCAAAGTACATAATGAAGAACATCGAGGTGTGGTTATGCTAACAAAAGAACAAATTTTAGATGCGCTCAAGCACGTATTCGATCCGGAATTTAAAAAAACGCTAACTGAACTGAATTTCATTCGTGATTTGTTAATCAAGGATGAAAAAATCGCACTTACTATAGTGTTAAGCAGTGAAGATGAATTGTTAAAAAGCCAATACCAAACAGACGTGAATGAGGCGCTAAAGCATTTAGGTTTTACGGGTGATATACATATCCGTTTTCGCGGAATTACTGATTCAGAGCGTTCTGAACTCTCTGGAGAGAGCAAAAAGCAGCAAACGAGACCTCAATCACAAATTCGCTCTGAAGGAGCGGCTTCGATATTGTCGCCCGCAGCCAATGTTCGCTTTATCGCAGTGGCTAGCGGCAAAGGTGGCGTCGGAAAATCTACAGTGACCGTTAACCTAGCCGTAGCATTAGCGCGTAAAGGCAAAAAGGTGGGCATTATTGACGCCGATATTTATGGCTTTAGCGTACCAGATATGATGGGGATTGATACACGTCCTGAGATGGTGGAGTCTAAAATTATTCCTGTTGAACGATTTGGTGTGAAGGTAATTTCGATGGGCTTCTTCGTTGAAGATAATGCGCCGATTATATGGCGCGGACCGATGTTAGGAAAGATGCTGCGTAATTTCTTTGCCGAGGTGACTTGGGGAGAACTGGACTATATGCTGCTAGATCTCCCGCCGGGTACAGGTGATGTTGCGCTTGATGTGCATCAAATGATCCCGCAAAGTAAAGAAATCGTCGTTACCACACCTCATGCAACGGCAGCCTTTGTCGCTGCGAGAGCAGGTGCGATGGCATTGCAAACCAATCATGAAATTCTTGGTGTAGTTGAGAATATGGCTTATTATTTAGACAAGTCCGGTGATAAGGACTATGTATTTGGACGAGGTGGCGGTGGTAAGCTTGCAGAACAGTTAAACGTGGAACTGCTGGCACAAATTCCATTAGGAGCGCCTGATAATCTTGCGACTGAGGCGGACTATTCGCCTTCCGTATATAAAGCTGACACTGTGACTGGGCAAATTTATTTGGAAATAGCGGAAACAATCATTGCAAAGCTAGGTTAAAAAAAGGATGATGCAGACCTTATAGCTGCATCGTCCTTTTTTTGTGTTGTATTATTGGTCTTCACTGTCTTTTTTCGAATCTTTACTTTTACCTCCACTGTCTTTTTTCTGATCAGGGCTTTCTTTAGGTTTACCCTGTCCACCGTCAGATTGATCACTTCCGGAAGTGCTTCCACCGCCGCTATCACTGCTATCGCCGCCGCTCTGCCCACTGTCCTTTTTATCTTGTTTACCTCCCTCTGGTTTTTTATCTAATGTTTCAACCTTTGGTGTGGTTCCTTCTTCAACTACCTTTTTCAAAAGCTCCATGAGCTGCATTTTAAAGATTGGGCTTTTCATTGATTCCTGTATAACGCTCATCATTTGTTGGCGGTATACGGTGTTTTTCATGGTAGTTGTTAAAAGTTTTTCAAATTCCGGATTGTTCATGACCTCTAACATTGATTTTTGATAATCGGGATCTTTCATCAAATCCTTATGAATTTGCTGATTATTTTTTTGAATCGCTTTAGCAAATTGACCGGCGAATTTTGGGTCTGTCATAGTCTTTTCCAACATTTTGATACCTGTTGTATTCGTTAAAATATCTTTAACCGCTATTTGAATTTGTTGACCTTCACCAGTAGAAAGCAGCTTTGTTGTTTGATCTTGACTGTTTTTTGTGGCTTCTTGAAGAGCACTTTGACCCTCAGACGATTTTAATACATCGAGAACCATTGTTTTTGTGTCCTTATAACCTTGTCCCTGACCTTGTGAAGAAGGTTGCTTGTCAGAACCGCAGGAAATCAGCAGGGAAAATAATAAAATGGCAGGAGCCATTCGTAAAAGGATAATTTTCATTCGATTCAAGCTTCCTTTCGGATGGATTCGTGCTTTTAGTATGAAGCGTGATAGGTTGTTTTATGCTTCTGCAATTCGCTTTTTCTCACGAACGTTGGTACAATTAGCTATACTACTGGCTAATTACGTGGTAAATTGTAACTTGCTTATTGTTTATGTAAATTATGGCTTGGAGGGGAAAACAGCTTGACGATACGCAGATGGTTTTATTTATTTGTTAGCACTTTGGGTTGGGGTATACTTGCTGGTTTAATAGTCGGAGTTATTTTAATTAGTAACCATAATGAATTTTATTTATGGGAAATTTCTAAGCCTGGATTCAATGTGACAAATTTAATTAACATTGTTATAGCGGGGGCGATGTTCAGTGTTCTTAGCCAGATGGGTTTCTTTTCCTATCTCATAGTTCGTTATATTGCGATTGGTTTCATTAAAAATAAGCGGATTTGGGAGATCATGCAGCTTATACTTGTAGCAGTCACATTGTTCGATATCATTTATTTAAGATATACTTCCATCTCTTCTACAGGAAAAAGCTTGGTTGGCTTTTTTATTTTACCAGGAATTTTGTTATTGGTTGCTTTAGCAACAGCTTATTGGAAAATGAAACTTACTAAACCAAGCGGTTTTATACCTACGTTGTTATTTATGTTTGTCGTGACTATATTAGAGGCCATACCTGCATTGAGGTTAAACAGCCCGCCATCTAACATTTTTATGTTGACTCCATTGGTTGTTTGTAATGCATGGCAAATTTTGCAGCTTCATCGAATTATTCGTAATCGCTAAAACTAAAAGCCCAGCATCTGCCATTAAGCAGATACTAGGCTTTTCTATTGCAAGTTCTAGGCGACGGGTTCTTGAGAGATTTTTGTTTGTTTGAGCATTTCTGTCACCGTGACAAACTCATAGCCTTTTGCGCGTAGTTGATCAATGATAACTGGCAGCGCTTCGTGAGTTTGGGTACAGGAGTCGCTGGCATGCATGAGAACGATATCTCCCGGATGCGCCTTGGAAACAACGCGTTGAATAATATTATCTACACCTTTATTCATCCAATCTAATGAATCTGTATCCCATTGAATAACTGTATATTTTTCTTCTTCAGCGATTTTCAACACCCGTTTATCGAAGTCTCCATTAGGCATACGAATCAAATTTGGGGTTTTGCCGGTAAGATCCGTAAGAATTTGATTCGATATTTGAATTTGTTTACGGATTTCATCATCGCTTAAACTGCTGTAATTCACATGTTTGTGTCCGTGACTGGCAATTTCGAAGCCATCCTTGATTATTCTGTTGACGATATCCGGGTGGGTTTTACTCCATGGGGAGGAAAGGAAGAAAGTTACGTTTTTAACTCCCTTGTCTTCAAGGATTTTTAGAATAGGTTCAGCACGTTTTTCGCCCCAGCTAATATCAAATGTAAGTGCAATGACCTTTTTATCCGTTTGTACATTATAAATTGCGGATGGTTGATTAGGCGCAAAGACAGATACATTGCCTTTTTCGACGTATACGATCCCAACGGCAAATAAAACAGCTACACAAACAATGAAATATTTTTTTAATTTTTTGCCATTTATTACATAGAAAAAATTCAAGATCAGGCGCCTCCTTAGTTAAGCTCTTCCGTTTCCGTAAGATTCGGAAAGCTTGTATTGCTTTTTTGTAACAATGTATGCTTGTATGATGAGAATATGTCAGAATCGAGTTTAACGTATAAATTTAGGAGGGTTTTCATTGAGAATCAAAGGATTACTATTGAGATTTTCGAATATGAAGCATTATCTAATTGCTGCTACGCTTGTTTTAGTGCTTGGAGTTATTTTGGGTTATAACGATTCTGGTTCTTTTCATGCGTTAATCAATGCTCAACTAAGTCAAATGAAAAACATTGCAGAAGGAATGAAGCAAACCGACCATCAACAGTGGTCTTGGTTCTTCTTAATTTTGCGGAATAATTTACTGGCCGCTTTTCTCGCGTTTGTTTTCGGTTTGTTTTTTGGTATTCTCCCGCTCTTCTATTTATTAAGTAACGGTATCCTGATTGGTTATGTCGCTTCGCATTCAACAAAAGATCATACCCTGTTTTATTTTTTGAAAGGTATTATTCCCCATGGGATTTTTGAAATTCCTGCATTTATTTTAGCGTGCGCTTTTGGGATCCGTTTAGGTTTTTTGATGATAGAGGGGTTATGGAGTTTTCTTGATGCAAGAAGAAGAGTACATTTTTCGCTGAAAGTTCGTTATTTTTTGAAACAGTTAGTTCCAGCAATGGGGGTAGTCTGTATAATGCTTCTTTTAGCTGCAATAATTGAAAGCACACTCACACCACTTTTGTTAAAATAATTCTTTGCAAAGGAACATATTTTTTCCATTTAATGCACATACCAATAAGGCGGAAGTGTGAAGATACTGTAACTGGCATAAAGGAGGGCTTTGGAAAATGATCGGGTTTTTGTTTAATGATCTTGAATGCAAAGAACTTAATTATTTATTGCGAAAAGAATTAGACGAAATGCTTTTTGATTTGTGTGATCCGAGAGAAGATGAGAGTGCAAAATTTTCGATTGAAGCGCGTTATCGTATTGTATTCAGGATGTTCGCGCGGTTGGCTTCGCCTAAAGAAATTTCTAAGTATGCACGAAATCGTGTTTACCGTTAGGCTTTCGAAGGCCGTTTTGTAAAAAATACTATGTTTGTTAAAAAGTAAACTTGACTTTGGTCTTCGACCTGTGATAAATTATCTCTTGCCGCTCAATACGGGTTGCCTTGAAAAAGGCACGAAGCTATGCTGCAAATGGCACGGATCGATCTAAGCAAGCGCATCGATTCGCTGAATGGTAGAAAATAGTTATTGCAATTGGTATTGAAAGTATGGTATATTATAAAAGTCGCCGTTAACGAGCTGATCGCTTCTCATACAAGCTAATCAGACCGAAATCGTCGCGTAAAATGTACCGAAAATCAACACTTGTACAGCACAACTTGCCCTTTGAAAACTGAACAACGAGTGAAGGAAGTAAAAATGGATTAGCTACGGCTAAGCCAAGGAATGCCAGTTTAAAGAATGAGCAAAGAAATCGCTCTGAAATAAGAACGGGTTTCGGCCCGTTTCAATTATGGAGAGTTTGATCCTGGCTCAGGACGAACGCTGGCGGCGTGCCTAATACATGCAAGTCGAGCGGAGTA
>JAQBPR010000109.1 GCA_028287395.1 Bacilli bacterium
TTTTCCTATGCAGATATATGTCAACTTAATTTTATCAAGCTTTTTACTTCATAGCAGTTTATTGATCAGGTAGCTAGTGTAGAGGGACTTTTACGGATAAAAAGTCTTTTTTTGAACATTTAAAAAAATACCGGAAATCAAGAAAATTATTGAAGATTTTGAAGAGCTTCTTAAAGATGAGGAAGATGAAATAAGTTTGTCTCAATTATAACTGAATATAAAACACTTAATCTCAATTATAATCATAATTTATCTCAAATGGATGCCATAATAACAAGTAAAATGGCACCTTTTCAGTCTCATTTATAACCGCTATTGAATGTATATCAAGGGTTAGTTTAGTTGCTTTTTATATGTTGCCATATGTGGCTATCGAATGTAATAGTTTAATTGAGCCAATTTTAATATTTATTATATAATGATGTTTTTAAAATAATCATCTCTCCCGAGATGTTCAGTGACATTATAGTTGGTAAAAAAATACTTGATTGTGATATTATGATATTTTTGGAAGTCAACAGGACGCTGAAATACAAACAGAAAAAAGCACCTCCTCATAAGTCAATGAAATCGACTGAAGAAGTACTTTTTGGGGAAATCGCTCCTATTGATCTAATAAGTTACCAAGCCTCGGTACTAATCTCTAAATATATTCCAGCATGCCTCTTTCCTTCAACATATCGACCATTTCCTTGACCGCCTGCGCTTTATCCTTCGGACAAATCAGCAGCGCATCTTCAGTATCGGCAATGATCAGGCCGTCGATGCCGATCGTTGTGATTAATCTGCCGTTGCCATATATGATGGAGTTGCGTGTTTCAATACCGATATGATTGGCTTTAACAATATTCCCAAATTCGTCGGGAGGAAAAATAGCACCAAGCGCATCCCAGCTCCCAATGTCATTCCAGCCAAAATCTCCAGAGACGACTACTACTTCATCACTGCGCTCAAGTATACCGTAATCAATGGATATACTCTGCAGTGTCGGGAAAATTTCATTTATCTTCGCTGTTTCCTCTTCTGTACCCAAGTAATCTCTAAGCGGCAGCATGGTGTTATACAATCGCGGCAAATAACGCTTGAAGTTTTCAATAATTACGGAGGTTTTCCAAATGAAAATACCACTGTTCCATAAATAATGTCCTGAAGATAAATAAGTTTGCGCCTTTTGAAAGTTCGGTTTTTCAACGAATTCAACTACATCATAAACAGCGCATGGGCTTGTTGAAGTGGGCTTACCATGGTATGAAATATACCCATAGCCAGTCGAAGGAAACGTAGGTTTAATACCAATAGTTACGATTTGACTTGTTTCTATTGCTACAGTACAAGCTTCATCTAGTGTTTTCTTAAACTGGACCTCATCTGTAATATAATGATCGGAAGGCAGCACGACCATGACGGAATCGCCATGTGTTTTTTCAATAAATAAAGCCGCATAGAGTATGCTTGCCGCAGTATTACGAGCGGTAGGCTCAATGAGGATGTTGTGCTTTTGTACACTGCTATGCATGATTTTTTCGAGCAATTCAGCTTGTGAACGGTTCGTCACCACGATGGTATTCTCAAGGGGGATGATACCTTCAAAGCGAGCGATGGTATCATTCAGCATAATGTCGTTTCCGCTAATGTTGAGGAGCTGCTTAGGCAATACCTGACGAGAGAGCGGCCAGAATCGGGTTCCGCCGCCGCCTGCAAGGATCGTGGCAAATTTATTCATGGCTCATCACCATGTGGGCTATAGAATAGGAAATGATGCTTTCCGAGCCTTGATTGAGGTTTAACCCGCTAGCGTGAATACCGTCATAGCAACCGCCCGATTGCGGATCGATCAGCGAAACACCCAGCGAATTTTTTCCTAAATACCACTGATAGCAAAGCGTTGCCTGATACAAATAGGCTTTATCACCCAATACTTTATAGGCTTCGAGAAAAGCTAAAAGCGTTTCACAAGCTTCGATAGGCTGCTCATCATATAATGCTGGCTCCCCATTGCGATGAAGCCACCCGTGGCTGCCGATCGGCTTGAAGTAGCCAACGGCTGCAAAGGTTTTGGAGGCAAGGAAATCCAAGCTTTCCTTCGCGGTTTCTTTAAAATCTGTTTTACCGGTAAGGCGAGAAGCTTTGAGTAAAGCCCATGGCAGCATGGCATTGCCATAGGTGATGCTATCCTCAAACCAATGCCAGTCTACACCCTTAACAATGCCATATTGCATGTGCAAGCGTGCGGCTAACTCATCGACTAGATTCGTAATGATTTTTTTAGGTAAAAAATTAATCGCCTCATTGCCTTTTTCTTCATAAGAGTAGGGAAATGCATACGTTAATGCACCAGTGGTTTCCAGCATATAACTTAAACCAACAATCGCATAAGCCATTGCACGGGGTGATTTCACCGCTTGTAAAAGTGGTAGTGCCGCATTTATCATATAACGGCAGGTATTTTGGAGATTGTCCGGCACACAGGATTCGGATAGGGCAAACCCGAGCGCCCACAAAGTACGTCCTAGACAATCCTCTGAGCCTTTATCTTCTATAAACAGTCGATTATAATCCATGAAATTTTTAAAGCTTCCATCTTCATTCTGGGAATGATGAATAAAGGAAATATACGTTTGGATCAGGTCTAACGAACTTGTATCATTATTGCTTTTATAGAGCAACACGGCGGCAATGAGCGCACGTGAATTATCGTCGGTTGTATAGCCTTTGGTACGGTCAGGCACACCGAATTTGGTATGTTGAAAAATTCCTGTATCATCGGTTAATCTACGCAAATAATTACTTTGCAATGCTTTGATCTCTAACAACTCCATTAGATCACACTCCTATTAAACGAATATGCCGGTTCAAAGGCTGCACGGAAAAGCGCAGCATAATGCTTAGCTATTTCGCTCCACATCATGGTTCGTCCGAGAGCTGACGTGAGAGCTTCCATTTCCTTTTTGCGCTGTGGATTTTCTAAGAGTTCAAGAATGCATGCTTTTAAAGAAGCCGAATTTTTAAAATCAGCAAGCAAACCTTTACCATCTGCGAGCATTTCCTCTGCGTAACGGTAGGGTGTGGAAATAATAACTCTACCGTACCCTATACCAAAGGCCAATGTACCGCTTACGGCTTGATCTTTGCCTAAATACGGCGTCATATAAATATCAGACATAACGAGAGATTGGATGACTTCTTCTTGCGTCAAAAGCTTATCAATAAATTTAACATTGTTGTTCAGTCCCAACTCGTCTACAAGGTCAATCAGCTTCTGACGATATACCTCGCCGGATTCTTTTTTAACAACAGGATGCGTTTTTCCCCAAATCATATAAAGAGCATCAGGATGTTGTTCTACAACACCGCACATTGCTTCAATTCCATATTCGATGCCTTTGCCTGGACTTAAAAATCCGAAGGTAGAAATGATGTCTCGATTGCTGAATCCATAGGACTCTTTCAGTTTTTCACGAGACTCAGTTTTGACAAAAGGCACCCCATGATGTATGACTTCAATTTTGTGCAAAGGAATCCGATAGGTTGAAGTTAGATCGATTACGGTATTTTGCGCCATTGTAATCACTTTAACGCTTAGCAGCGCAAGCTTGTTCATAATGTAACGTTGTTTGGGAGTCGGTTGTGTAAGTATGGTATGAAATGTGATCATAAAAGGAATTTTTAGCGTTTCTACGAAGGCTAATAAATATTCGCCGCTGTCGCCGCCATATATCCCAAATTCATGCTGGATCATAAGCAGATCCGCATTGGAATTATTCAGCTTTTCAGCTGCTAAAGTATAGTCTTCCAGATTGTGCTGGTCTATTTGTATCATAACTTGGTTGCCGTATTCATAGGTTTCTTTGTTATTGACCGCGATGATAAGAGGTAAATTAAAATCCTTTATATTTGCGAACTCATCCATAAGATCCTGCGTGAATGTGGCAATTCCACATTCTCTGGGCAAGCTTGTGCCTAGAAAAACGATATTTCGTATAGTGCTGTTTTCATTCAAGCGCATTACCTCCCGTTATATAAGTTGTTAAGTTCTTTAGAATAATATGCCATACCATACCATGTGCTTACCCTGTATTGTTAGCTTTGAAACATTATATCCAGAGTTTGACATGGATACCCTGTTTGACTATATAATCTTGTACGTATATATTGTGTAGGGATGGTGATTTGGATGATTGTCAAAAAAAAAGATGCTAGAACCTGTAATGTACTGCTTGAAGAATTTCATAAAAACGAACGAATTAATATAGTCGAAAAAGTTGTTTTTTCTGGTGTTGGCGGACGTGATGTGTATAATATAACGGCACCTTTTATAGATGAAGGACAAGAAGTAGTCGTGGGAAGGGTAGAAGAACGACATAGCGAGTTTTCGCAGGTGTTTTTTTTCTCGCGAACCAATCAAATTTGGACGCCTCGGGAGCATACCCACACGTACAATTTACAGGACCCTTTTATAACAAAAATTAAGGGGGAGCTTGTTTTTGGTGGGGTTGAGGTGATCACTGCACAGGATGATCCGACGAAAATTATCTCGTGGGTAACCCAATTTTACCGAGGAACGAACATTGACGCTTTATGCCACTTTGCTTCCGGTCCGGGCACGATGAAGGATATTCGCTTAATTGAACTGGCTGACGGTCACATTGGGGTATTTACAAGGCCTCAAGGAAAAAAGGGCGGAAGAGGACAAATTGGATTTACGATCATCCCTTCTTTAGATGAATTAAACGAAGAAACCTTTCTCGGGGCGGATATTCTTCAGGACCAATTTGTTCCGCAGGAATGGGGAGGAGCAAACGAAGCCCATCTATTAAATAATGGCTGCGTTGGTGTGCTCGGACATATCGCCTGTTTTGATGAACATAAACACAAACATTATTATTCAATGGCGTTTGTAATCAATCCCGAGACGTGCGAAAAATCTCCTATCAAAATAATTGCGGTAAGAAATAATTTTCCAGCAGGTCCCGGAAAACGACCGGATCTGGAGGATGTCATATTTAGCGGAGGGTTAATTAGAAAAGGCAATGGACGAGCAGAGCTTTCCGTGGGTGTTAGTGATGCGGAGGCGTATCGCATTGAAATTCCCGATCCATTTGTGGAGTACGAATCGATTGTGCTGCCGACTGCGACTGCTAGTGAAATAACGCGCGGATAAAATCAAGTAGAGGGGCAGACGAATGCAATCATTCGACCTGTGCCTCTTTTTTTGCCAGTTGTTTCAAATCATTATAAATTGGTTAAAGATCATGATCATGTAGTAATATAGTATAACTAGAGATAAAAATGATTTTATTTAGGCAGAAGGAGAAATTAGAGATGAGTATTCTTATTGTTGATGATAATCCCACGAACCTGCTCATTATTGTAAAAATATTAGAAAACGCCGGATATAGTGATTTGGTTACAGCTTCATCTGCAAAAGAGATGTTTCGCAAATTGAAAATGGATGCAGCTTCGGCGACAACAGAAATACCGATAGACTTAATTTTGTTGGACATGATGATGCCGGAAATAGATGGAATAGAAGCATGCAAACGAATTCAGCAGGTTGAACGACTTAAGGATATACCCATTGTTTTCGTGACCGCTATGGGGGATTCAATCAAGCTGGCGGAAGCTTTAGATGCTGGAGCTATAGATTATGTCATCAAGCCGATTAATAAAGTAGAACTGCTCGCCCGAATTCGTTCGGCTCTACGGTTAAAGTTTGAAAAGGATTGGCACAAAGAGAGAGATATGCGAATTAACTATGAGCTGGAGCTAGCTAAGCAAGTGCAAGCTAGTGTGCTTAGTCAGCCTATTGACGATGAGAATATTATAATCAGCTCCGTTTATCAGCCGTCGTTCGAGCTAGCTGGTGATTTTTATGCATGGTATCGGATTAATAACAATCAGTATGGCATTATTCTGTTAGACATGATGGGACATGGCATTTCATCTTCATTAGTATGTATGTTCATTTCTTCCGTTTTACAGGATACAATTAAACGTATCTCTGATCCGGAGCAGGTCATTTGCGAATTGAATCGGTACATGAACCAATTGTATATGATCGATAAGCTGGTCAATTATTATTTTACAGCGATTTATTTAGTGCTGGATACTGAGCAAAAAACAATTGAGTATGTCAATGCCGGTCATCCCCCTGGACTCGTTTATTTGGATAATAAAATGGCCTTACTTGAGCAAAGCTGCTGCGCTATCGGTTTTTTTGAAAATATAAAAATAAACAAAGGTAAGCTGCAATATCAAGATACTGTAAAAATTGTTCTATTCACTGATGGCTTAATTGAGACGATAGAAGAAGGTAGAGATAATGGAATAGATAAGCTTATCGAGAAAATGCAGAAATATAAGGATCTCGATCTTCCGGAGCTTATGGAAAAATTCATTCCTGAGGGAAACAACGATAATCAAGAAGATGATGTTTGTCTGGTTATGATTACGACAAAGTAAATATCCATGATTAGGAGGATATAAGAGGAATGAAAATTAGGACTCGGCTATTGCTCGGATTTGGCGCTATGCTTCTGCTGATGAGTGCCCTCGCGGGTATTGGGATAAACCGATTATCCCTTCTTAGTGGTTCCATGGACGAGCTGTATCAAAACCGGTATGCCAAGGTTAAGCTCGCTTATAATATAAGGGTAAATGTCACCGATGCATCACGAAGCTTAATGAATTTAATGATGAACGATCCCGCAACCGATGTGGTAAAAGAAACCGAAAATGCTAATCAATCCATAAATAAGGCAGGCACAGATTTCATACAGTTGGGAAAGATATCTCAGGATGCTTCGGAAAAAAAACTAATTACGGATCTCACCACAATCGGAAAAAGCTATTTTGACTATAAAGAGCAGATACTCAAATTTATTGCAAGCAATCAGATTAATGCCGCCTATGAATTGCGCAAAAATCAGGGGTCCGCGCTGCAGACAAGTTTATTTGCCCAATTAGATCAATTGGTCGCTTTTCATGAACAAGCAATGAATCAAGCCTATAATTCATCTATCGCTAAGAATAAAGACGCCGTTAAGCTGTTAACCTGTCTTCTTATCGCCGGATTGTTACTGGGATTGGGCATTATGGTGTGGATATTATTCAGCCTTTCCAACGGATTGAACAGAGTCGTAAAAGTTCTGTCTAAATTTTCCAATGGGGATTTTGGCGTGGCCTCTCGCATCCATGTTATTTCGAAAGATGAGATTGGCGAAGTCGCCCAAGCATTTAATTCAATGGCTGAAGAAATTGAAAATAAGAGTACGCGGGAAAAGGAGTACAATCGCTCCAGGGAAGAGCAGACGTGGCTAAAATCGAATGTTGCCCAGATGACGACTGTACTTCAAAGCGTGGGCGACTTGAGGGAAGTCGCTCAAACCTTTTTGAGGGAAGTTGCAGCGATGATTCAAGTAAATTGCGGCAGCTTTTATTTAAACGAAATGCATGGGAATGAAAGGCTGCTTAATTTATACGGTGTGTATGCCTATAAGCCGTTGAACCCGTCCTTGGAATCTATCCGCTACGGCGAAGGATTAATCGGACAATGCGCGTTAGATAAAAAGGCTATTTTATTAAAAGATATACCGCGTGATTACATGAATGTATATTCTAGCCTAGGTCATGTTACACCTGCAAATTTACTGCTATATCCGGTGCTATTTGAAGGAGAATTAGTCGCAGTTATTGAATTGGCTTCTTTATTTGAATTTACCTCTGTTCAGCTGACGCTGCTTGATCAATTATCAGTCACCTTAGGAATTACAATCAACAGCATTAGCGGGAGGAAACGGGTTGAAGAACTGCTGAGAATATCGCAAGCATTAACCGACGAACTGCAGGCACAATCTGAAGAGCTGCTCGTCCAACAAAATGAACTGAAGGATTCCAATGAGCTGCTGCGAACACAAACGAAAAGATTATTAAACTCCGAAGAGCTGCTGCAGAAGCAGCAGGAAGAGCTTCAGGAAAGCAACGAACAATTAATCAAGAAATCTCAACAGCTTGCCTCCTCCTCCAAATATAAATCTGAATTTCTAGCCAATATGTCTCACGAGCTTCGGACACCACTCAACAGCATGTTAATTCTATCGCAATTATTAGTGGAAAATAAAGACGGGAATATGCTGCCGAAGCAAATTGAATTTGCGCATGCGATTCACACCTCAGGCTCTGATTTAATTCGGCTGATTGATGAAATTCTAGATTTATCCAAAGTAGAAGCAGGCAAAATAGAAATCATGCCTGAGCTTGTAGAGCTTAGCGATTTGAAAGAGAATATAAGCCGCAGCTTTATTTTTCTAGCAAATAAGAAAAACCTTTCATTCAATATCCATGTAGATGACGAGGTGCCGCCAAATTTATATATCGATAGTTACCGGGTTGAACAAATTCTCAATAACTTATTGTCTAACGCATTTAAATTCACCAAGCAAGGAGGCGTCACCTTGGCCATTGCCTTGGCCTCTGATCACGAACTGAAAAAGGTTGGCTTGAAGCAGAAAGCGAAGGTTGTTATTGCTTTTTCCGTCACTGATACAGGAATCGGCATTCCGGAAGAAAAGCTAGACATGATATTTGAAGCCTTTCAGCAGGAGAATGGAACGACCAGCCGTAAATTTGGCGGTACGGGTCTAGGATTATCGATAAGCAGGGAGCTTGCTCGTCTGATGAGTGGTAAAATAGGTGTTACTAGCGATAAAGGAGTGGGGAGTACATTTACTTTATATTTGCCAGAAATCTATTGGGACAATTCGGCCGGGAATATATACGAAATAAACAGGGAAGCAGCCGCCTCAAAGGAGGCAATGGTTTTCTTAGAAGACATTATGGATGACCGTTCGACTGCCGTTAATGAGACTGCATCCAAAGAATCCTTATTCGCAGGTAAGAAAATCTTGATTGTGGAAGATGATATTCGTAATATTTTTGCCTTGTCGAGTGTTTTTGAAAGCTATAACATGAAGGTGGCATTTGCAGAGAATGGACAACAGGCTTTGCAAATTATTACGGAGCAGGAGGATTTCGATTTGATCCTGATGGATATTATGATGCCGGAAATGGATGGCTATGAAGCAATTAAATTAGTGCGCAGCAATCCTCAATTTGCAAAGCTGCCGATCATTGCTTTAACAGCTAAGATGAAAGGAAATGACCGCGAAAAATGCTTTGAAGCAGGCGTATCGGACTACATTTCGAAGCCAATCCATATCGAACAATTACTGTCTCTGATGTGTGATAATTTAATGCGATGGGGAGAATCTGATGGAGTTTGATTATCCGATTAATATTTTGTTGGTCGATGACCATCCGCAAAATTTATTATCTCTTGAAGCTGTGCTTGCCGAAGAAAATTACAATTTGATTCGTGCCTATTCGGGAGAAGAAGCCTTACGGTGCATTCTTAAGGATGAATTTGCTTTAATCGTACTAGACGTGGAAATGCCGGGTATGGATGGATTCGAAACAGCCAGGCTAATCAAGCTGAGAGAGAAGTCAAAAAGCATTCCGATTATTTTCATCACAGCTAAAAGCAGAGAAATAGAGCACTTGTTCACAGGTTATTCCGTAGGTGCCATTGATTATATGGTGAAGCCATTTATTGCGCAATTACTGAAATCAAAGATTGATGGGTTTGTAAGCATGTATGTAATTAATAAAAAGCTGCAAATTCAAACGGAGCTATTGCACCAACGATCCCTTGAACTTGAGAAAACGAATAAAACACTGATGCGCACAACGATTGATTTGATTCGCACGGAAGCGCGCGCGAGAATTATAGGAGAAACCTCGATAGATACCATGGTTACGTTTAATAATAAAGGGGTGATCCTCGATATAAATCCTGCAGCCATGAAGATGTTTGGCTATAGAGAAGATGAACTAGTGGGACAATCGATTACAAAACTTATTCCGATGATTGCCGAAGAGACAAATGATGTTTTTAGGATTCGAGATCACTTTAGAGCTGAAAAGCTAAGCGATGTAATGCCAATACGTAAGGACAGCAGCTTGTTTTACGCTGAAATGCAGCTCGGTGAGGCAATAATTGAAGCCAAAGAGATTTTTGCCTGTACGATAAGCGATATTACCGAACGTAAGATAGCGGAGCAAGAGATGATGCAAGCCAAGGAAGAAGCTGAGCTTGCCGCCCGTGTCAAAACTGAATTTCTGGCGATGATGAGCCACGAAATTCGTACGCCGATGAATGGAATCATAGGTATGACGGATTTACTTATTGACTCGGGTTTGAATAAGGAGCAGCAGGAATATGCAGAAATTGTCCGCAAGAGCAGCGATGCCTTATTATCCGTCATTAATGATATATTAGACTTTTCGAAAATTGAATCCGGCAAAATGGAAATGGAGCAAGAACCGCTTGAGCTAAAGTCACTAATTGATGAGACCTTTGATTTGTTCACTGCCAAAACGAGAGAACGGGAACTCACCATGGAGTTTTACATTGATCAGGAGCTGCCTGCTTACATTATTGGTGATATTACGAGACTTCGGCAAATTCTGATTAACTTAGTGGGCAATGCTGTTAAATTTACCGAAAGCGGCGGGATTTATGTACTGGTAAATAAGCTCGCACACCAAGGGGGTTTTCTTGAAATCGAATTTACCATCAAGGACACGGGAATCGGGATTTCTCCACAGCAAATAGTACATTTATTCAAGCCTTTTTCACAATTGGATTCATCTATGACACGCAAGTACGGTGGGACAGGTCTCGGCTTAGCGATTTGCAAAACACTGGTTGAATTGATGGGCGGAAGCATTCGAACAGAGGAAAATGTGGAGATTGGAGCGACCTTTGTGTTTACGATTCAGACCAAACCGTTTTACTTTTCAGAAGCTAAGCCTAAAGTGTCCATTGCGGTTGAGGAGATGAGCTCTCCAGTTTCGGAAACTGCAGCTCTGAAAATTATCCTTGCCGAAGATCATGAAGTAAACCAAAAGCTATTGCTGCGTATTCTTCAAAAATTAGGACATTCTGTCGATCTCGCCGAAAATGGAATAGAGGTTCTAGAGCTATTAAAGAAAAAGCAGGTCGATTTAATTCTTATGGATCTGCAAATGCCCAAAATGGACGGATTTGAAACGGCAAAAGCTATTATGGACAATGTGCCGGAAATGCAAAGACCGACGATTATTGCGGTGACGGCAAGCACTTCTGAGAAGGATATCGCCAAATGCTTAGCTTTAGGTATGGCCGGTTTTATTAGTAAACCGATTAAAATCAAAGATATTCAACAAGCATTAAAACAACACTTTCCTGAGAAGCTCTAGTAACGATGCATATCAAAGATTTAAGGGCAGGTCAAATTGAAAAATTTGACCTGCCCTTAAATCTTTTGGAACATATTGGCTTAACTTGTTTCAATTAGAAAAAAGCTGGTTATATATTACTATGAAAGAATAATTTAGATTCACGGGAGGAAATTTATTATGAAAAAGAGTGTATCACTAATCGCATCTTTAACAGTAGCTTTTACAATGTTCGCATCGGTAGCTTTAGCAGATACCGCACCAGTGCCAACACCGATCAAAACAACGCAGCAACAAAATGATGTGTTGACAACATTGGGGATTTTCACAGGTGATGCAAACGGCAACATGGATTTAAATGGTTTAACTAACAGAGCTCAATTAGCAAAAATTGTTGACATCCTATGGGGGCTACCGCAAGATACTGCATCAGCAGCCAAGTATACAGATTTAGACGGCTATGGCTGGGCTACAGGCTATATCGGCGCCACATCAAAAATTGCCTTATTTAGAGGAATTGATGGTAATTTCATCCCAGGCGGCAATGTAACATTGGAACAATTAGCAACAGTGCTTGTACGTGCCTTCCAGCTTCCTTTGGTTACTAATGAAGTTACGGGGAACGTATCAGGTTGGGCGAAAAGCGCTGTGGCAACAGCACTTCAAGCGGGTTTAATTCCAACTAGCTTTGATTACACAGCAAATGCAAAACGCAGTGACTTGATACTATCCGCATATGCTTCATTCGCAAGAATCAATAATGTTGAGCCTCCGGGATATGGTAACTACGTTGTGATGTAGTTTGACGAATCTAGTAGTCTTAATAAAGAAAGAACTGAAGAATTTTCTAGTCTTTAGTTCTTTTATATACAGCTTTAATATGCGATTATTTAGGTAATTACATAGTAATATAAAAACAATGAAGAGGTGCTCCATGAAAAACAAATATTTGAAATCATTCATGCTTTTACTAGCTTTGACGCTTCTTTTAACAAACTTTACAGCAGTGCCTGTCACTGCGGATAGCGTTCCAGTGATTGCGGCGCCAAACCTTGGTTCGGCAAGCACATTTGGACTTCTTGGGGTATCCATATCAAACACGAATCCGACCTTTGTTTCTGGTGATGTTGGAAGCGATGGCCAAACATCTGCCCCAACGTTAACATCAGGCGCTAATTTCCTGAATGACGCTAAATACCATGCAGCTAATCACGATTTGGGTCTTGCCATAGACGACGCAAATTCCCGCGCATGTACAGTTAATGGACAAGCTGGAGCTGATATCGGCGGGCAAGTTTTAACACCCGGCGTTTATTGTTTCCCGGGTGCGGTCAACGTCACAGGAACGCTCACTTTAAGCGGTAATGGCATTTTCATCATTAAGGCAGACGGTGCATTTAATACAACCGCTAACGCAGTTGTCGCTTTAATGAACGGTGCCCAAGCAGGCAATGTTTTTTATGTAATAAACGGTGCTTCCACACTCGGAGCTAATACAAACTTAAGTGGAACGATCATGAGTCGAGCGGCGATTACGGTAGATACTTCTAATATAGTTGGCAGAATTTTATCCCAGCCGGCGGTAACCATAAGTACGAGTACGATTACTGTTCCTGTTGTAACCCTTCAGCAAAATTTAGTTGTAAGTTCGATTTGTACTGATAATCCAGTTAACACTCGTAAATGGATCGTTCATAATCCGAATTCTACAACTGTAAATTTTAGCTACGTGCTTGAAGGGACATCACAGCTTGGCGCTAAGGCGATTACTGGAAATTCTGATTTGGAGATCACTACAAACACACAAGGAACCAATAAATTAAACCTATTAGTCAATGGAGTTGTTCAAACTTTCATGACAAGTACAGGCACCACTTGTGTAACAGCGACAGCAACTGCTACACCAACACCAACACCAACACCAACTGCAACACCCATAGCAACACAAACACCTGGGCCTAGCGCAACTGCTACACCTGTTCCAAGTGCAACAACACCAGCACCAGTTGCTACAGCAACGCCCATTCCTACTGCTGCACCAACTCCGGGTCCATGCTTAAAGGACTCAAGCACAACCGCAGCTGTTGTATCTGTTCCGACTGGCGCTAAATTGATTTCTAATTCAGCTGGATTTAGCGTATGGAGCATTTCCAACGGAAACCTAATTATCCATGCGAAGCTTCCGTCCGCTGCAAAAGGAAATGGAACATGGAATTTTAATCTCGGAGGGAAAGCTTACAGCGTGAGCGGAACGGAGGACATAACCTATACAGTTATAAAGCCACCTGTAGGTACTTATAAAACAACCGCAGAGTTCGTCTCAAATTGTGGGCCTGCCAATGTGTTTGAATCGGCTACCATTACTGTGCCTACTGTGACAGGCGGTCAGCTGCCTAATACGGCTACGCCTTGGTATAATATGCTTTTAATCGGCACGTTGTTAATGTTAGTCGGTGCATTTGTTTGGAGAAGAAGGAAGCTTCATGAATAATCTAAAATCTTTTCGTAACAAGCTTTCAATTACAGGCATTCTATCCCTAGGATTTTTAATTCTAGGGATAGGCTTCATTTGTTTGGCATTGATTCATATCCGAGAGCAGTCAGTTCCCTCTCTCGCAATAGAACCAAAGCCTACATCTTCCTTGCCTACGCTGCAACTAAACAAATTATCCGAAGTCAACGCTGTCCCAGCAGAATCAATTCATCTGTCAAACTTACCAAAACAGGACGAAATTCTCTACTCTATTCGCCCTGAAAAGGGTGATAATATTGGAAGTTTAACCATTCCAGCGTTAAATCAAGTATTACCTATCATTCATGGAGCTGACGAGGATGAGCTCAAAAAAGGCGTAGGACACTTTGCTCAAAGCGTATTACCGGGCGAGGCAAATAATAGTGTTTTATCTGGACATCGGGATACGGTATTCAGAAAATTAGGTAAACTAAAAATAGGGGATCAATTAATCACAAAAACATCTGCAGGCACATTCACTTATGTCATTAACCTTACGCGAATTGTGCATAAGGATGATAAGTCAGTAATTGTTCCAACAGACCATGCAGTACTGACCGTAACAACCTGCTATCCCTTCTATTTTGTGGGGGATGCGCCAGACCGTTATATTATCACAGCAGATCTTGTTAAAAGGGAATAAATCAACAAGAAACCAAAGTCATCTTGAAAAAATATGTGACAGCAAAAAACCCACTGGATGGTGTGAAATCAACCATCAGTGGGTTTTTCTATTTTAAATTATTTGCCAAGATAAGCGTGTAACATCCAAGAATGTTTCTCGATCGATGATCGAATAGCGATGAACATATCGGCTGTCGGCTGATCTTTATGATGCTCAGCGTCTTCGATGGCTTTTGTAAGCTCATTTGCGATTAATTCAAAGTCATCGACGATCTGTCCAACCATTTGGTTAGCTGTTTCGGTGCTTTTCGCTTCTTTTATCGAAGCAGAAGCTAATTGTTCCTTCATCGTTGCGACGGGTTGCCCGTGAAGCGATAAGATTCTTTCTGCGATTGTATCAAGGTGTAAACCAGCCTCTGTATACAATTCTTCAAATTTGATATGTAAGGTAAAGAAATTTTCACCTTTAACATACCAATGATAATTATGCAGCTTCGTGTAGAGAACGGACCAATTGGCCACCTGTTTATTCAAGACTTCGATTATTGGACTTGCTTTAGTTAATACCTTTGACATAATTAAATACCTCCAACTCATAATGTTTTATTGTCTCAATAGTATAGTACCCACTTCAAAACAGCTTGAAACACTGCTGCTTATTAATTTTTTCGTTAATTAATGAGAATAACGCAATATTTTGTTTCTAGTCATAGTTGAATGGGTAAGTAGAAGCAACAGATAAAATAAGCTGAAATAAGCAAGAGTCCTTGATAGGACAAAGAAGAAAGGATGAAAAGGATGAAAAGGATGAAAAAGATGAAAAAGATGATGAACAAAAGCATAGAATTAACGATTCCAGCAAAAGCGGAATACCTTCATATTGTCAGATTAACATTATTCGGAATTGCTACAAAGGCAGGCTTTTCTTTTGAAGAAATTGAAGATATGAAAGTAGCGGTTACAGAGGCATGCAATAATGTCGTACTTTACGCTTACAAAGAAGGTGCATCCGGAATATTAGATATTCATTTTGAACTTATAGAAGACGGTCTGTCTATTCATATTAAAGATGAAGGCAATAGCTTTGACTTTGAGAAAACAGCCAATAAATTGACTTCGCTTCATGACAAAACACTCGTTGAAACAGATGTAAAGGGTCTTGGCATATTTCTGATGCATGCGTTAATGGACAAAGTACAAGTCCTTACTGATAAAGGTACGGAGGTTATTCTTACCAAGCAATTATGCAGGAAAGAGGAAATTGCATGAATTCAAATTCATCCTACCTGCAACAAAATGAAATAATCGAAAAAATCAAGCTGTATCAGAAGACCGATTGCAATGATACAGCAACGTTATTGTTAAAGCATTATGAGCCCATCGTAAAAATGGCAGCTGGAAAAATGTCGCGTAATCAATCGGATATTTATGAAGACTTGTTTCAGGTAGGCCAGATGTCGATGCTCCGTTTATTCAAACAGTTTGATCCTACCAAGGGTATTCCGTTTGAGGCTTATGCCATGAAAAGTATTATTGGCCATCTCAAAAATTATTTGCGCGATAAATCTTGGTTCATCCAAGTGCCGCGACGGATTAAAGAAAAAGGTTTACGCATCCAGCAAACCATTGATGAATTAACAACGATCTTAGAACGTTCGCCGAAAATTGATGAAATTGCTGCGTATCTCGGGCTTTCAGTTGAAGAAACCATTGAAGTCATGTCCGGCCGTGGTTGCTATAACTATGTTTCGTTGGATACGCCATTATCAAGTGAAAGTGATTGCGCGACAATTGGAGATTTAATAGGAACGCAAGCAGATGATTTTCAGACCTTCGAAATGCGCTCGGACTTAGAGGAAGCATTAGTTTATTTAGAAAAAGATGAGAAAATTGTAATATTTTTAGCATTTAATGAAGGTCAATCACAGCGTCAAATCGCTGAAAAGCTGGGTATTTCCCAGATGGGCGTATCTCGCATTCAGAAAAAAGCGATTGGCAAATTAAGAGAGCTCTTATCGGGTCAAAGAATGTTTTTGGAAGGTTAACTGGTTT
>JAQBPR010000267.1 GCA_028287395.1 Bacilli bacterium
GAGAGTTTACGCGCTGCCTTTGAAAATGAGTTTCGACCTTATTCTAATAAAGGAAACTTGTTTTCAAGAGCAGCCGTAGGCACATCCCTCATATGCCGTAACCCTACTTATTAAACACACTCTATAAGCTTTACTATAACTATCATTCAAAGAGTCTTATAAGTAACCCTATTCCTTCCCTTACCCGTTTCTGCTATGATTCTCCTATAACAAGTTTATGCTTGAATGGGAGGTTGGCAGCGATGGGAATCGAGAATAGGGTTATTTTAATTACCGGCGCAGGCAGCGGCCTTGGCGAAGCAACTGCGATTTCATTTGCAAAAGATGGAGCACATGTCGTGCTCTGCGGTAGAGATCTAACGAAGATTGAAGCAGTCCGTAAGCGGATTAGCGCAGCAGGCGGCTCGGCATTAGCTATTGCCGCGGATGTATCTTCCGAAGCGGACGTAACACGATTGATTTCAGAAACTCATAAAGCTTACGGTCGACTTGAAGTTGTCATCAATAATGCCGCTGTTTTTGAGCCCGGGCAAGTGATTGAAACTTCATTAGAATCATGGAACAATCAACTGGCTACTAATTTAACTGGTGTTTTTCTAATCATTCGTGCGTGTCTCCCTTTAATGAGAGCACAAAATTACGGAAGAATCGTCAATATTACTTCTTCGCTTGCACAGAATGGTGCTGGCGGATTCGCTGCTTATAGTGCAAGTAAAGCAGGACTTGAATCACTGACACGCACAACTGCAGAGGAAGAAGGACGCTACGATATCTTAGTCAACATGTATAACCCCGGAACCATTCGCACAGGAATGCATGCAACGGGTCAGGAACCACATACGGCTGTACCTGAATTATTGAAGCTAGCCGATTTGCCTAAGCATGGAATTTCAGGGAAATTGATGGAAGCAGTGAAGCTTTAAGCATTTTCCCCTATTGCAGAACTCAAAACAGAAAACAACCAACCCGAGCCAGCATAAAGCGGTTCGGGTTGATTGTTTTCTGTTTTGTTTGCTTCATTCACTATAATTGTGTTAGTTTTGGGCTGCTCTTCAGTAATGTTCATTTCATTACATATGACTATTCAAATTTTTCTGCTTCGGTCGTTCCAAATTCGGCTTATATGTTCCTGTTAACCCCAAACTATGTTGAATTACTTTGAAAAAGATCGAAGGCTTAAACAGTTTAGTCGGTTTTTCAATGCACATCTGCACCTCGAAAAAGGTTCCGCATATTTTGGCATTGAAAGAGGATAATTCAAATAATTGTGCCAGATACCAATGTGAAAACTTGATCATTAGAGACCGTTTTCCTTTAACAAGAGGATACCTTAAATCTTCACCAATTGAAGCCATCCATGCGTTGTTAATTATTTTTTTGATTTTTTTAAAATAATATTTGGAAAAATGTTGGCTATTCGCTTTTCGACTCAAAATTACATCCAATGCTTCGCTTTCCATCGCTGCTACGGACATTCCTTGACCATAAATCGGATTAAAGCTGCAAACAGCATCTCCTATTGCAATTAGGTTATCCGGAAGTTTTGCCATTCGCTCATAATATCTTCTAACGTTTGCCGGAAATCTAAAAGAAGAGACAGGGGATAAAGGAGTTAAATTATGGATGGCGTCATAAATATCGGGACGAGTTAAGCTTTTGGCAAATTCCTTAAGTCCATCGTCACTGATCTTTGGATGATCTCCAAGAAGACCTACCATACTGACATGCCAACGGTTAGCTTCCATTGGAAAGATAACTCCCATTCTAGTGTCTTCCGGAGCCGTCGGATAAATCAATATCGCTGTAAAGTCTTCCTTTTGCGAACGAGGGAATATTTGACTTAAATAGGCTACATTAACTTCTACCTTTTCTTCAGATAAAATTCCGTAGCCATTCGATTCCAACCATTTGGGCATTCTTGAACCTCGTCCACTTGCATCCACAAAAAGATCCGCTTGAATATTCTCCAGTCGACTTTCTTGATTTTTGAAGCTAATCCCTTTCACTCTATTATTCACCTTATCAATGACCCATTCATCTACATGATGCCCTTGTAAAAAATGAATATTCTGAAAATCTTGTAACCTGCGTCTAACGTGATATTCTAAAAAGGGACGGCTCATTAAATGAGAGTCTACTCTAGTTTTACAATGAACTTTCCAACAGCCATTTTGAAAAAACGCGAAACTCTCTGTATTCAAACGAGCAATTTCCTCATCAACTTCCTTATCAATTTCCTCATAAAAACCAGGGAAATATTTGGATATAATCATCTCTCCCTTTGTATTCATTAAATGCGGCTGCCGATCATGCGGTACCCCTTTTCGGAAATCAGGGTCTGTGGGAATATTATCTTTTTCGAAAACGGTTACCTTTTCAAAATGTCCTGCTAGAACCCTGGCTGCCAGTAATCCTGAAATACCTCCTCCGATAACTACTGCATGTTTACGTGAAATCTTTTCTTGATTCATCCATAAATCCCTCCATTTTTTTAAAAATACCCTCAAATCTATAGTCAGGTTGGTTTCCAACTATAGATTTATGTTTAGTCTCAGCTGTAAAATGATACTTTTCCATTTGTTACTGCCTGCCTTACTCAGGCTATTAGATTCATACCACAAACACAAAATGGAATATATACTCAATTTTTAGAGTATATTTTTCTCGTTGTTAGGAGAGTAAAATAAAAAGTTAAGTATCCCAAGAGATTTTAATTTTTTAAAAAAAATGAGAAAATAAAACGTTATATGACAGTTTATTCGTGCCACTGTCGTATAACGTTTTATTTGTGTTCTTCCCACTACAGGTTTAGTTGATTGTTTATGATCGCTTTTCACATAAACAGTATTGTAACATTATAGAATTCTAATATTAAAGATAAACGGCTGCGCCGTTCCAAGCATCTATACAATAAAAAAGCAGAACTGCTGCAATCACAGCAGTTCTGCTTTTTCAATTCGGTTCTTCTTTTTCCATGACTAGCTCGATCCATTCATTATACTCTTTTTTCAGCTTTTCATATTCAATCGTCAATTTCTGATGATCATGAGCAAGATCTTGGTCTTCTGTTTTCTGATGGGTCCAGCGCTGTCTTTCTTGCTCTAATTCCCGTCTCAAAGCAGCGTTCTCATCCTGCAGCTTTTGCTGTTCTGCTGATTCGGAATGCATGACCTGCTGCTGGTGCTCAATCAATGCCTCACGTTGTTTAGCTTGCTCTTCTTGTGCTTGCACAAGATCAAGCTTCAAAGCCTGAAGCTGATCTTGCAGGTCTTGATGATTTTTTTGCGTTTCTTGCAGCTCAGCTTGAACGCCGCGAAGCCCGGACTCCGCTTGAATGCGTCGTTCCTCAGTACGCGCTTGTTTATCTTTAGCTTCGATAAGCTGTTGTTCAAGCAACGACTGCTGCTCCGTTAATTTACGAAGCTTTGCCTCTGTTTCAGCATGCTTATCCTTTTCGCTTTGGAACTGCTCATTTTCTTTGCGAAGCTTAAAAAATTCATCCGCAATATTCACTGATGCCAAGACAGCAACCTTGGATGATTCCAGAAGCGGAAGCACAGCAGAAATATGATGCATTTGATCATTTACATGAGCAGCTACCATTTTCATGTAACTGACACTGGAGCTTCCTACAAGCTTGTAACTCGTTCCAAATATATCGACTGAAATTCTTGTTTTCTCCTCGGCGCTCATTAAGGAATCCCTCCTATTCGTCGGCCATTTTGCTAATACATTCGCTAATGGGCATTGTTTTTCCTGCTATTTTCTCAGTTCAGCGGCAAATGTTTGTTCAAGTGCCTCCACAACTTCGCCATGCACACGGATTACTTCTTCATCGGTTAGCGTACGTTCAGAGTTTCTGTAAACTAATGACAACGCTACGCTTTTCTTGCCCACTCCCAAACGCTCGCCTGTAAATATATCAAATACTTGAATGGATTCCAATATGGCGCCTGCTATTTCCTTCACTTTAGCTTGCAATTTGCCTACTGCAACTTCTGCAGCCACAACAACAGCAATGTCTCGGCTAATCGCAGGATAACGCGGCAAGCTTTGATATTGAATCGTTGTACTCACATATCGGCTTAACGTATCCATTTCCAGCTCCAGAATGTAAGTGTCTTCTAAATCATGCGCCCGCTGTAAATCAGGATGCAATTGCCCCAGAGTACCTAATATAATTTCTCCATTGTGCGTTTGCAAAATAATCTCAGCCGTTCTTCCGGGATGGAATCCCTGCGGTTGCGCCGCTTTAAATTCAATTTCGTTCAAGCCAAAATAACCGCTGACTTTTTCAAAAACACCTTTCAGATCATAAAAATCAACCTTGGCCGATTTACCTGACCAATGCGTCGCTTGCTTGTTGCCTGTGAGTAAGATCGAAAGTAAAAGACGTTCCTCAGGAAGCTTGCTCAGCTTTTGTTCTGTGCTCAAAAAAACTTTTCCAATTTCAAAAATCGCCACATCGTCTATACTGCGGTTGCGGTTATATTCTGCGGTATCAAGCAAATGCGGAATTAAACTGGTTCGCAATGTGCTGCGGTCTTCACTCATCGGCAAAGCTAATGCAACAGGTTGAGTCGGCGAATATTTCCCCGGAAATTGTTGAATTTTGTCTGGATGGGTAAAGGTATAACTGATCACTTCATGCAACCCGCTTTGCGCAAGGATTTGTCGCACAATCCGGCGAATCGTTTGCTCTTTAGTTAATGAGCCTGCTGTTGTAACGCCGTTCATCAAGCTGGTTGGAATTTGATCATACCCGTAAAGTCGGGCAACCTCTTCAATTAAATCCACATCGCGTGTAATATCACCACGACGACTTGGTACATGCACAAGCAAGCTGTCGCTGCCTGATTCGCTATAACTAAAATGCAAGCGACGCAAAATCACTCGGATCGTTTCTAACGACAATGCTGTACCCAGATAGTTGTTTACTTTCGTTAAGCTAAGCTCAATTTGCGTCGGTTCGGATTGGCTGGACATGGCCTCAACCACGCCATCCGCAATTTCGCCGCCTGCATATTCAGCAATGAGTGCAGCAGCCCGATTCAATGCGGCGATGACAGCTTCTGGGTTGACTTCTTTTTCAAAGCGCAAGCTTGCTTCGGAACGAAGTCCCAGCTGACGCGATGTTTTGCGCACGGAACCACCGGCGAATTTCGCCGATTCAAGCAAAATATTGCGCGTCGCAGCGGTGACTTCCGAATTAGCGCCGCCCATGACACCGGCAATCGCCACCGGCTTCGTTCCGTCCGTAATCAGCAGCATGTGCGGTTCAAGCGCGCGATCGACATCGTCCAAAGTGACGATGCGCTCTCCGGCGCGAGCCAACCGCACGTCAATGCTGCCATTGTCGAGCGCATCTGCGTCAAAGGCATGGAGCGGCTGGCCGTACTCCAGCATGACGTAGTTGGTGATATCGACAATGTTGTTGATCGGACGGATGCCAGCCGCCATGAGGCGATTCTGCAGCCATAGCGGCGCAGGGCCGATGCGCACGCCTTCGATGAGGCGCGCTGCGTAATGCGCGCATTGCTCCGGCGCGCTGATCTGCACGCGGATGCGATCCGCTGCCTTAGTGCGCGAAGCTGCTGAGCCTGCTTCCGCGCTCAATTCCACGCTCGGCAGCTTGACTTCGCGACCCAGAATAGCGGCAATTTCATAGGCCGCCCCAAGCATGCTTAAGCAATCCGAACGATTCGGCGTCAAATCCAGCTCCATCACTTCATCTTGGATGGCCAATAGATCAAGAACGCTCGCACCAATGACAGAAGTCTCTGGAAGTACAAAAATACCTTCCTGAATTTCCTTAGGCAGCAAGCGATCGTTTAGACCCAGCTCCTTTGCGGAACAAATCATGCCGTGTGATTCCACACCACGAAGCTTAGCTCGTTTAATTTGCAAGCCATCCGGTAAATTAGCGCCAACCAAAGCAACTGGAACCTTCTGTCCGGCTGCTACGTTCGCTGCGCCGCAAACAATTTGCAGTTCTTCACTCAAGCCGGCATCAATAATACAAACGCTTAGCTTATCCGCATCCGGATGCTTTTCACGCGATTTAACATAACCGACAACTATGTTATCGATCCCTTTATTGCGATTCTCCACCGTATCCACTTCAATACCGCTGCGCGTTAATTTCTCCGCCAGCTCTGTCGCTGTATATCCATTTAAATCCACATAATCCGACAACCATTGATAAGATACCTTCATTTAGGTTCACTCCTCTCTTAAATGTGTGAAAATTGCTTCAAAAACCGCAAGTCATTCGTATAAAAATGGCGAATATCGTCTACTCCATATTTTAACATCGCAATCCGTTCAACGCCCATGCCAAAAGCAAAACCACTGTACTCTTTCGGATCATAACCTGCCATTTCCAATACTTTGGGATGCACCATACCGGATCCTAATATTTCCAGCCATCCGGTTTGTTTACATACCTTGCAGCCGTTTCCGTTACATATAACACAGGTCACGTCTACTTCAGCACTAGGTTCGGTAAAGGGAAAGAAGCTTGGCCGCAGGCGAATCTCCGTTTGCTTTCCAAACATTTCCTGAACGAATTGTAAAAGAGTACCCTTCAAGTCACTCATCCGGATATGACGATCAATTACCAAACCTTCGATTTGCGTAAAAACATGCGAATGCGTTGCATCATCATCGTCACGGCGATATACTTTGCCGGGACAAATAATTTTAACGGGAACAGCGCCTTTCAAACGCTCCATCGTCCGGATCTGAACAGGCGAAGTGTGCGTACGCATGAGAATATCTTCCGTAATGTAAAAAGAATCCTGCATATCGCGCGCCGGATGGTCCTTCGGCAAATTTAGCGCTTCAAAATTATAATAATCCTGCTCTACCTCAGGTCCCTCTTCAACCGTATATCCCATGCCGATAAAAATGTCCTCTACCTCTTGAATCACCTTACTAAGCGGATGAATTGAACCTAATCCACTCGATTTGCCTGGCAGCGTAACGTCGATTGTTTCCAATTGCAATCGCATGGCTGTTTCCGCTTGCTCGTATTGCTGCTGCTTCGCTTCAATAACTTGTTCAATCGCTGCGCGCACATCATTCGCCACTTGACCAATCAGCGGGCGTTCTTCTGCGCTCAATGCCCCCATGCCGCGAAGCACCTCAGTTAGAGGTCCCTTTTTACCCAAATATTTGATCCGCATTTCATTTAATTGCGGTATGTCGTTTACTTGGTTGAGCTCTTGCAGCGCTTCGAGCTTTAATGCTTCTAAACGTTGTTTCATACTTATTGCCTCCTTTTCTGAATTAAAACAATTAACCTTAGAAAACTATAGATAAAGTTATACCGTTGCAAGTCTGGAATAGAAGCTTACACCTGCTCTTGAAATGACATACTTTGATTATTTTTTTTAGTTGAATGTATACCATTTCAAAGGCAGGCCGTAAACTTTCCAGCTCCTATTCCCACTTTCCACTATCCCTTTATCTACCCTTTATCTACCCTTTATCAACCATTTGAAAAACATTAGGTCAGACACATAATCAAAAGCTTAATAAAAAACTTAATCAAAACTCATTCAGACAAACAAAAAAAGCACCCATCCCCTCAAAAAAGGGACGAAAGCTTCGCGGTACCACCCTTGTTAAGACAATTATTACGGAAATCACTTAGTAAACAGCGATTTTGAATAATTGATCCTCACTTCATTACGAAATAACGGCTCGCTACCGGTACCCGCTACTTAAAAGCGAAGCTTCGCTTAAGTTCAAGGGACTGCTCAGGAGTGAACTTCGACAGCCTGTTTCTGTAGAGACGCTCTCAATCTACGACGTCTCCTCCCTGTTCAAGAGGCACTGCTTACTTTTCTCCATCATGGCATTTCATTCATGTATGACTTATTAAAAGCAATTATAAGCAAAAATGCCCCTCGTTGCAAGTAATGCATTCCTTAAAAATTAAAAAAATATTACATCCCAATCGCCATGCCATCCACGTCTAACATCGCTTCTCCAAGGGCTTCGGATAAAGTGGGATGAGGATGAATCGTTTTTCCAACTTCCCACGGCGTTGCTTCAAGTACTTGAGCCAAGGCTGCTTCGGAAATATAATCCGTCACATGCGGGCCGATCATATGTACTCCCAAAATATCATTGGTAGTTTTATCAGCGATAACTTTTACAAATCCATCGGTATCTCCATAAACGAGCGCTTTCCCGATAGCCTTAAACGTAAATTTCCCTACTTTGACTTGATGTCCGCGCTCAACCGCTTGTTTTTCTGTCCAACCCACAGAGGCGATTTCAGGTCGGGAATAAATACATTTCGGAATGAGATGGGATTCGTGAACATGTGGATTTAACCCAGCAATGTTCTCTACCGCCAATATACCTTCATGACTTGCCACATGCGCTAATTGCAAGCCACCAACTACATCGCCTACAGCATAAATATGTGATTCGGTCGTCTGCATGCGGGAGTTTACACGAATGACGCCGCGTTCTAATTTAATATCCGTGCTTTCCAGTCCGATATTTTCGACGTTTGCCAACCTGCCTACAGAAACCAACACTTTATCTGCTTGCAGTTCGATGGTTTCGCCCTTATACTCCGCCTCTAAACGCACCGAACCGTCTACAATTTCCACGGATTCAGGATTTACTTTAGCGCCCGTAATAATTCTCAGCTTGCGTTTTTTAAACAATCGCTCTAATTCCTTCGATATTTCTTCGTCTTCAGTCGGTACAAGGCGCTGTTCATATTCCACAACGGTCACATCAACGCCAAAATCACTCAGCATCGATGCCCACTCCACGCCGATTACACCACCGCCAATAATCACGATCGATTTAGGCAAAGCTTCCATTTGCAATGCTTCATCACTCGTCATCACATAGGTTCCGTCTATTTTCAAACCAGGCAAAGAACGCGGTCTCGAACCCGTTGCAATGATTAAGTTATCGGAAATGAGCGTTTCTATTTCACCATTCGCCAATTCAACGGCCACAGCTCCGCTTTTTGGCGAAAAAATCGAAGGGCCAATAATCCGCCCGACGCCTTCAATGACATCGATTTTATTTTTCTTCATCAAATATTGAACGCCTTTAAATAGCTGATCGACGATCTTTTGTTTGCGCTCTTGGACTTTAATAAAATTAAAGCTCACATCGGACGCGACAATGCCATATTCCTCACTGTTGCGCATCATCGCGAAAACTTCGGCGCTGCGCAGCAATGCTTTACTCGGGATGCAGCCTTGATGGAGGCAGGTGCCGCCTAATTTACCACGTTCTACAATCGCAACAGACTTGCCAAGCTGTGCCGCGCGTATCGCTGCAACATAACCGCCAATTCCACCGCCAAGCACGACAATATTATAATTTTTGGACATAAAATAACCTCGCTTTAATGAATCTCTGCTTGCTGCACTTGTTCATGCGCATGGTAGGAGCTGCGAACCAGAGGACCAGATTCTACATGAGAGAACCCTAGCTCCATGCCTATTTTCTTAAAGGTTTGAAATTCTTCCGGCGTATAATATTTAATAATCGGTAAATGCTTTTCTGTGGGCTGTAAGTACTGCCCCACCGTCAAAATATTACAATCGACTTCCCGTAAATCTCGCATCGTTTGGACAATTTCCTCTGCCGTTTCACCTAAACCAAGCATAATGCCTGATTTGGTCTTTTGCCCTGGGATGATTTCTTTGGCATTGTGCAATAAAGCGAGTGAACGGCGATATTTGGCTTTGGCCCGCACATGATCCGATAAACGTTCTACGGTTTCCATATTATGATTTAAAATATCCGGTTTTGCATCCATTACGTTGCGAAGCAGCTCTTTTCGACCGCCGAAATCAGGGATTAGCACTTCAATTCCTGTTAACGGATTAAGCCTGCGGATTGCATGGATAGTTTGCGCGAAAACGGAAGATCCTTCATCGGTCAAATCATCTCTAGCTACGGAAGTGATCACCACATGCTTAAGTCCCATCTCCAAAACGGATTGGGCGACATGCTGCGGTTCTTCCAAATCCAATTCCGAAGGAAGACCGGAAGTCACTGCACAAAAACGGCAGGCGCGCGTGCATATTTTGCCCAAGATCATAAAGGTTGCCGTTCTGTTGCTCCAGCATTCAAATATATTCGGACATTTGGCTTCCTCGCAAACGGAATTTAGATTTCTTTCCCGCATCATCGATTTTAATTCATTGAAATGCTCGTTGGTTTGGATTTTAATTTTCAGCCAATCCGGTTTCCTGCCGGCAGTTGACGTCGTCATTTCACTCACCGGCGCCGATCAAGCTTCCATATTGTTCGGGTGTCAATAGATGCGCCAACGCATCCTTCCCGCTAATTTCTACTTCCACTATCCAGCCTGTCGAATAAGGTTCTGCATTGATTTGTTCCGGAGCGGATTCGAGCGTTTGATTAATTTTAACGACCTTACCGTTCACAGGGGAATAAATATCCGAAACCGCTTTTACCGACTCCACACTTCCCATACTTTCTTCCACTGCAACAGCATTCCCCAGCTCAGGAAGCTCGATAAAGACGATATCACCAAGCTGAGCTTGGGCAAAATCCGTGATTCCGACAACGATTCGATGCTCGTCCACGATACGTACCCATTCATGTTCTTTACTGTATAAAAGATTTGCCAATACTTCGCTCATTCATAACGCCTCACCTTATGTGTATATTTTACTTTATATTATGCTCAATAAATGAAGGTAAAGCAACCATATGCGCGAACAAAAAAATGTATTGACAAAGGAAAGCCATGTCAAGAATAATGAAGATTATAGTTCTTGAATTTTATAAAGCGAATGATGGTTTAGGGAGAGATTACTTTAGTGTGAATTGAGCAAAGAGAGAATCGTTTGTTCAGCTTATACCTTGAAAGTAACGCCGAAGGAGTAAGCAGCAATGTGAATCTCTCAGGCAAAAGGACCTTTGCTTGACGCATCTCTGGAGAGATCCTGCATTTCGCGGGACACCCAAGGGGCAACTTTTAACTTCGCATTCAGTTAATAGACAACTCTCAGGTAAACGGACAGAGCTGAAAAAAACGTATGCATATACGTCGAGGTTGTTGAGAAACTTGTAGTGGAAGATTTGTATGTCGAGTGGAAAGTTTACGGCATACATATCTGTTACGTCAAAGTTTCTCAACCATCAAAACATATGCATATACGTCTTTTTTGGCTCTGTTTTTGTTTTATATATTTACAATGCAGAGGAAAATATGGAGTGAGGTGATCGAAAATAATGACGCTTAAACAAACACCGCTTTTTCCGATTTATGCAAAGTATGGCGCGAAAACCATTGATTTCGGAGGCTGGGATTTACCTGTACAGTTTTCCGGCATCCAAAAAGAGCACGATGCCGTTCGCACACAAGCAGGATTATTCGATGTGGCTCATATGGGCGAAGTCCTCATCACTGGAGAGGGCGCTTTAAATTTCCTTCAACATGTGACAACCAACGATGTATCCAAGCTGCAGTTGAACCAAGCGCAATACAGCTTAATGTGTTATCCCGATGGCGGAGTTGTCGATGATTTACTCGTTTATAAGCTCAGTGAGGATCAATATATGTTGGTGATCAATGCTTCCAACATCGATAAGGATATCGCATGGCTGCGCAAGCATCTCCCCCATGATGCAGCTCTGCAAAACATCTCCGACGAAACAGCATTACTAGCTTTACAAGGGCCGCTTTCAGAGCAAATATTACAACGGCTCACCACCCTTGATCTAAGCAGCTTGCAAGGCTTCTATTTTGCTCAAAACGTGTTGGTTGGAAATGTTACTACGCTTGTATCCCGCACTGGATACACGGGTGAAGATGGTTTCGAATTATACTTACGCAGCAAGGATGCCATTGTATTATGGGAGCTTCTCTTATTAGAAGGACAGGCTGAAGGACTGATCCCTACCGGTTTGGGAGCAAGAGATACTTTAAGATTTGAAGCAAGATTGCCATTGTACGGACAGGAGCTTTCCGCAACGATCACTCCGATTGAAGCAGGCGTCGGTTTCTTTGTTAAGTTAGATAAAGGCGACTTCATCGGAAGAGAGGTGCTTGATGTCCAAAAACGGAACGGCGCTCCTCGCAAACTCGTTGGCGTGGAAATGATTGAACGCGGCATCCCGCGCCCACATTATCCAGTCTATGTTGGAGAACAGCAGGTCGGCGAAGTAACTACCGGCACACAATCACCAACCTACAAAACCAGTGTTGGTTTAGCTTTAATTCCTACCGCGAATGCCGCTTTGGGTACTGAGCTGCATATTGAAATCCGTGGAAAACGACTGCTGGCCAAAGTAGTAAAAACCCCATTCTATTCAAGAACCAGGAGCTGAGCAAATGACACATCGTTATTTACCGATGACTGATCGAGACCGCACTGAAATGATGGAAGCCATCGGGATTTCATCAATTGAAGAATTGTTTGCAGATATTCCTGCGGGCGTTCGCTTTCAGGGTGAAATGAACATATCCGAAAAAATGGATGAACAAACCTTATTAAGATACATGCGAAAGCTAGCCGGGAAAAATGCTGATTTTGACCGTTATGCTTCCTTTTTAGGAGCTGGGATTTATGATCACCATCTTCCGGTCGTCATTAATCACGTTATATCACGATCCGAATTTTATACCGCCTACACGCCTTATCAGCCGGAAATAAGTCAAGGCGAGCTGCAAGCTATATTTGAATTTCAATCCTTTATTTGTGAATTGACAGGAATGGCTGTTGCCAATGCATCCATGTACGATGGGTCCACCGCCCTTGCTGAAGCTGGAGCACTGGCAAGCGGAGCCACAAAACGCAGCAGCTTGATCGTTTCGCGTGCCGTTCATCCCGAAGCCCGGCAAATCCTGCGCACTTCAGCTAAAGGATTAAATCTGGAAGTCATCGAAATCGGCTGTGAGCATGGTGTGACCGATCTCGCACAGCTTGCGGCACATGTTTCCGATCGGACGGCAGCCGTCATTATCCAATCGCCGAATTTTTTCGGCAATATCGAAGATATTGCTGCCATCGAGCCGATCATTCACCAAGTGGACGGACTTCTTGTTGTGAGCTGCAATCCGCTCTCACTCGGACTAATCGAAGCGCCCGGCAAGCTTGGCGCTGATATCGTCGTCGGCGACGCTCAGCCGTTTGGCATCCCTGCTGCGCTAGGTGGCCCAACCTGCGGCTACTTCTCCGTTGCGGAGAAATGGATGCGCCGCATGCCCGGACGCATCGTCGGACAAACCGTCGATCGCGACGGCAAACGCGGCTTTGTGCTAACGCTGCAAGCGCGGGAGCAGCATATACGCCGCGAGAAGGCCACGTCCAACATTTGCTCCAACCAAGCGCTTCTTGCGCTGTGTGCATCCGTCTATTTGTCCGTGATGGGCAAGCAAGGCATTCAAGATGTCGCTCGTTTGAATCTGCAAAAAGCGCATTATGCCGCAGCTCGCTTTGCTGCTTCCAAATCGATGAAGCTTGCATTCAAGGCGCCATTTTTCAATGAATTTGTCGTCAAACTCAACACCTCAGCGGATTTGAAAGCAATCAACAGCAAGCTTTTACAACAAGGCTTTATTGGCGGCTATGATCTGGGGTTGGATTATCCTGAACTCAAAGGACATATGCTCGTAGCTGTAACAGAGCAAAGAACCCGTGATGAAATCGACCAGCTCATTTCCGTTTTGGAGGCGATCAACCTATGACAACCGTAAAGCACGATAAAGCGCTCATTTTCGAATTAAGTCAGCCTGGACGAACGGCGTATGCGCTTCCTGCATGCGATGTACCTGAAATAGAAGTATCAGACATCATACCTGCCGAATTTTTACGTAAAAAAGCTGCTGAATTACCTGAGGTTTATGAAGTCGATGTCATCCGCCATTATACGGCGTTATCCCGACGGAATTTCGGCATAGACAATGGATTTTACCCGCTCGGCTCCTGTACGATGAAGTACAATCCGAAAATCAATGAGGATGTTGCGCGCTTTGCCGGATTTGCGAAGATACATCCTTACCAGCCAGAGGAATCGATCCAAGGGGCGATGGAGTTACTCTATTTATTGCAGCAAGATTTAGCAGAGCTTACTGGAATGGATCGTGTTACCCTGCAGCCTGCTGCCGGAGCTCATGGGGAATGGACCGGTTTAATGATGATACGTGCTTACCATGAAAGTCGCGGAGATCATCGCACCAAAGTAATCGTTCCGGATTCTTCACATGGAACAAACCCCGCAAGCGCTACAGTTGCAGGGCTCGAAACCATAACGATCCGTTCGAATGAACTGGGATTAGTTGATCTGGATGCGCTTCGTGCCGTTGTTGGACCTGACACCGCAGCATTAATGCTTACGAATCCGAACACACTAGGTCTGTTCGAAGAGCAAATTGTCGAGATTGCCCAAATCGTCCATGAAGCAGGCGGATTGCTCTATTATGACGGCGCAAACGCGAATGCAATCATGGGGATTACACGCCCCGGCGATATGGGCTTTGATGTCGTCCATCTGAATTTGCATAAAACCATGAGTACTCCGCATGGCGGCGGAGGTCCTGGCGCTGGCCCCGTAGGTGTAAAAGCACGATTAATTCCTTTTCTGCCTACACCCTTGGTTGCTAAAAAGGACGACGGCTCCTTTACCTTTGACAGTAATTATCCTGAGTCGATCGGCAGAGTCAAAGGATTTTACGGTAACTTTGGCATTCTCGTACGCGCCTATACTTATATTCGCACCTACGGTCCTGCCGGTTTAAGAACCGTTTCCGAATATGCCGTACTTAACGCCAATTACATGATGAAAAAGCTTGCGCCTTACTATGATGTCGCTTTTGATCGCCCATGCAAGCATGAATTTGTGCTCTCAGGCCGTCGTCAGAAAAAACTGGGCGTACGCACGCTTGACATAGCCAAACGATTACTTGATTTTGGTTATCATCCGCCTACCGTCTATTTCCCGTTAATTGTGGAAGAATGCATCATGATCGAACCGACGGAAACAGAAAGTAAAGAAACCTTGGACGGCTTCATCGAAACGATGATCCAAATCGCTAGAGAAGCAGAAGAAACGCCGGAGCTGGTGCAAAATGCGCCTTATACCACCGTTGTAAAACGGATGGATGAGACGCTCGCCGCACGTAAGCCTGTATTGAACTGCGGATGCAGTTAAGATATTAAACTCTAAACACAGCAAAAATCGACCCGAAATAGAGGGTCGATTTTTGCCGTTTTGGTGAATATCTGCTTATTTTGTGATCCCGTTTTTCGCATCCATTCGCTATTCGTTCAGTGACGATCAAAGCTTCAATGTAGGCATCGTTTTCCATCGCTGTTAGTACCTCTCATGACAAGATCACAGGCATCACTGGGATCATTCACAAGGAACATTACCGTTCGATATACATCATTCCGTGTTGCTTCATAAATCACATCAAACGCTGCTTCATTGCATCCCCTTGTCTATTCGCGGAACGTCAATTCCTTATTCTCGGTTTTAGACCTGTTTTTGTGTTCTCCGGGGAACGTCAGTATCTTATCTCCGATGAAATGATGTTGTAGAGTCAAACACAGCAAAATAAAGCATCCTAGTTCCTCAGCCCTCTCTACTGAAGCTTTTTCAGCAAAATAAGGCTCTTACGATCCACTTGTGCCTAGCTATCTCTCCATTGTTCAATCATCTATCCATTTAGAGAGTGGGTAGATCTGCATGATACTCAGAAGCAATCAAAAAAGCCTCCCAAGTTCAGGAGGCTTACCGTTTAATAATGGAGCGGGTAAGGGGAATCGAACCCCTGCTATCAGCTTGGAAGGCTGAAGTTCTACCATTGAACTACACCCGCAACTGCTTTTAGTTAAAAAAGTGGTCGGGACGACACGATTTGAACATGCGACCCCCTGGTCCCAAACCAGGTGCTCTACCAAGCTGAGCTACGTCCCGAAGATAACGCGTCACTTTTTAGCGACAAAAAGAAATATATCACGTTCCATTTTAAATTGCAACTATTTTCATTTCATTTTTCTACGTTTCGTCAAGAAGCAGCGTTAGCATGTCCAATACTTTTTTTCGATCCGCTTCACTTAGCGCTCTCCCTTTAAAAACAACCGGCTGTTCATTCAATACCTTTACCAAATCAACTACGGATGATTGCCTGTTTTCCATGGTCCTATCAAGCGTATAGGTTTCATTGGCTTCATAGAGATAACCTGCCTTTTTCATCAATTCCTCGTAAGAATAATTATAGGCCTTGGCAAGTGTTTTTAATGTTTCGGGGGTCGGCTTGATTGGATTTCCGGTGCGTTGGTCGATGCCTTTTTCGATAACCCCTAAATATGTATGGCTGATTCCAGACCTACTGCTGACATCTCTTAAAGATTCTTTCTCCCTTAGCTTACGAAGCAGCTTTCCCAATTCATGCATTAGAAATCCCCCTTCTTGACACGAAAGTAAAACGTGTGATACATTAGCTTATAAATGTAAACCCTGTAATACAAAACTAATTTTATTTAAAGGAGTGTTCGTTTTGAATCATCTCCCTGAGAAACATTTACAGAAACTGTTAGATATTCAGCAGGCGCTGGCTTTAGTAAAGCACGATCCCTTATTGCTTCTTTCCATCACTAATGAGATTGTTTTTCAATGGGTGCCTTCCATCCTCACTGAATTCTCTAAGCTAACTGAAGATCATACGCTGCTTCAAGCTGAATATCTCCAATTATGTATGCAAAACGATGAGATTATAAAGCAAAATATTCTTCTTTCGCAAAAATTGAGAAATCAATAAAGCAGCATTTCATTCGTAAACGGAATTTCCTCATCCGTGGAATCGAGAATATTTAATTCAAGGTCCCATTTGCCGGCAAAAGATAAATAGGAGCCCTCACTTTTGTATACGAATCGTTTGAAGCCTTCGAAGCTATCTGCACCCGCATCGGAGTTAGCATCCTCAACCAATTGAAGCGGAACAGGAATAGGCGCAATACTCGAATCATCCTTGTATTTCAACAAGAATTCCACCTGCTTGGGCTTCCCTGTTTTCTCCGGCATCCATAGCTCCAAATCAAACGAATTGGTGCCGGGAATATTCGGGCTAATCGTAAGCGTTAGATGCGCTTTCTCCCCCATCTCGTGCCAATTAAAAGGCTGATTTACCGGAATCGGAGCAGCATAGGTAAGTAAACCCACAATGGCGACAACCAATAACATCAGGATAAGATCGAGCTTTAACCACAACCTAAGCGTTCTAATCTCCTTTTGCTCCACTCGCCATTTGCGAAGATAGATTCGGATGATTGAACCCACAATTGCAACGCATACAACAAGTCCGACTTTTATGAGCAGAAGCGTACCCCATTGAGTATACAATACATACTTTAGCTTCGGTAGAAAAAGCAGGGTTGTAATACTTCCTGTAATCGTCAGTACAAGGATTGAACCGAGTGCGGCTCTGGAAAATCGCGGTAACCATTCACCAAGAAACGCCTTGTTTTTCCAGAACACAAAGCCAATCGCAAGCCCGCCAACCCAAAGTGCGGCGGCAAATAGATGCACTGCATCTAACCCAAGTGTAACATCCGCAGGTTTGAAAGCAATGGCATGTCCATTCATACATTTGGTTGCTATCATCGCTAGAACCCATACTATATCAAGCCAACGTTTACGCTGGAGGATCACAAAACCAAGTAAAGCCAGAACAAAGCTTATGAGCCAAGAGATGCCGATGCTTGTCCCGCTAAACAAACGGAGCAGTTCGTTGACTCCGCCGTCTCCCAACAGCTCCTGATAATGAAAATATATCAGTCCAATCAAGGCAATAACGAACAAACGCAATAAACCGGTACGCCATTTTCGGAGTGTTTGCTGGAAGCTTATATCGTTATTTCTAAGCAAAGCCGACCAGATCACCCAGCCCATAAGCAACAACAGCGCGAAATAATAAACGATTCGAGAAGTGGATTGCAGCGTATCCTGTAAGCTCATATCCCAAGATAATAAATGCCCTTGCATAAGCTGCTGATTAGGCGGAAGAAATGTATTGTCGTTCTGCCCTGAACCAACAGCAAACAAGTAACTTCCCCCCACCGGGTGGCCGTCTGCAGAAATAATATGATATGTAGTTACATAGGTGCCATCTGCTAGAATAGGGAGCTGCAGCGACAAATGGGTGTGCGTTTCATCCATAGAAGCTTTATTCGTAGTGACTGATTGCCCTTTGTCGTTGATTACTTTGATATAATACAAACTATTTTCCAGTCTTTCGTTGAAGACAAGAGAAATTTGCTGAGGCGATGCAGTGCTGTGACTATTAGCATCCGGTATCGATTTGAGCAGCGAAGCATGCGCAAAGAGCAGCGAAGGATGCGATAGGAATAGCATAAGCGCCAACAGCAGAAATCGCTTTATGAATTTAACGCGCCATCTGCGAGGTTGTTTTAACACGAAAGTTCTTCCTTTCGTTTCTCTATTGTAGTCTGCTATTATTAGGTATTTGCATCCTTTATACTAAAGTTTACTAAATCCGCGCTTCGATTGCCAATGCAGCTATTTTTTATTTTGACATTTACTATATATTGTTGTACATTGTTATTCAATAACTACATATTGTATGACTAGGTACCTTTCACAGATCAATTGCAAACTGTGCGAGGTTTAAAAGGGAAGTTCGGTGAAATTCCGATGCGGTCCCGCCACTGTAATGGGGGAGTCACAACAAATGCATGCCACTGATTCGTTTGCGGATTGGGAAGGCCTGTTGCAGACGTTGATCCCAGAAGCCAGGAGACCTGCCTATTCAGCAACACAAAACAACCTACGGGAGATAGGGAAGTGTTCAGATCATCGGATGAATCGGTGTTTTCTCGGCATTTTTACCTTCGTTTTGGAGAAGGTGAGAATGCTTTTCGTATTTTAAAAGACTTTTAAAGTGGAGGCTAAGAAATGGAGATTATCAAAAGAAATGGCGAGATTGAACAATTGGTTTTTGCGAAAATGAAAAAGGTGATTGATTTTGCTTGTGAGGCTTATAAAGATTGTGACCCCTTGGAGCTGGAAACGGCGCTGCTTCCCTTATTTCGCAATGGCATTTCTACTAAGGAGATTCAACATTTGTTGATTCAAGTTGCTGTTGAAAAAACGAGTGCAACCGAGCCCAATTGGCAATTTGTCGCGTCGAAGCTGCTTGCCTATGATCTCTACAAGGAAGCTGGGATCCATCGCAGTTATGCACACTTTGGCTATGGAAACAGCTTATACGAGTTGATTGTCGAGTTAACGCAGCAAGGACTTTATGGCGCTTATATTCTCGAACATTATACAAAAGCGCAAATTGACGAGCTGGCAGCCTATATTCGTCCGGAACGCGATGATTTATTTAATTATATTGGGCTTAAAACCTTAGCCGATCGTTATTTGATTAAAGGAAGAAACAAACAAATCCTAGAACTGCCGCAAGAGCTATTCATGGGTGTAGCAATGCATTTAGCCATGCTGGAAAAAGATCAGCTTACTTGGGCCAAGCAGTTTTATGATGTGTTAAGCCGTCTACAAATGACAGTCGCTACGCCCACGCTTGCCAACGCGAGAAAACCGCATCATCAGCTGTCGAGTTGTTTTATCGATACGGTCCCCGACAACCTATGGGGCATCTACAATGTCGATCAAAGCTTCGCGCAGGTATCCAAGCATGGCGGGGGTATGGGCATTTATGTAGGTAAAGTCCGGAGTAAAGGCTCGAATATTCGTGGTTTTAAAGGTGTTGCCGGCGGTGTCATTCCTTGGATTAAAAATTATAATAATACTGCGCTCGCGGTCGATCAATTAGGGGTGCGATCAGGCGCTGTCGCTATTTACTTGGATATTTGGCATAAGGATATTTTTGATTTTCTCGATCTGAAAACCAATAATGGCGACGATCGGATGAAGGCGCATGATATTTTCCCTGGGGTATGTATTCCGGATTTATTCATGAAAACCTTACAGGAACGGAGAAGCTGGTATTTGTTTGACCCTCACGAAGTACGGAAAGTATTGGGCTACTCCATTGAAGATAGCTGGGGCGAAGAATGGGAACGCAAATACGCTGAATGCATAGCAAATCCACAATTGTCCAAGGATGAAGTGCCTGCGATCGACATTATGAAAAAAATTCTGTCCAGCTGTTTTGAAACCGGAACGCCTTTTGTATTTTATCGCGAGACCGTGAACCGGGCTAATCCGAATAAACATGCTGGAATGATTTATTGCTCCAATCTTTGTACGGAAATTTGCCAAAATATGAGTTCGAGTGAGTTAATTACAACCGCACATGAAGATGGCATGATTACCACGAAGGTGCAAAGCGGCGATTTTGTCGTCTGTAATTTATCCTCGTTAAATCTAGGCCGCGCTTATAGTCAAGAACAGGTTGCGGAAGTGGTTCGCATCCAAATGCGAATGATGGATAATGTAATCGATCTGAATTATTATCCGATTCCACAAGCGGAAATTACCAACAAAAAATACCGCGCGGTCGGCTTAGGCACAAGCGGCTACCACCAAATGCTCGCCCAATTGAAAATCGTTTGGGAATCCGCAGCACATCTCGAGAAAGCGGACGAGCTATACGAATGGATTAACTATTGCGCGATTCAGGCTTCTATGGAAATTGCCAAGGAGAAAGGCGCTTATCCTGCTTTTACAGGCAGCGATTGGCAAACAGGCGAATATTTTACACAGCGAGGCTATTCAAGTCCACAGTGGCAAGCTTTACAAGAAGAAGTCGCGCGTTATGGCGTACGTAATGCATGGATGTTTGCCATTGCACCTACGGCATCCACTTCGTTAATTGCCGGTTCTACGGCTGGAACAGATCCCATTTTCAATAAATTTTTCGTCGAGGAAAAGAAAAATGCAGTCATTCCGCAGACTGCGCCCAATTTAACTGCAGAAACGACTTGGTACTACAAAGAAGCGCACAAAATCGATCAGCTTTGGAGTATTCAAGCGGCTGGTATAAGACAACGACATATCGATCAAGCGCAGTCTTTTAACCTTTACATCACACCAGAAATTTCTGCAAAACAGTTTCTTGAGCTTTATATGTCCGCTTGGGAGCATGGCGTTAAGACCGTTTACTACTGCCGCAATAAAAGCCTAGAGGTTGAGGACTGTGTTAGCTGTTCGGCCTAAGCACAAAACGAATAGATGATTTCAAAACGGAGAGGATGTAGTTACATGGAATCATATGAAGCAACACCTGCTGTAGGCTTAACGAAGAAAAAGCTGTTTAATGAGCATGGGGATCGTGAATGGGGAAAACGCCGAATGATCGGCGGCAATACGACAAACCTGATTGAATTGAACAATGTAAAATACGAATGGGCGACAAAAATGTATCGCTCGATGATGAATAATTTTTGGATTCCGGAGGAAGTACCGCTCGCTCAGGATGCGAAAGATTACAAGCTGCTGTCTCACACTGAACGACAAAGCTACGATAAAATTATTAGCTTTTTGATCTTTCTCGACTCCTTGCAAACCGCCAATTTACCCAATATTAATGAATACATTACCGCACCTGAGGTCAATCTCTGCCTAACTGTACAAACCTTTCAAGAGGCTGTTCACAGCCAAAGCTATTCCTATATCCTCGATAGCGTTTGCTCTTCCGAGGCGCGGGATCAAATATACAATCAATGGCGTGAAGACAAGCACCTGCTGCAGCGCAATCGCTTCATTACCGACCTGTATGAGAAATTTATCGATGATCCTTCAATCCCTAATTTAGTTAGGACGATTATGGCAAATTATATTCTTGAGGGGATTTATTTTTACAGCGGATTCAGCTTCTTCTACGCACTTGGCAGACAAGGAAAAATGTTGGGCACCGTTTCGGAAATTAAGTATATTCAACGGGATGAGCTAACTCATCTGGCTCTATTCCAAGGGATCTTTCGCGAAATTCGCAAGGAAAACCCTGAATTGTTTACGGATGAATTAGTTGAAGGTCTTCGCGACATGATGCGTACAGCAGTCGAGCATGAAATCGCTTGGGGACTGTACATTACCCAAAATGGAATAAATGGCTTAAGCGATGAAGTCATTACGCAATACATTCAATATTTGTCCAATGATCGTTTGAAAAAACTCGGTTTGGAAATCCTCTTCCCCGAAATTACCGAGCATCCAATGAAGTGGGTCGAAAGCTTCAGTAATATGAATGGGTTGAAAACCGACTTTTTCGAGCAAAAGGTAACCAATTACAGCAAATCATCGAGCTTGGACTGGGGCGATATTTAAAGAATGTGCCCGCTAACAATATAGTTCCACTTCCCATCCAAGCTGCTACCGATATAATAACTTCCTTTCGGCAAAAGATCCTTAATGATCATCAGCTTATTCTGATCTGCATCATACATTTTCAGCGTGCTTGGAGCGCCCTCAAACACATAACTGTGAGTTCCAAACAACCAGCTTCCACCATTAGGAATAGCCTGATTGGATATTTTTTCATCATCCTTTGCCAACCATTCGTTTCCATAGAGACGAAATTTACCATCGCCGGAACCGGAGAAATTATATGCTTCATCGGCAAAAGACGGCAATTTCCATGCACTTACCTGTTGTGTAACCCAGGAGTAGCTATATCTAAGCTGTTTATAAGCCACTGGTTCTAACATCGTAAAATAAATGTGTCCCCCGATATCTTTAAACAATACAGGCTCCTTGCGACTAGATACTTGACTTTCAAATGTAGCGCCGAGCAATGCCTTAGGGACAACCTTCTTAGTACCGTCAAGTAAATTGTAAATAAACAGATCGAGATCTTTCTCTGCTCCCACAGGACCGACAGCCATAATCACATGCTGTCGGTCTTGGCTTATATGGGCACCATAAATATAATCATCCAAGTGTATGGAATAGGCGGTATCACTCTTCGGTGCATCAGCCTTAGTATAGAAAAATCCTCTTGTATCGACCACAAAATCACCCGGTCCACGATAATCCGTTTGCAATTGTACAGGATAGGAAACAAGCTTTTTTTCAAGCAAATCATAGACAGAATAAAGTAATGGATAGGTAGCATCACATTCACAATAAGTTGTCGCGCGCTTGATCAAAGCATATCGCGGATCTCCCTCAAGCAATTGAAAATAAGCTGGCTCTGTAAAATTGCTCTGTTGTTCTACCGTCTTTCCATCCGCAGATATTCGCCAAATTTGGTGCGGATCAAATAAGACAGCTTCAAAAGCAGGCGGATGTTCAAGCTTTTGTTTGTTGGCTGTCTGTGCTCCGTTTACATCTAGTCTGTAGCTAACAGGTGCGATATCTGTGCCCTTGTAATTCTTGAGTTCCAAACCAAGCTTAAGCAAACGATCATTGTCCCAATGAAAGGACAAATATGCATCCGCCGGTTTATGAAATTCGACCACTTTAAGGTGCTGCTGCAATGCGCTTTCCACAGATGCACGATCCATATCAGCAGCAAAAGTAATCGTATAAGTCTGTGGGAGCGTGGAGACGAGCGTTTTGATCGGTGAATGCAGACTCGGCTCTGCATCTAATTGGATCCGCACATTTTCTGTTTGCGGAGCAGGAGCAGCTGAAGCTGCCATTGGTGATGGCGAAGGAGAGGTTGAAGCTGAAAATGAAGGCGAAGGCAAGGAAATAATCTCTGGACTAATCTCCTGGATTGTCGGTTGCATAGATGAGGTCACACTCGGCGTATGGTTAAAGCAGCCCGATAGAAGTAAAACCATGCCTAATAGCATCATAATTAAAAAATTCGTTACACTTTTTTTCATATTATCCCTCATTTCATCTTACTTATCTGACGAAAAATGGGAATAAAAGTTGCTTTTTTACGAAAACATTTTAATTCCGCACCAGGCTAATAACAATCCGAAGCCAACCGAAGAAAGCACATAGATACACGCACTCTTCCAGTGCCCCTTTTCCATCAATTGACTTGTCTCATAGCCAAAGGTCGAAAACGTCGTATATGCTCCACAGAAGCCTACTCCAGCCGTCAGCCACAGCCATTCCGGCAAAGCATCATCTTTTTTTAAAGCAAAAAGGATGCCTAACAGTAACGATCCCGACAAATTAATGACCCACGTTCCCCAAGGGAATCGCATGCCAGTTTTACCCGCAATCCATTTGCCCAAATAAAATCGTAAAAGCGCACCGATCGCTCCACTGCTGCCTATTAACCAAATCATACAGCCCTATCCCCCTTACGGCGGCTTGCTTGCCATTTCGCCAAACCCACACCTAATAAAGTCAGAAGCAGCCCGCCCACCATACTTGTAAACACATATATGGCAGCCAGAGCTCCATGTCCTTGCATGAAAAGATCAACCGACTCTTTTGAAAACGTAGAAAATGTGGTGAACGCCCCCGTCAAGCCCGTTCCCAGCCCCAAACGAATTTCCATACGTACTCGGAAGCCTAATAAAGAAAGGGTCAGAAACCAGCCGAGAAATAGACAACCCAATAAATTGATTACCAAGGTTCCCAATGGAAAAAGATCCGTCACAGAAGACAACCACGAACCCGCTTCATAACGTAAAACAGTGCCGATAAATCCACCGATGATCAACGCGAGTACGCTCATTTACTAATCCCCCGTACCCGAAATGACTTTCCCTGAATAAGAATCGTCAAACTTAACAATGAAACAAAGATCGTCGCGCCCATATCAGACAGCACAGCAATCCATAAAGTAAGCAAGCCTGGAATCGTTAGCAGCAAAGCAATCAGCTTCAAACCGAGTGCGATGGAAATATTCCATTTAATCAAACGATTCACTCGTTTGGCGATTGAAATTGCCTCAGGAAGCTTACCCAAATGGTCCTGCAATAGAATAATATCGGCCGTTTCCATGGCACTGTCCGTACCTTTTCCCATCGCAATTCCAAGCTGTGCAGCAGCTAATGCCGGCGCATCGTTAATCCCGTCGCCTACCATGGCGACACCACCGCGGGCGGCTAATTTTTGGATAGAAGACACTTTATCTTCTGGAAGAAGATCCGCATAATACTCCTTCACGCCGACTATTTTCGCTATTTTTTCCGCTGTTGTTTTATGGTCGCCCGTAAGCATGACTGTATGTTGAATCCCTTGACGATGCAGTTGAGTGATCACAGCTCTGCTTTCCGGACGAATTTGATCCGCAATTCCGAAAATGCCCAAAACTTGAGCTTGATCAGCAAGCAAAACTAACGTGAACGCTTGCTGCTTTAGCTGATCTATTGCCGTTTGTACATTTTCAGGTAAACGAATATGGGCTACCGCTTTTTCATTGCCAAGCCAAAACTTTTCTCCGTTAACCGAGGCGGTTATACCTTGTCCGGGAACGGCTGTAATATGATCTGCTTCATATGCGTTTACTCCATCTGCTTCTGCCGCCTGCTGCCGCACATGCATCAAAATTGCTTGCGACAATGGATGTGAGGCGTTTTTTTCCATGCAGGCAGCTACACCGTAAAACCGTTTTTGGTCATAAACCACCACTTTTTCGACAGAGGGCTCACCTTTAGTTAATGTACCTGTTTTATCAAAAGCAATCGTATTTATTTTGCCAAGCTGCTCTAAATAAGCTCCGCCTTTAATTAAAATACCATTTCGCGCATTCCGTGTTATTCCGGCAACAATCGCAATGGGTGAAGATAAAATCAATGCACAGGGGCAGCCCACAATAAGTACTGCAAGACCTTGATAGATCGCATCCTTCCAGTTCCCGTTGAATAACAAAGGCGGAATAATGACGGCAAGAACGGCAATAATCATAATTACTGGCGTGTAATATTCAGCGAAACGCTGGATGAATAGCTGTGTCGGTGTTTTGGAATCTTGTGCCTCTTCGACCAAATGCAAAATTTTGGCCAAAGAAGAATCTTCATAAGTCTTGGAAATAGTGACCTTTAGTACACTTTCATTATTCAGACTGCCCCCAAATACAGGATCACCTATGGCCTTCTCCACCGGGAGTGATTCACCCGTAATTGCCGCTTCATTAAGCGAACTAGATCCTTCTTTCACAAACCCATCTGATGGAATTTGATCCCCTGGACGTATAACAACGATATCACCTACATTCAAAGAAGCAATGGGGACCGTTATTTCCTGCCCGTCTTTAAATAAAATAGCTGCTTTCGGTGCGGCTTTCAACAATGCTTCCATAGAACGGCGAGCCTTTTCCATCCCCATTCCTTCCAGTAATTCATTTAATCCGAACAATAAGGCCACCGTGGTCGCCTCTTCCCATTGGCCAATGCAAACCGCACCAACTAAGGCGAGGGTCATTAATGTATCGATATTAAAGCGAAAACGCAATAAGTTTTTCAAGCCTTTAAACCATGTTGCGTAACCGCCAAGCACCATAGCCATTAAAAAAAATCCGATCGTAATAAATGAGGGAAGCTGGTTTTGCAAAAGCAGCCCTATTCCAAAAATGATCGCTGCACCAATCAGCTTTAGATGAATACCCCCGATGGTATGTTCGTGGTCATCATGGCTGTGATTATGCTCATTATCATGGAGACTATGCTTATTTTCGTTTCCATGCTCATGGCTATGCTTATCCGAGCTAACTTCAACGAATATTTGCTCGAGATAAGCCCCTTCTTGTTTCAAAATTTTAGCTACATGAACTAAAGATACTTTAGGGTGGACCGTCAATCGACCGCTATTATAGCTAAGCGTGGCTCCTTCGCCATGCTCAAGCTTTTGAATTTCTTGCTCCAGCTCCCGTGTACAGTTTGCACATGAGAGTCCTTTGACACGTAATTGCTCCATGGGCTTCACTTCCTTCTACATCAACTTTCTAATCATGGCTGGCATGATGAATCGCTTGAGTCAACAAATGAACGACATGTTCATCATCATGAGAATAATAAAGCGTCGTGCCCGCTCGGCGAAATTTAACTAACCGCAAATTTTTCAAAAAGCGCAATTGATGTGAAACCGTTGACTGCAGCAAGGACAATTCGTCAGCTATTTCGTTAACGGAACATTCTTTTTGTGATAATAAATACAAAATGCGTATGCGCGTTGCATCTGATAAAGCCTTAAAGGTTTGTGAGACCATAAAAAGTGTTTCTTCATCTAAATTTTCACAAGCTAGAGATGTCGCAGCATCACTTATTAATTCAGTTCGCTCCATTGCCAACCTCCATTGCATATATGAGTATATGCTCATATATTACATCATTTATGTTTTAGTGTCAAAATATAGGAAAAACCGGAGGCTCTTCCCCCGGTCTTCTTTATCTATATTTCATGCAACAGCATAGAGGACAGACGAATTTTCGGCCTGCCCTTTCCTATTCATATGCACTGTTTTTTTTAATATTTTGAACGACTCTTGCCACCATAAATCCCTTCGAAAATTAGATTGAAAAAGAATAATTTTTCTTAGCTGCATTTGGTTCATTTGTCCATTCCGATTTCACCATAACACGATCCAAAATCAATTTTTCAAAATGAGCAAAACCGCTATCGCGTTCCCTTGGTCGTGATAGAGCAATCCGCACATCCAAAGCAATTTTCCCTTCCTCAATAAGCACTACACGATCAGCTAAAGCTACAGCTTCACTAACATCATGTGTGACGAGCAGAACAGTAAAGCCCTGCTCCAACCAAAGCCTTTCGATTAATCGCTGCATTTCAATTCGCGTCAACGCGTCCAACGCACCTAACGGTTCATCCAATAATAATAAGCGCGGTTCCCCAACAAGCGCTCTTGCCAGTGCAATTCGCTGACGTTCGCCGCCTGATAAAACGGCTGGCCATTCATCTGCGCGTTTAAGCAGCCCAACTTGCTTTAAAGCTTGCTCCGCTTTGTCTTTATCACCCGACTTCACACCAATTTGCACATTAGCGATCACTTTTTTCCAAGGGAGCAATCTAGCGTCTTGAAATAGTACGCGAATATCTTCACGTATTCCAGTTACTTGACCACGATCTACATTTACAAATCCTTCCGATGGCTTTTCTAAACCTGCCACATGTCTCAACAACGTGCTTTTACCGCATCCGCTGCGCCCAACAATGGCAACAAATTCACCGGGTTGAATATCTAAATTAACTCCACCCAGTACTTGTGCATCGCCAAACCTTTTACAAAGCTCGCGTATTACAAGGTGTCCTCCTCCTTGACGATTTGCCATTTTATCCCCTCCTTCAGGCTTTTTTAAAATTCGGATGCCATTGCAGCCATCTTTTTTCCAAAAACTTAGCTGCATAATCGGATAATTTACCCAACAAGGCGTACAATAAAATACTGACTACTACGACATCCATCTGCATAAATTCACGAGCATTCATTGCCATGTACCCAATTCCTGAATCTGCTGAAATGGTTTCCGCAACTATAAGCGAGAGCCACATGATGCCTAGTCCAAAGCGTACGCCGACTAAAATCGATGGAAGCGCTCCTGGAATAATGACCTTCCAGAATAACGCCGTTCCCCGTAATCCATATACTCGTCCCATTTCAATGAGCCCAGGGTCAATAGAGCGAATGCCATGAAAGGTGTTCAAATAAATTGGAAAGGTTACTCCCAAGGCTACCAAAAATAATTTAGCTTCTTCGCCAATGCCAAACCAAAGGATAACCAATGGAATCAACGCAAGATGGGGAATCGTTCGTACCATTTGCACAGAAGTGTCGGTTAGTTTTTCGGAAAAAGGAAATAATCCATTTAATAAACCCAAGATAAAACCAATCGATCCACCAATAAAAAAGCCCAATAACCCACGACTTGTACTGACTCCAATGTATTTAAATAACAATCCTTGTTTCAGCAATCCCCAGGCTGCTTCAAGCACTTGAATGGGAGTAGGCAAAACACGGGTAGAAATGAGACCATTGTGTCCAAGAATCTGCCACATTATAACAATGAATATGGGAAGACCCCACGGAAGCACTGCGTTAAAAAGCAAGCTTTTCCGGCTTTTGTTCATGAGTATTCCCTTCCTTCTGCTTCGGAATTTGCTCATTACCTACAATTTCGCCAAAAGGACTAGCGAAAGTAGTATGCAAAGCTCTATTGCCCTCTTCTTCGTTGCGATTTGTCAAAGGCAAAAGCGGAAATAGCAATTCTGCTACACGATAAGCTTCCTCCAAATGCGGATAACCTGAAAAAATGAATGTTTCAATGCCCAATGCCGCATATTCCTTCATTCTCGCAGTTACGGTTTCTGGATCGCCAACTAAAGCAGTTCCTGCTCCACCGCGGACAAGCCCAACACCGGCCCACAAATTCGGACTGATCTCTAAATTTGCACGATCACCAAGATGAAGCTGCGACATTCTTTTTTGCCCTTCGGAATCCATCCGAGCAAATACTTTTTGCGCGGATGCAATAGTATCTTCATCTAAAAACTGGATTAATTGATCTGCCGCGGCCCAGGCTTCTTGTTCCGTTTGGCGAACGATGACATGCAGTCGGATGCCAAAACGAACAGTTTTCCCCTTCTCTGCGGCTAGCTTGCGGACTTGTGCAATTTTTTCAGCAACTTGATCTGGTGGCTCCCCCCAAGTCAGGTATACATCGACATGATCCACTGCAACCTGCTGAGCAATCGGAGACGATCCGCCAAAATAAAGAGGTGGATACGGTGTTTGCACAGGTGGATATAACACCTTTCCACCTTTAATGCTCAAATAATCACCTTCGAAATTAACTTCTTCTCCTTGTAAAGCATGACGCCATATCGTTAAAAATTCATCCGTTAGCTCATATCGCGAATCATGATCAAGAAACAAACCATCGCCTGCTTGTTCAACAGGATCGCCACCCGTAACTACATTAACTAGCAATCGGCCGTTCGACAAACGATCGAACGTGGCGGCCATTCTTGCCGCAACCGTTGGTGACATTAATCCTGGACGAACCGCTACAAGAAACTTCAAGTACTTAGTAGCCGGTATTAAAGTAGACGCTGTAACCCACGCATCCTCGCAAGACCTTCCTGTCGGCAATAATACTCCGCTAAATCCAAGCTCATCTGCAGCCTGTGCGATTTGTCTTACATAAGGGTAGCTTACTGCTCTCCCTCCGTAACTCGTACCTAAATAACGACCATCACCATGTGTTGGAATAAACCAAAAAACCTCCATGCCCACCATTTCCTTTCCTTGCTGATTTAGTTAGTTGTATATTCGGTGTTATTTTGCTGCTGGCAGAACGGCATCCTTCACTACAATGGCTTTGGGAAGCAAACCGACCTTCAGAAAGGTATCGGCAATTTGCTGCTGTTGAGCTATAATTTCGTCATCTATTGGCAGCACGCCATAATCTCTTCTATTTGCGGCAACATCTAATGAAGCAACATCAATTCCAAGCAATGGCGACAATTGTGTAGCAAGCTCATGCTTATTATCCTTTGCCCATACATCTACTTTGGTCAATTCATCCAATAAAGTTTTAATCGTATTCGGGTTGTTTTGCGCATAAGTACGTGATGCTAAGTAAAATTCTGTATTCGAAACCGATCCGGTACCATCAACCAAAACCTTCGCTTTTGTTGCAGCTTCAGCAGCAGCGAAAAACGGATCCCATATGACCCAAGCATCACCGCTTCCACGTTCAAATGCCGCTCTGGCATCACCAGGGGGTAAAAATATCGTTTGAATATCCTCATACTTGAGTCCAGCTGCTTCAAGCTGCTTTACTAGCAAATAATGAACATTGGAACCTTTGTTTAAAATAACCTTTTTGCCTTTTAAATCGGCAACCGTCTTTAAAGTAGAATTGTTGGGTACGAGAATCCCTTCACTCTTCGGACTTGCTGGTTCATGTGCCAAATATACCAATGGCGTACCGGAAGCTTGAGCAAAAATAGGCGGTGCTTCACCCGTATGTCCAACGTCAATGCTTCCTACATTCAGAGCTTCCAGTAATTGCGGACCACCCGGAAATTCAATCCACTGTACCTTTACACCTTTATCTGCTAGCACCTTATCTAATTTGCCTTGTGCTTTTAAAAAATTCATCGTGCCATATTTTTGAAATCCGATACGAAGAACATTATCTTTATCCTTTACTTCTTGAATGGGTGCATTAGTAGTTGATGCTGCAGCTGTTGATTGCACTGTTGCTGTAGTAGTCGATTTTGTTCCGCAGCCTGCTAGTGCAATAACAAAAATGAATCCTAAAATCGCTAATAAACCTTTATTCCATTTTCTTTTCATTTCTCTTAGACCCCTTTTATATTGGTTGTAGTTGCTGCTTGTGAGGAAACCTCTTGCCCAAATTGCTGTAAAGAATCATTTAATCTTTCTGTAATATCCTCTGATAAAACGGGATTCCCGCTTTCATTCCAAACCACTTGATTATCAAGAACATAAACTCCTGCCAGTAAATTTCGCGCTCCTAAAACCGAAAGTAACGGTTTCAGTGAATATTCAATCGCTAGTAGATGAGAGATTGTACCTCCTATCGCTACAGGTAAAATCGTTTTCCGTTCCAACCCCTTCTGTGGCAGCAAATCAAGAAATGCTTTCAAAATCCCTGTATATGCTGCTTTATAAACAGGCGTAGCCACAAGCACACCCTCTGCTTCTTCTACAAGTTTTAGTGCTTCAACAATAGCAGTACTATCAAAACGAGCATGCAGCAAATCTTCTGCTGGTAAATCACGCACAGAAATTCGCTGTACTTGGTGTCCTGATTTCTGCAATGCTTCAAAAGAATGATCCAAAATTCCGTTTAATCTAGATTTAATCGATGGACTTCCTGAAATAATTATAATTTTAGCCATGTGCAGCGCCCCTTATATATTTTTTAAAAAATAAAAAGACTTCTTTCCCCCGCTCATTTAGCTTGGTTCAGAAGTCTCCAGTGGTCTGGTCGACATATTCCGTTTTATGTTTCACTATGGAAATCTCTTATTAGCTTGCTTGACTTGTTTTACTTGACTCGTGGTTTGCGTAACCTGCTGCTGCACCTTCGCCTCTTGTTCAAAGCGACTTCGTTCCGTTCGTTCAATTTGGACAATTTTTCCGTCATGAACGATAATTTGTACTGTTCCGTATTCAATCCCATTTAAACTTTCATTGATTCGCTTCGACCATAAATCGTCTATTTCTAAAGGTTTTCCCATAAGATCCCTCCCAAAAAAAATGTTTAAATGGTCCAATCATTCCATTCTTTTTTACGTCTCTCATTGGTCAACAACCATTCATTCGTCTTGTTTAGCAGCACATTTGTACTTTCCATAGAGGAATACGTATGATCCGCTTGCAAAATAACTTCCTTATCGCACTGACCCATAGATCGCAGCCAAAACATGCGTTGGTACTGAAAACAATAATCGACAGGTATGACATCATCTGATGTTCCATGAGCAATAAATACATCACCGTTAAATTTACTTGCATGCTGAAAGGGGTGCTGTTTGGCTAAAGAATCAAAAAAAACTTTAGTGAATGCATAACCTTGAAAATCTACTTTTCCTGTACTTATTGCTTTCTCGTAGTTACGTTCGCCGACAATTCGCACAATGTCATTCAACGGCTGTGCAACAGAAGACCAAAGCACAAGCGTCTTAACTCTGCTATCCTTTGCTGCCGTCAAAACGGCTGCAGCTCCACCTAAGCTATGTCCTAATAGAATAATACGATGCGGATCCACACAATCAATGTCCAAAGCATAATCGATCACACGTCTTGTTTCTTCTACCAAAACATCCAATCCACCTGCACCATAATCCCCTGAGCTTTCACCACAGCCACCGTAATCAAAACGAAGCACCATAAATCCGCTGGAGTTGAATTTGCGGGCCGCTTTGACGAACAAGCGATCCACACCTATTTTATTACCAACAAAACCATGACATATAATGATTAATGGCCATCGACATCGACGTTTATCCTCTAATTGACTATCCGCTAAAGGATAATGCAATACAGCTGCTAAATCACCATGCTCGGTTGGAATCTCAATATAATGCTCCACAACGACCCCTCCTTTCCGCTCGCATGTTTTTGAATTAAATATACACAGGCATCGGATCAAACTTTAACGAGTTTTCCAAGGTGATGGTTTGTTCCTGATTAAACAAATAAACACGATGTATTAACACATGCACTTGATCTCCAGGCTGTACGGCATCTTGTTCCATAGAGCGATATGCGAATAGACGATGTCCACCGACTTCAACGTCGATTTGCCAATTCGTACCGCGAAAATATACATTTTTAACCGTTCCTTTTTCTGCTGCAGAAGGGAATGAAATCTCGTGTGCCTTCCCTACTTCGACGAACTCCGGACGAACAATAGCTTTTGCATCCTTTAAACTGCTGCTAAAACCTTTTAATGATGTGATTTGATCCAAATGGGTGGATTCTCCGACAAATCCGGCAACGAAAGGAGTTTGCGGGTTTTTATAAATATCAATAGGTGTCCCTTTTTGCTCTAAAGCACCCTGATTAATAATCATGATTTCATCGGCTACCTCAACGGCTTCTTCCTGATCATGTGTGACGAAAATCGTCGTAATGCCGACGCGATCGATCATTTCTCTTAACCAGGAGCGCAGCTCTTTACGAACCTTTGCATCAATCGCAGCAAACGGCTCATCCAGCAATAGCAGCTGTGGCTCTGGAGCCAAAGCCCGGGCAAAAGCCACCCGCTGCCGCTGACCACCTGATAATTGATGCGGTAAACGCGATTCTAAACCTTTTAGACCCGTAAGCGCGATCAACTCGCTGACCCTCGCTTTAATCTGCGCTTTCGTATTTTTCTTTACCGTTAAGCCAAAAGCGATATTATCAAAAACGGACATATGTTTGAACAAAGCATAGTTTTGAAAGACGAATCCAATTCCGCGCTTTTGCGGTGGAAGATCATTTACCTTTTGGCCATGAAAAAAAATCTCACCGGAATCCGGTTCTTCCAAGCCTGCGAGCATACGTAAAATTGTCGTTTTACCGCCGCCGCTTGGTCCGAGTAAGCCGATTAACTTGCCTTTTTCAATTTCAAAGCTAATATTTTTGGAGGCTTCAAAATTGCCGAATGATTTATGCAGCTGCTTTACGATAATATGCATCTTAGCTTACCTCCCTTTCCTTCTGTACCTGATGAAACTTCCATTCAACGACACTTTTAATGATTAAAGTTACGAGCGCGAGCATGAGCAATAACGATGCCATCGCAAATGAGGCCGCCAATTGGTAATCATTAAAGAGAATTTGCACATGCAATGGAATGGTGTTCGTCTCTCCGCGAATGTGACCCGAAACGACCGAAACTGCACCAAATTCGCCCATTGCTCTCGCATTACAGAGAATGATTCCATATAAAAGTGCCCATTTAATATTGGGAAGCGTCACCTTCCAAAAGATCCTCCAGCCTTTAGCCCCTAGTGTTGCTGCAGCTTCTTCTTCCTGAGTGCCTTGCGACTGCATCAGCGGGATCAGCTCACGAGCGACAAAAGGAAATGTCACGAAAAGGGTAGCTAAGACGATCCCCGGTGTAGCGAAAACAATTTTGATATCGTGCGCAAACAGCCACGGACCGAACCAGCCTCTTGCACCGAAAATCAAGATGAAGACAAGACCAGCAATGACAGGAGATACGGCAAATGGCAGGTCAATCAGTGTAATTAATAGGTTTTTACCAACAAATTTAAATTTGGCAATCGCCCATGAAGCTGCCAATCCAAAAATTACATTTATCGGTACAACGATGGCCGCGGTGATTAGAGTGAGTTTAATCGCGGAACCCGCATCGGGCTCTTTGAAAGCTGCAAAATAAACCGCTGCACCTTTACTAAAGCCTTCAACAAATACAATAATCAAGGGAAGCACCAGCAAAAGCCCTAAGAAAAGCAAGGCTAAACCAATTAATATCCACTTCACCCATGCGGATTCGGTAGTATGTTTAGGGCGGGATGCTGTAGTTGTGCCGAGCTTCAGAGAAACAGAACCTGCCATTGAATTTACCTCCTATAAGAGTGTGTTTAATAAGTGGTGGAGAGCATATGAGGGAATGTGGCCGGAGAGTTTACGCGCTGCCTTTGAATATGAGTTTCGCCCTTATTCTAATAAAGGAAACTTGTTTTCAAGAGCAGCCGTAGGCACATCCCTCATATGCCGCAACACTACTTATTAAACACATTCTATTTGTTATGTGGAAAGCAATCGACGGTTCGTCCGCCATTGCAAATAATTAACGATAAGCAATAACGCGAATGAGATCACTAACATCACTAAAGCAATAGCGGTAGCACCTGTATAATCAAATTGCTCCAGTTTTGTTACAATCAATAATGGAGCAATTTCGGTTTGCATCGGGATATTGCCGGAAATAAATACAACGGAGCCATATTCTCCTACAGCGCGTGCAAAAGCAATGGCAAAGCCTGTAATCAATGCAGGTAGAATCTCAGGGAAAATGATTTTGGTGAAAATTGTCCAACGCTGCGCACCAAGACTGATTGCAGCTTCCTCTACTTCTTTGTCCAACTCCTGAAGAATAGGCTGAACCGTTCTGACAACAAAAGGGATACCGATAAAAGTAAGGGCGATAATAATTCCTAAAGGGGTGTAAGCTACCTTAATTCCTAGTGGCAGCAATAATTTCCCCATCCAACCGTGAATCGAATAAATTTGTGTAAGTGCAATACCAGCGACTGCTGTGGGTAAAGCAAAAGGCAAGTCTACCAATGCATCAATGAATTTTTTTCCTGGAAAATCATAACGCACGAGCACCCAGGCAATGATAAGACCGAATACTGCATTTATACATGCCCCAGCAAACGAAGCACTGAATGTAAGCTTAAATGAAGCCACTACACGAGGATCTGAAACGGTATCCCAAAAATGCTGCCAGCTGTCTGTGCTTGTTTTCAGAAAAATCGAGGCTAGTGGAATGAGTACAATCAATCCCAAATAAAATATGGTAAATCCCATCGATAAACCAAAGCCTGGTAAAATGCTGCGCTGTTTAAATCTCTTTGTCATTCCTAACACTCCTTGAACAACTATCGTAGAATTGCTCGGAGATGTCCTGCCGAAAGGGCAAGATCATCTCTGAGTCAACTATTTATTGTCCTACTATTTTTTAACAGGTGTGTATATTTGATCGAAGATTCCTTTATCTGCAAAGAATTTCGCTTGCGTATTTGTCCAACCGCCGAATTCCGGATCATCGATAGTAACGAGCGGGATTTGTTTAAATTGGCTTTCAAACTTTTTCGCTACCGATGCTAATCGAGGTCTGTAGTAATTTTGCGCTGCGATCGTTTGACCTTCTTCGGAATAGAGATACTGTAAATAAGCTGTCGCTACTTCTTTTGTCCCGTTTTTGTCAACATTTTTATCTACTATAGCAACAGGAGGTTCTGCAAGAATACTTTGCGAAGGTGTAATAATTTCAAACGCATCGGGCGTTTCTTTTACTGCTAAATAAGCTTCATTTTCCCAAGCGATTAATACGTCGCCAAGTCCTTTTTGGACGAATGTATTCGTTGAATCTCTTGCCCCGGAATCGAGTACTTTAACATTTTTATACAGCTTACCGACAAAATCCTTCGCTGCCGCTTCATCATTGTTGTTCTTTTTCAGAGCGTAATCCCATGCCGCTAAAAAGTTCCAACGAGCGCCGCCCGATGTCTTCGGGTTCGGTGTAATCACTTCAACACCCGGTTTGATTAAATCGTTCCAATCTTTAATTCCTTTTTTATTGCCTTTACGAACGAGCAAAACGATCGTTGAAGTGTAAGGTGTGCTGTTATTTTCGAATTTCTTCTGCCAATCGGCACCGAGTAAGCCCGGTTTAACTAGCGAATTTATATCTGAGCCAAGTGCCAATGTGACCACATCTGCCGCTAAACCATCTGCAACAGCTCTTGCTTGTGATCCCGAACCTCCGTGGGATTGCTTAACTGTAACATCTTGGCCAGTTTTATCTTTCCAATATTTCGCGAATGCCTTGTTATAGTTCACATACAATTCGCGGGTTGGATCATAGGATACATTAAGCAATGTTACTGGTTTTAAATCTGTCTTAGGTGCTGGAGTAGAAGGCACTGCAGTTGCAGCTATTGTTGAAGCTGCTGTCGGTGCGCTGCTTGCAGCTGTTTCTGTTTTGCTGCTTCCGCATGCTGCCAAGCTAAGGGTTAAAGCTCCTGTTAAAGTAAGTACAGACCATTTTTTTGCATTCGTTTTAAAACTGATTTTTCCGATTGTCGACATGTGATTTTCCCCTTTCAAATTCGCAGTCATTTTTTTAATCTTTTAATTCCGATATGATTACTGTGTTTTATGTTTAGTATCTTAGCATCGCTGGTCAAAAGTGTCAATACCTATTTATCCACTATTTTTACAAGGAATTAATTCAGTGCGTTTCCCTATATAAAACAAAGCCATTCATCTTCAAAAGAGAAGTGAATGGCTTTGAGTTGGTTTCAACCGCTTTACTGACTTATAAATTGCTCTTGTTTATATTGATAAGGATAAAGCTGTTTGTTGAAATTTTTCGAATGTCAATATTTTTTTATTGGGAATTTTATTTTTTTATCATTTGTTCTCGATTAGGACCTACGGAAATCCAATGGATAGGCACGCCGATCTTTTTTTCAATATAAAGGATATACGCTTGCGCTTCCAAAGGCAATTTAGCAAACTCCCGTATCGCAGATATATCGCTTAGCCAGCCGTGAAGTGTCTCAAGTACAGGTCGAGCTTGATCCAACTGCGCCGAAACTGGAAAAGCTTCTGTAATCTCATCTTCTATTTCGTACGCTGTACAAACAGGGATTTCAGGCAAATAACCTAGTACATCAAGGTTAGTTAATACAACTTCTGTAGCTCCCTGTACTGCGCAGCCATAGCGTGTAGCCACAACATCGAACCACCCCATACGTCGCGGTCGGCCTGTTGTCGCACCATATTCTCCAGCATCGCCTCCCCGTTTGCGAAGCTCATTCGCTTCTTCCCCTTCAATCTCTGAAACAAAGGGTCCCGCTCCGACACAGCTGGAATAAGCTTTCACCACGGTTACAATTCGTTCAATCGCATAAGGCGGCAAACCCGCTCCAACTGTCGCGAAACCAGCAAGCGTTGAAGAGGAGGTAGAATAAGGATATATGCCATGGTCAGGATCCCGCAGCGCTCCCAGCTGCCCTTCGACCAAAATCGTTTCGCCGCGCACCAAAGCAGCTTGAAATAATGCTGTCGTGTTGCAAACAAAGGGCTTCATTTGCTCCGCATTTTCGATTAATTGCGGCAATAACGCATCGATCTCAATCGCAGGCTTACCGTATAAATGGATTAGAAGAATATTCTTTGCCTCAAGCGATGCTTGTAATCGTCCTTTCAGACGTTCGGTATCGTATAAATCAGCAACCTGAATGCCTAGTTTAAAGTATTTATCCGCATAAAAAGGGGCAATACCTGTTTTGGTCGAACCAAATTTGCGCTCTGCTAAACGTTCCTCTTCCAGCTCATCAAACAAACGATGATAAGGGAGCACAACCTGCGCACGATCCGAAACACGTAGAATTGGCTCTGGGACACCTCGCGCTATTAACGATTCCCGTTCCCGCAAAAAAGCCGCCATATCAAGAGCAACACCAGGTCCAATCACATTCACCACATCTGGATAAAACACCCCTGATGGCAGCAAATGCAGCGCAAATTTGCCATATTTATTTATTATCGTATGTCCAGCATTGCTGCCCCCTTGGTAGCGCACCACATAATTGGATTCAGCCGCTAATACATCCGTTACCTTCCCTTTTCCCTCATCGCCCCAATTTGCCCCGACAATAGCAGTAACCGCCATTACTACGCCTCCATCTGTTCATTTTTATTTACAATATGATTGAAGCCACTTCCTAATTTCGATTATACTGAAGTTAGAGACATAAATATAATTCATATATTTTATATTTGATATAAAGGTGGCTTATGTTATGATTGCGAATTTAGAATGGTATCGCGTGTTTTATATAACGGCAAAGTGCGGGAGTTTTTCTAAGGCGGCCGAGGTTCTTTTTATTACCCAACCCGCTATTAGCTATGTGGTTAAGCAGTTGGAAAGCTCGCTTGGCGGGAAATTGTTTTTCCGTACATCCAAGGGGGTCACCCTTACCGCTGAAGGTAAGGTTTTGTTCCAATATATTGAACAAGCTTATGGATTTCTGACGACCGCAGAACAAAAAATCGCTGAAATGCATCAATTATTACGTGGAGAAATCCGGATTGGAGCTGGAGATACCCTTTGCAAGCATTACTTATTACCGCATCTCGAAGCGTTTCATACATCTTTTCCTGAGATTAAAATCCAAGTTACAAACCGAACCTCTCAAGAAACCGTACAGCTGCTAAAAGAAGGTAAAATTGATTTTGGTATTGTCAATCTCCCTATTGAGGATACCTTAATTCAAATCCGTGAAACTTTAGAAATTCAAGATTGCTTTGTTGGAAACGAAGAATACCGTTCTCTGGCTTTGAAGCCCATTTCACTGCAAAAGCTTAACGAATATCCACTCATTATGTTAGAAAAAGGCAGCAGCACCCGAAGGTATATCGATCATTATGCCCAAAATTTAGATGTCCTCATTCAACCCGAAATCGAATTGGGCAGCATCGATCTTTTAGTACAATTCGCTCGCAGTGGATTGGGCATTTCCTGTGTGGTTAAAAATTTCATTATGGAAGAGTTAAACTCATCCATTCTCTATGAAATACAACTTAAGCAACCTATTCCACCACGTAAGGTAGGAATTGTTACATTAAAAACCATGCCGCTATCCGCTGCAGCAATTCAACTTTTAAAATATTTAACGTAGTATGTGTTCAAAAGTATCGTAACAACTAGATAAGCTTCAAAAAATGTGAACTGCTTACAGAACAGAAAAACCCCCATGATCAAATGACCATAGGGGTTAAAGGCGAAACTATAGAAATATTTAATTCTCAAAAGCGCCCAAATCAATAAAAGCATCCTGATTGCGCGGTTTTGACGACTGCGGAGACAAATACTCGAAGCTCGGCACGTTGCCTGTCTTCACGACTTCAGGATCCATTGTCGTTCCCGCATTTACAAGCGGCGAATTTGCTGCTAATTTGAAATTATCATGTGCTGCATCGACAAATCCCGGGTTGTTCTGTGGATTGGATAATATATTAGCTACTCCACTACCATCCCAAGAAGGATTAACTGTAAAATGAGAACCCGCAACATGCACATGGGGATCGATATTTAGCCATCCGCTTGTCATCCAATTGTTAGAAAAGTCAGCATTGCCATAATGATAAAAGATAGCCATCGGCTCTGGAATTGCCCCTGGTGTGACAGCCATTGCGTGGAAAATGTTATTTTTGGCCTGTACTATAGGTGCACCAAAGTTATTAGCTATTGCAAAAAGGGTAATAGCGGGTTGATGCCAATATTCATAATCATATTGGGAAATAACTGTATTATTGTAAAAGTAGATTTTGCCGCTGCGAATGTTACCATAAGCATTGACTCCATCACCAAATCCAACTAATATATGCTGCCAGCCTGTTACATTCGCTCCTGTACGCATAATCATCGTATTTCCATAAATATAAACTGAATTTACAAGGAGACTACCCCAAGCATCCTTCTGGATTCGCTCATAGCTGCTGTTTGATTGCGGGTCTAATAGGTCAATTAAATTAACTCCGCCTTCAATGTTGTTGTATCGGAAGGTGATTCCTGCCGAACGTTCTTTAATGTTATCCCCATAAGAACCCGGCTTGGTATCGCCAAAGCGGTTATATTGATAAACTGTGCCGACTCCCTCTGTATAAGCATTATGCTCGCTTGCGCTGCCCACGTTTCCGTTATCATGCAAATAGTTTCCTTCGACAAGTAAATAGCGGGATTGACCTTGCTCATCGAATTTTGAATTTTGAAATAGGCCGTTTCCATTATCATGGATATTACAGTTTAGGATCGCGATATTTTCGGCGCGTTCAATGTAAATGCCACTGGCGAATTTATGCCAATTCGTTACCGCTCCTGTTGTATCTGTAATTCGATTCGTTTGATTTGCATTTCTAATCTCAAGGTTAGAAATTTCAATATAGCCTGGTTTATACCCCCATGTATAGCCTTTAGGAGGGCTGATCACAAAAAGTCCGATTTTATCAAAAAGAGCATTAATGAATGGAAGTCCAGCAGTCTGTGTAGCACCGTTACCGTCAATCACCGGAAGCTCTCCATTAGGTCCAGGTATGCCTGTTATCCGTATATATTTGTTAGCCGCTCCACGATTCGAGAGAAAAGTAATTTCTTTGTACGGAGTGGGCTGCCAATGAATATTGACCGTATCACACGGTAAAAGCTTGAGCCATGGCACCTGCGAAAGCTTCGTATAGACTTGGCCGATTCCAACTTCATACGTCGTCCCAGCAGCACCGCAAGCAGATTGGCTTGGAGTCGTCGGAACATAGTCCCACGCGCGTGGGGCCTCGATTGTCGTCCACAGATTAGCGGAAGTAGGTGTCGGTGCAGGCTGTATAGTTGGCTGTGGTGTTGGTTTCGACGATGGCTGAGGTGTTGTTCCTGGTGCCGAAGTCGGAATAGGAGTCGCTATAGAAGAACCGATAAGCGTTCTAATGATTTCGATTGCATTCCCCGCTAGAAGTGCGGAATCTAATGCAACTGATAAATCTGATGTCCCTTTCGCACTTGCCAATAGGCTTGTCGCTTGGATGATAAGCTGATTGGACTGCGTTACATTAACCCCTTTTTCTTGCGCTACGAGAAGATTCGCCTTAGCGTTTGTCAAGGCAATATCCACATTACCTATGATATTGGGAACAACTGTCTGCCCAAAAGCGCTCAATATAGTAGCTACTTTAAATGCACGCAAATCCAATTTTTTTTGATGCGAAGTGACCTTATCGTTCAGATTATCTGCCGCTTGGATGTCACTCAAAAATTTATCGCGCTGTGCTGTAATAATTTGTGCCGCCGCAGCCCCTTTTGTTGCGTTTATCTTTATCAAGGCATTCTGAAACAATGGATCAATTGTAATCACTTTATTACCTGTCGCGGTCCCGTCGTTACCAGCAAACGCTGCTATGGGGAACAACGAAATCATCATAAAGAATGTGATGATAATCGACACAATCTTGCGGTTGGAAACAAATTTTTGCTGCATTTTCATAGTCACTCTTTCATTTCGCTATTTCTCTCTATTATGAAAGCGATACTGCTTAATTACTGTGAACTAGAATACACTTTACGAAATTTAGGCAAGCGAACGGTAAAAGTTGTCCCACTTTCTTCCTTGCTCGTCACATCAATTTTCCCGCCATGCTTCTGTATAACAAGATAACAGTAAGATAGTCCTAATCCGAAATTATCCTCCCTATGCTTGGTCGAAAAGAACGGAACGAATATTTTGCTGACCGCATCCTTATCTATTCCGCTTCCATTATCTGAAAAAACAATCAAAACATTAGATTTATTTTCGTAGATTCTGATTGAGAGTTTTCCCATTCCCGGCTCCACAGCATCGACCACGTTGCGGATTAGATTGTTAAACACTTCTTGCAGATGGACTTTATCGCAGACAAGGTCGATGTTTATGAAATAATCCGTACTGATGAAAACTCCCTTATTTTCGAGCAAATAATAATTGGATTGCAATGCCATTGTCATAATATGGATTAGATTGGCAACGCCTTCCTCAAGTTCAATGTCTTCAATCTGCTGCTGAATTCGTTTGACTATCTGCATCATTTGCTGCGTTTCTAACTGTATGAGTGCAATGTCTTCGTCCATTCGTTTCTGTTCCGGCGATTGAGAGATTTCTTTCATGCGATCGACAAGCATATCAATGTTCGTTATCCGATTCTTTATTGCATGATTCAACATCGACGTGCCTGATGCAATTCCTTTGATCGATTGATCCAGCCTTTGCTTTTCAAATTTGATCCTCACACCTAAGGCTCCATAGCGAATCGCAGAAAAAATAAAAACAACAAAAGCAATCCCGACAAAAATGGAAATATAACGGACACCTTGATCATTTTGGTTAAATGCTCTTTCAAAATTATTTAAAATGACAATGACAATAATCGGCGGAACTGCAAAACAAACGATAATAAACCGACTTCGTCTCTTCACCGGATTTTTTTCTTTCAGATAAGAGTAAATGAGCAAAAAACAGGCAATCAAGTAATAAGGCGCTGCCCATATTAATAGAAGGGGGTAATTAATCTCTATGTCTGGTTTCAAGGGTGTAATGAATAAAGTAACTATTATTGGCAATGTAAGGGAATAAACCAGCATTTTTTTGATTCGAGGGATTACTACTTCGGAATATACGATAGAAAACAGGATAAAGGCATAAGGGACACAAGCTTGAAGTATGAAAAAGCAGGCGATATGCAAATTAAAAAAGACCGTATCAACGAATGGATTGCTTAACTTATATAATTGCAATGCAGGCATTATAGAGTCTTCAATCACATAAGATAAGCTGCCTAAACAAGTGCAGACGAAGAAGAAAACCGCCCAGCGAGTTGCTTCCTGTTTGGGTCCATAATAATGGAGTATAAGCGCAAGCAGCAAATCAATCAAAGCTGCAAAAATCATAAATAATCCCCCTACCACATTGATGCAGATACCTACATCATCGGTAGATGGGGAAAGATTAATTATATTTTACGACTAACTGGCAAAAAAACAGTAAACGTTGTCCCTTTTTCTTTTTTTCTTGAGAGATTGATTCTCCCTCCGTGCTTCTGCAAAACAAGATAACAATAAGTCAACCCTAGCCCGAAATTCTCCTCCCTATGCTTGGTAGAAAAAAAAGGATCGAAAATTTTATCGCTGATTTCTTTCGCAATTCCTGTACCGTTATCGGAGAATTCGATTAAAACACCCTTCAATGCCTCGCTCACTCTGATTGAAAGCTTACCGAATCCCATTTCCATTGCATCCACCGCATTGCGAATCAAATTATGGAACACTTCTTGAATATGAATCTTATCACATTTTAAATTGACGTTTACAGTATATTCGGTACTGACGTCAACGCCTTTGCTTTCAAGCAACAAGCTGCATGACTGCAGGGCATCGATCACAACTTCCTGCAAATTAGCAATACCTTCAACAATTTCAATATCTTCGATCTGCTTCTGGATCCGTTTGACCATATGCATCATTTGCCGAGTTTCAGAGATAATCAATTCAACGTGGTTTTCCATCTGCGGATGCTGCAGCAATCTTGCAGTTTCTTTTAACCTGCCTGAAAGCATATCAATGTTCGTAATCCGATTTTTAAAAGCATGATTCAGCATGGTTGTACCCGATGCAATACTAGTAATCGTTTGGCCTAGCAGCTGCTTCTCAAATTTAATTTTCACACCAAATGCGCCAAACCGGATCAACGTAATAATAAACACTACAAACGTAATCGCTGCACAAAAAGAAACAAACCAGAAACCTTCAAAACGATAACCTATCGCTTTGAAAAAGCTATGTTCCACCAAATAAACCAACGTTATGGGCACAACAACGCATGCTGTGATGAAGCGTCTGGTTTTCTTCTTGGGATTCATCTCCTTAAAGTAAGAAAAAATCAGCAGGAAACAAACCGTTAAATAATAAGGGCCTACCCATAAAAATAAAATTTTATAATCAATTTCTAAGTGGGGCCTTATCGGGGTAATGAAAAACATGATAATCGTAGGCAATGTCAGAACATAGCTCAGTATTTTTTCAATGCGACGATTCGTCAACTCAGAACGAACAATCGAGAACATAATGAGCGCATATGAGGTGCAGGTTTCGTAAATGAAGTTAAGCGGAGAATACCAAATCGAATCACCAAACCAATGTGAGAGATCACTCAAACAGCCGAAAATCAGAAAAGCGATCAACCATTTGATTGCTTCATTCTTCGGGCCATAAAAATACAATATAATTGCAATTAGCAGAAATAAAATCGCCAACCCATCCACCATCCGTTTCATACTATAATTTAGCTATCTTGGATTGTGTGGAATTAAAAGTTTGTTACTTTATCAGATAATAAAATCGGATTTAACAAAATGATTCTTTTCTTGATGATATTAATGACATTTTCCGTCTGCAGTTCAGTTAACACTTTGGTTACCATTTCTCTGGTACAGCCTACCATGTCGGCCAATTGCTGATGTGTTAAACGCATGTTAATAATGAGTTTTTCATTTAGCAACAACCCGTGTTCTTCAGCCAAACGTAAAATTTGCTTGTAAATTCGCGAACGCACATCCAAAAAAGCAATATCATGAATCATTTCATTTGTCTTACGTAAACGTTTGATTAAAGTGGTTAAAAGCTGAAAGGTAATACTAGGGTAAGATTCGAGAAAACTTAACAATTCTTGGCGATTAATAGCGAGCAGCGTTGTTTTCTCCAAAACTTCAGCATTGGCCGAACGCACCTCTCCTTCATCAAAAAGTGCCATTTCCCCAAAAAAGTCCCCTTCATGTAAGGTAGTGAGGACAAATTTTCTTCCATTTTCCAAACGATTTATTTCCACAAAACCCGACATTATGATATAAAAATCATCCCCACATTCACCCTCCAAGAAGATGAATGATCCCCTATTATATATTTTTTCATTGGCGTAAAAAGATGCGCGTTCAACGTCATTCTTAGAGAATTTATAAATAAATGGCATCGATTTTATATACTCTACCTTCATAATGACGTCCCTCTCTCCAATTGTTTATCGATGATTCCATTGCAAGTAGAACGAAAGTTTTGCTATCCCTCGCTCTACTTTAATAATTCTATTCCAGCGTAAAACAAAATAAAATACTCACAAAAAGGAGTATTTTATCGAAACGCAATCTATGGTATAATATTGAAACTTTTCGCTAAATTGACGATTTCATTTGTACTTTGTTTTTTCAATCGCAGTCTCTCGAGATAATGAAATTTCCCTTTGAGCAGCTTAGCTACCTTAAAAATCTCATTTTTCACACTTTGTTCGGAGTAAAATAATTTTTCAGCAATCTGCTTCTGATCATAGCCCTGACTCAACAGTTGCAGAATTTGCACTTGCAGTTTAGTAATTCCAGCTTTTAATTGCTCCTCATGCGTATCGATCAGTCGATTTACCAGCTTATGCGCAGAGGAATGGTGGATACCTGATTTATTCTCATGAGCCTGACGAATCGCTTGCGGAATATCACGGTAATGTTCTTTCGTTATATAATTAATCACTCTGCCAGCGGTAAGCGCTTGAAGCACAATTTCATCCACGTCGAATGAAGATAGAACAATAATTTTTAATTGAAAACCCATTAAATGCGTTTCAAGTGCGGCATCCAATCCACCTTGATAATCTCCTGAAAGATTCATATCAAGCAATAACACGTCTATTTCCTTTATTTTTAAAATTTCGATCAACTCTATTTTTGATCCAGATGAACCTACAACTTCTAAATCCTCTTCTTTATTAATATATTCAAGCAATAAATCGCGAAATACCGGATCATCTTCGCAGATGCAAACACGAATCGACATTTCTATTCCATCCCTCTCTTACCTTTAACTTTATAGTATTAGTATACCATCCAAATGATTAAGATAAATAGCTTGAGACTATCCATTTCGGGAAATGGCATGGTCTGAATATCGAGCATTGCGATAAAGCTGATCATAATAGCCACTCAACGCAATCAATTGCTCATGCGTACCCTGCTCCACGATCTCTCCATTTTCTATCACCAGAATACGATCAGCTTGCATAATCGTTGACAATCGATGGGCAATAACCAAGGTAGTTCGTCCATTAGATACAGCTTGAAGCGCTCGTTGCACCAATTGTTCTGTATGTGAATCAAGATTAGCCGTTGCTTCATCCAGAATTAATATACGCGGCTGGAAAATAACGATTCTCGCGAAGGAAATCAATTGTCTCTCTCCTGCCGATAAACCGCTTCCCCGTTCCGACAATAAGGTATCATACTCATTGTGCAAGCGCATGATCATCGCATGGGCCGAAACAAATTTACAAGCTTCGATGACTTGCTCCCGAGAGATATCCTCACGAAAAAGCCTTACATTATCAATGATCGTTCCGGAAAAGAGGAAAGGCTCTTGTTGGATCAGACCCACAATACGATGCAGTGTATTTTGCGGAATGAGGCGAATATCAATCCCGTCCATGGTGATGCTTCCCGCTTGCACATCATAGAAACGATTAAGCAGTCCGATTAATGTGCTTTTCCCCGCGCCTGTCGAACCGACAATGCCCACCATCTCGCCAGCCTTAATCTGTAAATTGAGTTCCGAAATAAGGGTCTGACCTGACGAATAGGCAAAATAAACCTGATTAAAATCAATTTGCCCACGAATGTGTTCGATTGGTATTTCCTTGAGTTCCTTTAACTGTGCATCTTCTACTTCCGGCTCTGTCGCCAGAATATTGCAAATGCGATCCATGGAGACAGTTGTAGATTGGAATGTGTTCCATTGCATTGTAATCTGATTGATCGGCTGGAAAAATTGGCGGATATAGCTGATAAACGCATACAAAACGCCGAAGGCCATTTGATGATGATAAAAAGCCATGCCACCTAACCAGACGACAAGCACCAAAGACAAGTTCCCCAGAATTTCGAAGCTTCTATTAAAGAAAACATTCGAACGAATTTCGCGAAGATTCGCTTTCCAATAGCTTTCATTGTGTTCCGTAAAGCGTTTGAATTGTTCATTTTCTTGATGAAAAGCCTGAATAAGACTCATTCCCGACAAATTTTCCGCTACAAAAGCGATGAGTCGTGAAAGTCGACTTCTAGCTTGTTGATAGGTTTTCTTCAAATAAGCACGAAACAAACCCGCCACCACAACAATGATCGGAAGAATCAACAAACAATAGCTTGCCAGCCTCGCATCCAAGTGGAACATCAGCGCAATAATCAGCAGCAGTGTCATCCCATCTCGAACTAAGCTAAGCAAAACCTGTGTGAAAAATTGACTTATTGCCTCTGTATCGCTTGATACATGAGTAACTAGACTGCCAATCGGAAAACGATCAAAAAACGACATCGACAGTCGTGTAATATGCGCAAACAAATCTTTGCGAATCTTGGCCACGATATTTTGCCCGACATACTGTAAAAGATTATTTTGTAAATAAGTAAACAGAAAGCTCATCGCGGAAAGCCCAAAATAAAAAATCGCAATCCCGATCAAATAATGCAAGCTGCCTGTCTGTTTGGTTAAATGATCATCGATTACGATCTTCACAAGATAAGGCTGCATTAAATCAGCAGCAATCGCAAGAAAGGTACAAGCCACAATAAGCAAAAACGTCATTCGATGCGGCTTAGCAAAAAATACTATGGTTTTTATTGACGCAGATCGTTTTTTGTCAGCCATGCTGCAGCCCCTCCTCTTGGATCTGATGCAAGGAAGCATAATCTCCATCCATATCCAGTAATTGTTGATGTGTACCGCGTTGAACTATCCTTCCTTCATGCAGGACAATAATTTCGTCCGCATGTTTAACAGCGCTGATCCGATGAGAAATAATCAGCGTCGTTTTATTTTCCCTCTCTTGGCGTAAGCTTTTTAAAATCAGCGCTTCTGTAAGCGAATCAACTGCACTAACACTATCATCCAAAATCAATACCGGTGCCTTCTTTAATAATCCACGAGCCAAACTTGTCCGCTGGCGTTGACCACCAGATAAGGTAACCCCTCGTTCTCCAAGCTTTGTTTCAAATCCGTCGTCAAAATGCAGAATACTGTCATAAATATGGGACTGCTGCGCTGCCTGTTCAACTTCTTCGAGCGAAGCCTCGCGATCACTGAAAGCAATATTGTCGCGAATCGTCGTCGTGAACAAAAAACCATCCTGGGGTACATAAGCGATCCGAGAGCGCAGACTTTCGAGCGTTACGTCCAAAATATCCATTCCATCGATCGTAATCGCGCCTCTTGACGACTCATATACCCGCAGCAGAAGCTTAACTAGAGTGGTCTTTCCACTTCCTGTTTTACCCACTATCCCTAACGTTGTTCCCGCTTTTATCGTCAGGTCGATATCATGAAGCACATCCGCTTGCGCATCGGGATATGCAAAGGATAGCTTTTGAATCCGAATATCGCCCACTGCATGCAAGGTCTGCGCATTCTCAGCCTCCTGAATATCAGGAACCTCCTGTAATAAGTTGTTTATTCGCTCCAACGAAGCGCGTGAGCGCTGCATCATATTAATGACGTTGCCTAATTGCTGCAAGGGATTTACGATCATGCGAAGATATAATGTCAGCGCCACAAAATCCCCTAATGTGATGCTTTGTTGAATCGTCAAATATCCACCCACCACAATAGAAACCACTAAAGACAAAGCACCTAAAAAAGGCAGCAAGGCTTGAAACAACGAGGATAACCGAACCAGCCTCAATTGAGCATCGCGGATGTGATCTACCGTCACGTCAAATCGTTTTTTTGCTATTTGTTCAATTGCAAAGGTTTTCGTAATCCGAATGCCGCCAAATTGTTCCTCGGCCGATCCAGTCATCGTTGCCAGCGTTTCTTGAACATTCATAGATCTTTCGCGAATTCGCGGTCCAAAATACACGACAATAAACGGAATAATGAGCAATGGGCCTATACAAATCGCAATTAAATACAATGGAATCGCAGTTAAAATCAACATGACAATACTTGAAAGAATTAGAAACACCGCATTTGTCGTCTGATTTACGCCATTTGAGATTGATTCCCTTACGGAAGTAACATCGTTCATTACATAGCTAAGCAGTTTACCCATCCCATGCTTGGAATAAAAATGGTCATTCAACACAGAAAACTTACGAAATAACTTTTGGCGAGTTAAAAATTCAAACTTACGTCCTAATCGAGCAACCAAAAATTGACCTAAACCAAATAAAACACCATAAGAAACGCCTACGAAAAGAAGCAACAGACTGAAATGGATGATTGAAGCTTGGCTGATGCTTCTTTTTTGCAATTCATCGGTAAATTGACCCAGAATATGGGGAATCATCGCCTGATCCACATTCGATATCATAATCAGTGAAACAGCTGCCAAATAAATAAGCCAATATTTCTGAATATAATCTAACAGCAGCCTTGAGTTGTTCATGCTTTTCATCTCCAAACGAAAGGGGCTATTAAAGATTAAAACAAACACTATCATTTCATTGCTTTTCTTGTCAATGTATCCAATTGGATTACTAAGAATAGTAAGCTATAATTATTTTAAGAATGAAGGCTTTAGAGAAAGGATGACCCTGCTTGACGAGTCCATTAACCATTGAAAAGAAGTCTTTCACCCTAGATCTTGGGCAAGATCTCTATATTCGCGGCGAAACAAGAACCCTAAACGATGGAATTTTAAAGCCTGTTTTGCTTATAAACCATGGCTTTAAAGCCTTTAAGGATTGGGGGTTTTTCCCCTACATAGCGGAATGGTTTGCCCAACAAGGACTGTTCACTGTGCTTTTTAATTTCTCTAAAAATGGTGTTCATTTGAGCGATTTTGATGAATTGGACAAATTTGCTGATAATACTTATTCCCAAGAACAAAGAGACCTTGAGGCTCTATTCAATTCTATCAAGACAGGTATCCTACCGCTTGCAGCCAATGCAGATCGGAACCAAATTATTGTATTGGGTCACAGTCGGGGTGGTGGCAATAGCCTTATATTTGCTGCAGAGCATCCTGATATTCGCGCTGTCATTAGCTGGAACGGCATCGCCTATGCGAATCTATTCGACGAAGCTTTTGAAGCAGAAGCACGGAAAAATGGTATTGCCTTCATAAGAAACACGCGTACCAAACAACAGATGCCGATCTCTCAAGGTTTTTTTGATGATTTGCAGAACAATAGCAAGCGCTTCGATATCCTTGCTCAATTTGCTGCGTTAACTATACCCGTACTTATTGTCCAAAGCGATCAAGACTCTGATCAACATCTTTTCGCAGCAAGCCAATTTCGTGAGGTCGCACCGCATCAAACCCATTTAACTATAGCTGGAGGGAATCATGTCTTTGGGGCCGTTCATCCGTTCCAAGGTACAACACCTCAACTAGAGGAAGCTTTGAAATGCACCTATCTTTTTTTACATCCGATAATTAAAAAAATTAACAAAAAGGAAAAGCATTTCACAAAATAAGTGACACTAAGCTTCTGTGCGTTAGTATCACTCCACGTCTTCATGTATTTACTGTAGTGTGTACCTTACTAATAAAGAAGGCTCTCCTAAAAGCAGCTCTATTCTGCCTAAAGGAAGCCTTTTTATTATTGCACCGCTTGGCTAACGATTTCACGGGTTTTGCAAATGATTTTGCGAATGCTATCTTCGGAAAGATGATAAGCGCATATCAATTCTCTCATCGTTGCACCATTTTTATATTGCTGGTAAATTTCATGGTTGCGTTTTTCGATGATTAGCCGAGTACCGTTATTTTCTCCCCAGCCTGCACGCTTTTGCCCCTTTTTGGGAATATATATAATTTCACCCTGGATATAATCCTGTAATTGTTTCAATAAGCTAGCCGGAAGAAAGTCCTTTCCGTTCTTGTAACTCATGATTAAAATCCTCCTCTAATATTGTTGAACCATTTTTAGCCACATGATCCGGTTGTTGAATCCCGATAATCTTTTTCATTTTGGCACTTCCTTTCTTTATATTTTAATTTTTTCCCTCTAAAAAGCACAAAAAAAACACGATAACGCAATCGTGCCTGTACGGTCAATATGTCGTCAGGAGACGGTTATTTGGTCATATAAATATTTAATTAACAGCTACCCCTTGATTAATAATAGCAGCATGCATTTGAAACATTTGACCCCACTCCCTTCGTTTCATTTCCTTCCCAGTATATAACATAATAATTTACCTATCAAGCGCAATAACGGTAATAAATCGTTATAATGATTTTTTCCTTATGAACTGCAACCTTTTTATTTAAAGTCCGTTTATAGTGGTGAATCTAAAAATTACCAATGGAGGAACCTAATGATGAAATTTTCTAAAAAAATCAGTGTAATCAGCTTGACTAGCGCCCTAATCCTTTCTTCCGTTTCACCCGTTTTTGCCAATGACAGTATCCCATTCAGTTCTGGGTTAAGTGACAAGATGAAGCTTCAAATTGCATCTGGTGAAATAATGAATACTGTAACGGACAGTGTCTATGCTAAAGATGCCAAGATCAGTAAAGACAAAGCAATCGAAATCGCTAAATCCTATGTACAAATACCCGATACTTATGTTTTACAAAGTATTAATTTTAATTCCAATGGTTATTCCTCAGACATATCTACATGGAATCTTCAATTTGGAGCAAAGGATCCTCAGCAATATTACGGCAGCATTAATGTAAATATCAATTCGGATACAGGGAAGTTAATCAATTATAATTTCTATGACAATGACCCTGCAAAAAAGCCGTCTTACCCGCCTAAATTCGATCTAAAAGCCGCCAAAGAGGTGGCACTCCAGCTTTTGCAAAAGTATAATCCAGATGAACAAAAAAACTTATTGTATAATGATGATTTTGAAAAGTCGTTCAAAACACCGCTTAATGGAAATGTAAACTATACGTTTAGATTTGATCGTGCGGAAAATGGCATCCGTTTTCAGAATAATAATGTCAACATTACGATTGATGGTGACGGTAAATTTATCAGCTATAATCAACAATGGACCCCAAACGTTACATTCGCCGATGCTTCTAAAGTAATGACCGTTGAACAAGCGACCTATACGTTTAAAACAGCGACTTCACCCGTCTTAAACTATATCGTTCCATGGAATACCAATGGAAAACAAATAACGCCTTTGCTTGCATATAATTTAAATTCCACCAGTATAGATGCGATCACAGGAAAGCCCGTTGCGGATCAGAATAACATGGGCAGCTTGAATACAACGCCATTAACCGAAAAACCGCTGGCAGAAATAACAAGCGCTAATTTAAATTTAACGAAAGATCAAGCAGTCAAAATAGCAGCAGCCTTCATATCCCTTCCCGACAATGCTGTCTTGCAAAATGCTAATTATAACGAAAATGTAGGCAATTTAAAAATTAAAGGAAGCGGTAGTTCTTCTTGGAACTTAAACTGGACTATTCCCGGAGAAAAAGATAGCGACATACAAAGCATTAATGCAGCTATCAACAGTCAAAATGGACAATTGATGAATTATAATAACTATCAAATTAAGCGGAATCCCCTAGATTCCACTTCTACCGCTACAACTAAAATAACGTTAGACAAAGCAAAAGCCGCAGCAATTGATTTTGTTAAAAAGGTTGTTCCCCAATATACCAATCAACTCGCCTTGGACGAACAAAATTTGAAAAATGTAACGGATGATGTCATGAAGCAAAGCAATTCACTCAATTTTAACTTCAGACGTGTGATTCAAGGGATTTTAACGGAAAATGAAGCGATTAATGTCGGTGTCGACCTGCAAACCGGAGAGATTACAAACTTTTGGAGCAGCTTCACTACCTTGGAATATCCCTCTACAAAACCCGTTGTGTTAACCGAACAACAAGCATTGGATACCTTGTTAACCCAATATTCCGTTGAGCTATACTATACTTTACCCAACACGGATATGAATTACATGAATGGGAATTTGCCGATTCCCATCCCGGTACCCGGTACTAAACCAGTCAATTTAGTCGCTGTACCTACTTACACACTTGTCCCAAAACAGAATGATAATGCAGTCTTCTTAGATGCCATTAGCGGCGAATGGAAAAAAAGAGATACCGGCGAAGTCACTTCTCTCGAAAAAATCGTTGCTACAGATATCGAAAATCACTGGGGACAAAAAGAACTCCAATTGATGATCGACTACAATGCGCTCGATGTTAAAAATGGCAAAGTTATGCCGGATCAAGCCATCACACGTGGAGAAATGATCAAAATGCTCGTTATTGCTATGAACGGCGGCAATAATTATTTTGCCGCTAAATATAGTTCGGCTCATGCAAACACTTTTATGGATGTAGCGGCTACTTCCGCCTATTTCCCTTATGTCGAATCTGCAGTTGATTCGAAGCTGATCGATTCAACCACATCAAAAAACTTTAATCCAGATGGAAAAATGACACGCGATGAATTCGCACAATTAATTGTACGCGCACTTGGATACGACAAACTGGCAGATTACTCAAATCTTTTCAAGCTTGACTACAAGGATGCGGATCAAGTGAAGCATAAAGGTCAAGTAGCAATCGCAGTGGCACTAGGTATATTGACCACAACGGATGGATCCTTTCAACCGGAACAAGAGGTTACTCGCGCTCAAGCAGCTATAGCATTCTCTCGTTATTTGCAAAAACGTTCCGTGCTTCAGGATCTTCCGATTAATGTATATAACAAATAATTTCTTTTCAAGCTAATCAAAAAAGACTTTGACGGTTGATTCGTCAAAGTCTTTTTGCATATACGAGAAAGCTGTACGTATAGGGGTTTTTATCATCCGTGATGCCTGGTTCAGAGGAAATGAGCTGCCATTCGTTCACATCAAAAGCCGGAAAAAAAGTATCCGCTGCAAATTCCTGCTCAATTAATGTAATATACATCCGATCTACTACAGGCATGAATAATTGGAAAACCTCTGCTCCGCCTATGACGAATAATTTCTCTTCCGTAAACTTTGCCATCGCTTCATCCACAGAATGAACGACAATACAGCCCTCCACAGCATAATCGCGATTTTGCGTAATAATCACATTCGTTCGATTGGGCAGCGGTTTGCCGATCGACTCATATGTTTTACGACCCATTAATATGGGATGATTTAAAGTCATTTTTTTAAAATAAGCAAGGTCTGCCGGTAATCGCCAAGGTAGATCATTGTTCTTACCAATGGCTTGCTGAGTGTCCATGGCTAAAATAAACGAAATACTCATAGGTCAACACTCCTTGACGTACGAATAGCTATATCGCTATCGGCGCTTTAATAGTAGGGTGGGATTGATAATGGATAATTTCAAAATCATCATATTGATAATCAAAAATGGAATCCGGCTTACGTTTTATAACGAGCTGCGGCAGTGAGAAAGGTTCACGAGTTAATTGCAGCTGCACTTGCTCCAAATGATTGAGATAAATGTGCGTATCTCCGCCTGACCAGATTAAATCGCCTACTTCTAAACCGCATTGAGCAGCAACCATATGGGTTAATAAAGCGTAGCTTGCTAAATTAAACGGCAGTCCAAGAAAAGAATCAATCGATCTCATCGTAAACATACAAGATAATTTGTTATTTGCCACAAAAAATTGAAAAGCAAAATGACAGGGCGGCAAGGCCATCTTATCGACATCGGCAACGTTCCAGGCATTAATTAGATGACGCCTCGAATCCGGATTTTGCTTAATTTGCTGGATCACTTGACTGATTTGATCAATCGTACGCCCATCCGGCGTTTTCCATGAACGCCATTGCGAGCCGTATACGGGCCCTAATTGTCCGTTCTCATCCGCCCATTCATCCCAGATGGAAACCCCGTTCTCTTTAAGATATTGAATGTTGGTTTCCCCACTGAGAAACCATAGCAATTCGTGAAAAATCGATTTGGTATGTAATTTTTTTGTGGTCACTAAGGGAAAGCCCTGCGATAAATCAAAGCGAAGCTGACGACCAAATACAGAAAGAGTTCCTGTGCCTGTCCGATCCTCTTTCTTCTCCCCATTCGTCAAAATATCCTGTAAAAGCTCCAAATATGGCTTCAACAATAACACCTCAGTTACAAATTATATTCATTCCTTCATTATAGCAGTAATTAACGATTTGAGGAAAGGTGACTTTACTCTTTCTATGATACATGTGTATTATATTAACAAGCAATCAAACAAGTATCGGAGGAAAACTTACATGCAATCGTTCATTCAAATCGCAATTCCCTTTGTTTTGATCTCCTTCCTTATTTATCGTCGTGTAAAAAGATCGATTGGCTTTCAACGTTTCTCACCGAAGCGGATGCAATTTCGCATTATCTTGTTCGGCATCTTAGGACTTGTAATGCTCGCGCTTGGTTTCTTACATCCGATTCTTTTTCTCGCTGATGGAATTGGCATCACTTGCGGTGCAGTCTTAGCCTTTTATGCGATTCGTCATAGCGTGTTTGAATGGCGTGATACAATTTTATATTCGCGGACGCATGTTGTGATTGAATCGACTGTCATCATTTTATTTTTAGGCCGTGTGCTTTATCGTATTTTGTTTGTTTTTAATGGGGTAAAAAACACAGCCGCCGCTTCTGATCCAAACCAAATGCAGCAGTACACCAAAGATCCTTTTACAGTAGCCATTTTTCTAGTGATCGTCGCTTATTATATGGCATACTACACGTTTGTGATTCGTAAAGGAAAGTCATTGATTGTGGAAAAGCAATAGTTTCGATCTAGGAATCGAAAAACGATACGCAGTCAATACAATGACAAAGGCAAAGGAACTAAAATACATCCATCTAATAGCGGGTTGGTTACTGTCCGTACCTATAAAGTATCCATGAATAAATGCCATTATGAAAATAGGATATATCGCATCTACCCTATTTATTCGATCGTTTTTACCGGAGTGATTCTTCACGAACCCGTAAATACGGGGGTTATGGGCTTGGACTATCGATTACCAAATCCATTGTTGATATTCATGGCGGCACGATCCAAGTTGAAAGTTCTACAGGACATGGATGTAATTTTCTTGTCTGGCTGGCTTCTTATTCATGAAAAGATTAGATGCCCTATATTTCGGATTTATCACCTTTATTACTGCTGGTAGTCTTTGCGCCATCCGCTTTTTTAATACCTTTGCTTGTATAAGGTTTTGGGGAGTTCTTTGCTCTGATGGCACTAGCTTGCCACCGGTTCCAGCCCTTACTGTCTGTTCCTCTACCTGTTCCGCCTTTACTCTTAGCTTTACTCAAATAATCACTCCATTATTATTTATATGTTGAATTACCATCCTAGGTTAGTTATGATGAAATATACAACATCTTATACAATATGTACAGAAAAAAGCTCAAGCATTGTTTCAAATTGAGCTTTTCATAAAAGAATTATGGTTTAAAACAATATATTATATTATATTAAAATTAATTCCAAGGGAATTATTAAACAAAAGAGGCCTTTTCCTTATTCTAATGGAATCATTAACATAAGAAAAAGTCACAAAATTTAATAATGGTGAGAACGATGAAATATACAGGCAGAATTGCCATTGTGACAGTTACTTTAGTATTTATAATAATAATAAGAGTGTATGGTTTTCTTTATCTCAATTACTCTCCTATAAAATTTCCTCTTATTGGTATAATCATTATACTTATTTTTTTGTGGTTAGGAAAACAGTATGACATGGTTAAATTTCTTTCCGATAAAGATGCTTTAACCAAAATCTATAATAGGAGATACGTGATCCATACCTTTCCTAAACTTTTAGCTTTAGTGGATAGAAAAGATGAGAAATTAAGTTTATTTCTTAT
>JAQBPR010000027.1 GCA_028287395.1 Bacilli bacterium
TGATCATACACAACGAAATAACTCCTGCTGTAAACCAAGGTGAAACGCGTCAACCCTTGGACAGGCAATCCCGTCAGCTCTCGGGCTTTATGTACTAGCAGAAACACTCAGGTCCCTAAGTCCCTAATCAATTGAATCTTTATGCTAAGGCCGCACGGGATGCCCCTGCGGCCCTTTGCGAGATTAGAGATCGATCGTTACGAGAGCGTAGCTCTAGTGTGGAAAGTTAGGCAAAGAAACTCTACTGTACAAATCCTTATGGTATTGATCGGATTTGTGACCGTTCCGGACGCGCGCCCTGCTGCCCAAATTTCTAGGATGGTTATAAATTGTTCTGGCTTTTTGCACTCCGGAAACACTTTCTGAAGTAACGATTGACAAGAGAACGCATGTCTTCCTCGGTCGTCTTTCCACCCTCCATATGTCCATCGAATCTTGTACACTTGTTCCATCCATTGTTCGACCAGGAGAGGAAACCCCGACGAGCAATGTATTCAACCACTTGTTTACGAGATGGTTTAAAGATTTATGAGAGAAAACGATACACCCTTGCTTCATAAGGTTGAAGCTTAATTTCCTGAACTTCACCATCGTTCTCAACCGAATAGTTACTGATGAGAAGTTCAGACGCTCCAACGTGCAAATCGTAAGGCAGCTGAAAAATCGGTGTCCCCGAAAAGAAGTTCAGAATGACAAGCAAATTCTCATTTCCTAATCTGCGCACATATGCATAAATCTCTGAATGGTCATCTAGAATCATTTGATAATCGCCATACACGATGACCTCATACTGTTTGCGCAACTGAATGAGCTTCTTGTAATAGTTTAAAATTGAACCCGGATCGCGCAATTGTTGTTCCACATTGATAGACGTGTAGTTCTTGTTCACTTGAATCCATGGTGTACCTGTAGTAAAACCTGCCTGATCACCTCTATCCCATTGCATTGGGGTTCGGGCATTGTCGCGTCCTTTATGATGAATACTGGCCATTACCTGTTTCGGGTCTTGGCCCTGTTCTACGACTCTTTGTTGGTATAGGTTAAGAATTTCCACGTCACCATACGAGTCAATGGAAGCAAATGCGACATTCGTCATGCCGATTTCCTCACCTTGATATACGTACGGTGTACCACACAAGGTGTGCAAATAGGTCGCAAGCAATTTTGCAGACTGAGCCCAATACGTTTGATCATTTCCAAAACGCGATACCGCTCTAGGCTGGTCGTGATTGTTTAAATACAGGGCATTCCAACCTTTGCCGTAGAGCTCAGTCTGCCATTTACTCATAATTTTTTTCAAATCTAGTAAACGCCAGGGCTCAACATCCCATTTCCCGAGGGTGCCGGAATCGATTGACATGTGCTCGAATTGAAACACCATGTTGAATTCCCGACGACTTTCATCCACATAAAGAAGCGCTTCCTGTGGTCCAACTCCTGATGTTTCACCCACTGTCATGATGTCATAGTTGTCAAAGACTTCGCGGTTCAGTTTTTGCAACTGGTCATGTACAGCCGGCAGGTTCGAAAACAAAGGATACCCTGTATTATGGCTCTTGTCTTCCGGATGTGGATCATCCGGATATCCTTCTGCTTTTCCAATGTGATTGATAGCGTCTACACGAAATCCATCAATCCCTTTGTCCAGCCACCACTTTACCATCTGGTGAATGTCTCTCACGACTTCTGGATTTGTCCAATTGAGATCTGGTTGCTTTTTTGAGAATAGATGAAGGTAATATTCGCCCGTTGTTTCATCATACTCCCACGTAGATCCGCTAAATATGGACTCCCAGTTATTTGGTACATCTCCATTTTTCGAAGGGCGCCAGATATAATAGTCGCGTTTCGCGTTGTCTTTCGATGACCGGGATTCAATAAACCATGGGTGTTCATCCGATGTGTGGTTTACAACCAGGTCCATAATCAGCTTCATGCCACGGGCGTGAACCTCACGTAGCAATCGATTGAAGTCTTCCGTGGTACCGAATTCGGACACAATCTCATAATAATCACTGATGTCGTACCCATTATCATCATTTGGGGATTGATAAATCGGACAAAGCCAAATCACGTCAACCCCTAAATTCGCTAAATAGTCCAACTTTGACAAAATTCCTGGAAGGTCTCCAATGCCATCTCCATTGCTATCCATAAAGCTACGCGGATATATTTGATACACAACCGCTTCTTTCCACCATGCTTTTTTCATTCAAATTATCTCCTCTTGCCATGATGTCTCGATTCATTTGGTGGATCCTTGCATCACACCATTGATAACGTATTTCTGACCAATCATGTACATAATTAGTATGGGAAGTACCGTAACGAGAATGGCAGGAATCAGCAGTTCCCAGTTGTTCATATAGGTGCCGCTGAAGACTTTCATTTTGACGGGAAGTGTATAGACACTTTCTTCATTTAAGACCAGAGAAGGAAGCAAGTAGTCATTCCAAATCCATAAAACATTCAGAATCGCAATCGTTACTGTGATGGGTCTGATCATTGGAAATACAATTAGGAAGAACGTTTGTATTCGATTGCAGCCGTCAATGAGTGCCGCCTCTTCAACTTCAACGGGAACAGCCTTCATAAATCCATGATAGATAAAAATTGAAAGAGCGCTTCCGAAGCCAATATAAAGCATGATTAATAGTGGAATCGGCATCGCATCAATCAACTGAAGCTTCGCGCCATAGATGTAAAGGAGAGGGATCATCAAAGATTGAAACGGAATGACCATAGAAGCCACCAGAATAAAGAAAAATATTTTATTGTATTTCGTTGGTTTCCGGACCAAGTGGTAAGCAGCCATAGCGGAGAACAGCACAATAAGAAGAGTACTTATGGTTGTAATGAGAAACGTGTTTTTGAATGTGACGAGAAAATTCATTTTAACAATCAGGTCACCAAAGTGTGAGAAATTCCAGTGCGTCGGTAGAGAAAACGGGTCTGTTAAAATTTCTCCATTGGTTTTGAATGAATTGATTATAAGTAGGAAAAAGGGAAATACGAAACAGACCAATGCCACAATGGCAATTAAATAGGCGAAGGTGGAAGTCACCACTCTGTTCAATTTCATTATGCTTCGACCTCCATTTTCTTACTGGAATACACTTGGATTCCGGTAACGACAGCCACAATCACAAATAGAACAATTGCCTCTGCCTGCCCTGTCCCGTAATTCGCTTGAACAAAGGCCTTGTTCACCACGTGCATAGAAACCATCTCGGTGCTGTTAAACGGTCCACCTTTGGTGAGAGAGAAATTCAAGTCATACACCATAAATGCATTTTTTAGAGACAAGAAGATGGTGACTACAAATGAGGGAACCATCAGGGGAAGAGTCACATTCAAGAGCCTTCGAAACGGACCTGCTCCATCAATTCTTGAGGCTTCTACAACATCTCTTGGAATACTGATGAGCCCCGCAATGAAAATAATCATCATATAACCAGACGTCTGCCAGATGGTTACCAGAACAAGAGCCCAAAACGCCATGTGTGGGTCTCCCAACCAGCCAAGCTTCAGCCACTGTATTCCCAATTTTTCTCCGATTGCCGGCAGCGATTGCACGAACACAAATTGCCATAAATAGCCAAGAACCAGTCCGCCAATTAGATTGGGTGTGAAGTAGGCTGTCCTCATCGCATTTTGAATCCGCATTCCTGAGGTCACTAGGCAGGCCAACCCAAACCCTACAAGGTTAACAAAAAAGACCGTTGCTATGACAAACCGAAGCGTTAACCAAAGCGAAGTCCAGAAGTCACTATCCTTAAATGCATCGACATAGTTCAATAGCCCCGAGAACACCATGGGATCTGATGGCGTATCCATTTTATTCAGGGTTAGGTAAATCCCATAAATGAATGGGACTACAACCGTCATAACAAAGAAAAGTGTAGTCGGCCCCAAGAATAATAGCGAGTTACCCCAATTGGCTAAATTCCTCTTACGGTGCATCGCCTTCTTCACATCCGATCCTTAAATTAAAGAAGTGGGCGAGAATTATCACGACTCGCCCACTTTTGCGGTTTTTGATGTACGTTCGACATCAGAAATCAGTTTTAGTGTGTTTGAAAGTAATTCTCAAGGTATTTAGCCAATTGATCTCTCGTTTCCTGTTTTGCGATATACTTTTGCACCTCAGGACCAACGGTTGTGGGCCAATCTGACGCGTTGATATAGTTAGTGCTGAATGGCATTGTCTTGCCCAGTTGAATTGCGTTGCTGAGTGCAACACCCAACGGGTTGGTAACTTTATTCGGGTTGCTTTTGAAAGCAGAAATCACTTGTGCTTTATTGACTACAAAGTCTTGGCCTGCTGGGTCATATACAAACCAGTCCAGAAATTTCTCAGCTGCCGCCTGCTGTGCGGCGGAAGCTTTTTTATTGATAACAAAGACTTGGGTCGGACCGACAGCCAGTTTGTTGTTAAGCGGATTATCTGGATTGTTGTCGACTGGAACTGGCATAAATCCGAAGTTTGAACCAGCCACGGCGTGCAGCGAATCGAATGCCCAGTCTCCATTGAATAGGATTGCGGATTGCCCTTTACCAACAGTGACATGTGCAAGGTCATAGTATTGACCTAGCGGACGATCCCCGTACTTGTTGTAATTTTTTGAGGTCAACAGATCCAAGGTATTGTAATAGCCATTCCAAGCATCATTTTTTGTAAGGTCTAACGTACCAGCTTTCAAGCTAGCCAAAAGGGTATTGGGGTCACTTGCTTGGTCCAAAAACAGTGAGCTGTAGTGGTTGCCAACAGACCAAGCTTCTGTCTGATAGGCCACAGGATACTGAACGCCAGAAGCCTTAATCTGATCTAGCAGAGCTTTTAATTTATCCTGAGTGTTGATAGAGAACGGGTCAAAACTTCCTCCGACTGCCTTGTCAAGTACTGCTTGATTGTATACCAAACCCATACCTTCAACTGCAAATGGGAAACCCACCACTTTACCACTTGAGTCTTTAAGCGCGTATGTTGTATCTGCCGTCCATTTCTGATTGGAAAGATCAATTCCAACATTTTTATATTTGTTCAACGCCGTATACGGGTCAAACATTGACAATGTAACCGTTTTCCCTGAAGCCGTGAGCTTATCATAGACATTCAATGTATCCCCGACAGCAGCTGAATCCACTTCAACATGAATATTCGGATACTTTTTAGTAAAATCCACCGCTGCTTGTTTGAACTGAGCGTCAATTTCACCTTTTGCGTTTGCAACGATGATATTTACTGGAGCATTTGCATCCGTTGAATTTGCCGTTGAAGATCCTCCGCATGCGGTCAACGATAATGCCATCGGAGCAACAACGCCAACAATTGATGCTTTTTTAATGAAACTTACAATCTTCTTTATTTTGTCCATTTGACACTCCCCTTTTTTCAATATAACTATCCAAAAGTTACTAAGAGGAAAATTTCTTGCCTACGTGCCGATTATATGACATAATATTTCCTGCGTCAACGAAAATAAATATGCGACATGTTCGGTGTATAGGTATTACAATTGACTATTTGTTATACTCAAAGTTCAATGACCAACATATTTTATTTTAGATAAGGCTGTGGTGGGATTGAAAATCACACTCAAGGAAATTGCTGAAGTTGCTGGTGTCTCCACGGCAACCGTCTCCAGGGTCATCAACAACACGAAGCACGTGAATGAGGACGTTCGTAAACGTGTAGTGAAAGTCTTAAAAGAAAAGAACTATCCTCCTTATGTCTCGAAAAGCCTAGCGCTACAGCAGGACCGACTTTTGATTGGAGTAATCTGCCCACAGTATAGTAATACGGTTCTTGACGATTTAATTGTTGGAATTAATAGAGTCTGCAAATTATACGGGTACGATACCGTGATTGGTTTGTCCGATGGCACCACGAAAAATGAATTTCATTATATTGACTTATTTAGCAACAATTTATTGGTACAAGGCATTATCTTTATGGGAAATCACTGGGAAGATCAACATCTTGAAATTGTGCGGAAAAATCTTACCCCGGTGGTACTCGTGGGACAGATGTCATCCTTCCCTTCCATTTCATCTGTACATATTGATAACATTACAGCTTCCTACGAGGCAGTCACCTACTTGCTGCAGAATGGCCATCGTCAAATTGCAATGATTCGTGGAATCATGCGGGAAGAACCTATCTGGGAGGAACGATTTCAGGGCTATCAGAAGGCACTGGCTGATTCGGGGATTTCTTTAGATATGAGCTTGGTTGCAGAGAGTGGTTTATCCATTGAAGATGGAAGTCGAGCGATGGCCGTCATCCTGGAACACGGTCCCTTACCGACAGCTGTTTTCTGTTCAACAGACTCTATGGCCATTGGTGCCATCAACTATTTGATGGATCAGGGATATCGAGTCCCGGAAGACATATCTGTCTTTGGGTTTGATGGTATTGAATTATCAAAATTAATACGTCCTAAATTGTCTACCATTGAGTACTCCGCAGTAGAGATTGGAATGACGGCTACACGAAATCTAATCAAACTCTGCAAGGGCGAACAAGATAACATTCCAAACCACATCAATGTTATGCA
>JAQBPR010000046.1 GCA_028287395.1 Bacilli bacterium
CGCAATGGTAAAAGCAAAAAAACCGTCGTAAGCGAATACGGTGAGCAAGAGATTGAAGTACCTCGTGATCGGCAAGGCGAGTTTAACCCGATTGTGGTGAAGAAGCATCAATCCAACGTCACCGGCATTGAAGATCAGATTATTGCTCTATATGCCAAAGGAGTCAGCACACGAGATATCCAAGATCATTTGGAGCATTTGTATGGCATTGAAGTCTCTCCAACGATGATCTCTAACGTCACGAATAAGATCATTCCTTTGATCAAAGAATGGCAGAATCGACCTTTACAAAGCGTGTATGCGGTTGTGTTTCTAGATGCAATCCATTTTAAAGTGAAGCAAGATGGTCAAATCGTGAACAAAGCAGCCTACATGGTGATTGGCATTGATTTAGATGGCTGCAAAGATGTGCTCGGCATGTGGATTGGTGAGAACGAATCCTCGAAGTTCTGGCTCAATGTCCTAAACGACTTGAAAAATCGCGGCGTACAGGACATTCTCATTACCTGCGTAGACAACCTAACAGGCTTCACTCAAGCAATCACAGCTTGTTATCCGAAAACAGAGATTCAAAAATGCATCATCCATCAAATTCGTAATTCAGTTCGCTTTGTATCCTACAAGGATCTAAAGAAAGTAACGACCGATCTAAAACCGATTTACAAAGCCGTGACCGAAGAAGCGGCCCTACTTGAACTCGATCGGTTTGAGGAAGCTTGGGCAAGTAAGTACCCTCTCATTATTAGATCCTGGCGTAATAACTGGGACGAGCTGGCTACCTTTTTTAAGTATTCACCCGAGATTCGCAAGCTCATTTATACGACCAATATGATCGAAAGCTACCATCGCCAACTTCGGAAAGTCACCAAAGGAAAGAGTATATTCCCAAGCGATGAATCCTTGCTTAAAATGCTCTACCTTGCCACAATGGATGTCACTTGATTATTTCACACTGAAAGCAACACCTAGTTGCACTTATTGGCGTCATCGATTCGCAGTTAGAGCATCAGTTATATTCTGCTAGGGCATCGCCATGGTACAATCCGGCGAAAGTAAATAGGGGAGATGAGATTTAATAATTTTATTGTCTTCACCCTCGACTGTTGTTTTATAATGAAGTTGCTTAATTTATAATAAAGTTGTTTAATTTTTCCGTCATGGCCACTAACGGACAGGATTACATGACTTATTATTGAATATATTGAATTTAGTTAACTTTGCTTACTCGCCTAGTTGATTGATAGAGTCAGCATGTATACATATCGGTAATTGGGTGAATGTAATATGATTTTATTAAGAAGAATGTCCTTTTGGTGATTGATTACAATAAAGTGTTGTTCTGTACAATAAAGTGTTGTTCTAATGATATTTCATACAATAAAGTAGTGTTCTCTGTTCATCTACAAGTATTCAATAAATGAGAACTCATTTATTGAATACTTGTTACTTACAATATAGGTAAATGAAAATTATTTCAAAACCCGAAGATGGTTTTTTCAAACTTCGGGTTTTTGCTATTGTTAGAAGATAAAAAGTATTAGACTGAAAATAAAATGTTAGACTAGATAATAAAGTTGTAAATCTTCATTAAACTACCATGAAAATTCATTTTCATCCTCAGTGGTGCAGGCTCTGGTTTTGTACGGTATGGATGACTAACGGGAGGATAATGGAATGAAGTAACAAATATGTTGTATTAAGAAATTATTTAAAAGGGTGCATTTATATGAACGTTCAAGAACAAATCAAAGAGTATATTACTAGCCAACCTGAACCAAAACGTAGTGATATGCAAGCGTTGCACCGGATCATTCTGGAAGTTTTAAATATACAGAAACCGGTCCAGTGGGTATGCTTGAAGGTAAGAAAGCAGTGCATATACACTCAACAGGCGGTGTATATTCGCAAGGTCCAGCAGCTGCGATGAACTTTGGCGACCCGCATTTGAAAGCAGTATTGGGCTTTCTCGGAGTTAAAGATTATACAGCTGTATTGATTGAAGGCACGAAACAATTCCCAACTGAAGCAGAAGCTATTAGAGCAAAAAGCGGTTGCACAAGCTCGCGGATTTGCTAAATCGTTCTAAGTAAGAATGGAAAAAAACCGATGACAATGAAATAGAAAATGAAAATGACATTCGAACTGACAATAGTTTGAATGTCATTTTTTATACCGTGTATTGCTTATTTCCCGCGGAATTCAGCAGGCGTCATGCCGACATATCTCTTCAATATGCGATGAAATGTGGCATGCTGTCATAGCTGTTTTGGCATCCGTCTCTTGCAGAATCTTTTTTGCTTTAATGATTCTTTTTTTCGTTACGAAAGTCGGTCAGGTTCAAGCCGGTTAATTTTTTTGAACACGTGGCTAAAAAGCGCTGGCGCCACGGAAGTGTTTCTGGCAAGCTCAGTCAAGCGAATACAGCTTGTGAGATTATTTTCGATATTGAAATGCCTCACCACGAGTTGACCCAAGAGAGATATTTCGCAACTTTCTACGGTGATAATGACAACTTTGATAACTGGACACCGGGAATTGCTGGACGAAATTTCGAAGCTTATTGTTTATCTGTAAATGGTAGAAGAATTAAAGATCCATTCTATCAAGATTCATTGAAGTACAGTGAAACAGATCTATTTGATTTAATTGAGCTCTTGCATCGTAACATTGAATTAAATTGGTTATTTTGCAATACATCTCGAGGCGCAAAAGGCGAGTGCTACGATTTACAGTGTGATTGAAACCGCTAAAGAAAATGGACTGAATTCTTTTGAATACCTCAAGTATCTCTTCGAGCAATTGCCCAGTTTAGATACAAAAAATCTTGAGAATATAGATGTATTGCTCCCTTGGTCAACTACACTGCCTGATATTTGCAAGGTCCCCAAAAAATAAGCATATTCGAGTCCTCACTTTGTTTAAGGTGGGGGCTATTTTACGCTTAGAATTCTCTAATCAGCTGCCAAAACTTGCACTTCTCCTTCAGCGAATGTTTTATCCGCATAACCTTCACCCCATTGACAAAGCGCTCTCAAAATCGGCTCAAGCGATTGCCCCAGCTCCGTAGTCGAATATTCGACCTTCGGAGGGACTTGATTGAACATTTTCCTGTTAACAAGTCCACTAGCTTCCAACTCTCTGAGGGTTTGGATAAGCATTTTTTGAGTGATACCATGCACAAGTCGCTTTAACTCGCTCGTTCGTTTCGGACCTTTTATCAAATAGTGTAAAACTAACCCTTTCCATTTCCCTCCAATTACCTCCATCGTAACCTCAAGGTTACAATAAAAAACTTTCATCTAGTAAAACTCCCTTCAGCTCCAATTATTACTTTTTAGTCTCTATATAACAAAAAAGTGGGTACTTCTATTATTGCTACTTTTGTTACATAATATCACTTGTGAGATGTACTGAACAGTCTTTTGATTGAAAAAAAAAGGAAGACAGGACATATTTATAGCAAAATAGGGACGGGGGGGAATTCGGCGAGCGGGGGAGCTTGGCTTGAAGCAAGATATCGGAAGCGGCTATGCGATTTACCGAATTGAATGCAATTGCTTAAGATTATATAAAAATTGGAGTTGATAGAACAAATGGAAACTAAAATGACAACGCAACAAAAGTTCCTTATTTTTAGCTTGTTTTTTTTAACTTTTGTATTAGGTACGAGCGAATATGCCATTGTCGGCTTATTACCGGATATAGCATCTAGTTTCGGAATTTCGATCGCAACGGCTGGTTCTTTAGTATCTGGATTTGCGATAGTTTTCGCGATTGGCACTCCGATTTTAACTTCATTCTTCAGCCGTTATAATAAATATCCATTAATACTTACTTTGTCTGTTCTATTTATAATAGGAAATGTGGTAAGTGCATTGTCGGATTTCTATTCCATATTATTTATTTCACGAATTGTTACAGGGGTAATGACGGGTTCTCTGATAACCGCCGCTTTAACGGTATGTACGAGTGACCATATCCCAGGTACTAAGAAGGGGAAGGCCGTGACCATCACTATTGCAGGCTTTACGGTCGCGTCAGTTATCGGATTACCTATCGGGACCTTTATCGGTCAGATGTTTGGCTGGCATATGACGTTCTGGGTTACATCTTTGCTTGGCGCGGTTTCTTTCATCGTGTTGTCCATGGCCATTCCGAAAGATATAGGAGGAGTCAAAAGCTCGCTAAAAAGCCAAGCTCGTTTATTCGTCAACCCCCGTATCTTGCTGGCTTTTCTAATTCCTGCATTAAGCACTGGTGCCACTTTTACGATATATACTTATATAATTCCGATTCTCAACAAGATTGCGTCCGTGCCGATGAGAGATGTTAGTTTTGTTCTTTTTGCTTATGGTATCGTATCCGTCATTAGTAATCTGCTTGGGGGAAAAATTGCAGCCTATAATGGCATAGGCAAGCTGCGATTTATTTTCCTTTTACAGGCATTTATCTTAGCCTCGCTCTGGGTCACTTCTTCTTCAACAATTGGAGCTATTATCAGCATCTTGTTAATGGGGCTCCTTGTGTTGATTCAGGTTTCCAGCGCACACGTGTATTTTCTTGATCTGGCGGATAAGCATATTCCAGAGGCTAAAGATCTGGCTGCATCTTTAACACCCGTGTCCATCAATGTTGGCATCACTTTAGGTGCTTTCCTTGGTGGAATAGTGGAAACTAACTTTGGACTTGTCCATGTTTCGTGGGTAGGGGCGTTGCTTGCAGTAATGGCTTCCATTGTGACTTTTATTAGCTTCGCTCAGAATCGAAAGGCTGCTCAGCTTGGTTGAGAAACATATTATAGAAGACGTTAGGAATCCACCAGGGAAAACTTTAGACGATCTAGAGAGTGGTTGGTCACCTAGTTGGTTGGATTCTGAATATCGTCGACGCAAGAATTCTTCTATATTTTGAATGGTGGTCCTCGTCGAGGGCGTCGGAGCGCGACCCTTCCCGTGGCGATGATCGTCCTCGCGCTCATAGCACTGATCGCGGTCGGCTTCAGCCAGCGCGCGGCGTTCCGGTCCAATCGATGATCGGCACGAGCCGGGCCGCGCCGCCGGGCATTGCCCGCAGAGCGGTGTTACGTTTCTTGTACCGCTCATGGTCGCAGCAGGGCGGTAGCGCTGTCGGACTTCTCCGGGATCATGTGCCGGATGTGGTGACGTCGCAGGTAGAGGCGGATTCGGGCCGTTGCTGTAGGGGATAAGGAAGCAGTTGTAGAGCAACTTGGCCAGCCGGACATGAGCCGTATGATTGGGAATAATTGAGTTAATGGTTTCGCATGTTGACACAAGGAGACAAGGGAGATGTTCGAGATGATTAAAGAAGTTACAGATCAATTAGAAGTTTTGACCATGGTACATAGCAGCGTGGACAAAATGTTGGAAGGTCTTACCAATGAACAGTGGTTGTTCCGCCAGATTGACAAATGGAACAACATCGCCGCAGTGATTGATCACGTAACGCGAGTCGAGAAGAAATTGATTGCCGCCGTGGGCGGGAAGACGCTGGATATTGATGCTTGGCAGCCTTTCAAGGAGAATTTTTGGGATGTGAAGAAAATCAAGGAGGCGTGGAGTAATTCTAGTGCGGAGAGCAAATCGGTGCTCGATACGGTGAGTGAATCCGCTTTGGATCTGCCAGGCCTGACCTTGGGGGGAGGTGCGTTAAATCGACGGCAACTGTTGACTTTTACGATTTCCCATACAACACATCATCGTGGTCAGATTTCGTTGATCTTGAAGATGATGTGAGAGCATAAGAGGTGGGTTTCAGAGTCACTTCAGTCGGCACTCGGAACACACGTACTGGGAGGAGAATGAGGCCGGGATAGGACGTCATTCTCCTCGGCCTCAGAAGCAAACGAGGACATCTGGCCCCTGCGAAGCTTCATCCAGGATGTGGGATGAGGACTGGCGTACAGCACTCGATATCAGCCAGAGCGGACACGCCCGTGGCAGACTGATCCTCCTGCCTGTCGGCGACAGATGTCAGCGGCTTTACGCCGGATGTGGCTTGCCGCTTCTCCACATCTCACCGGAAGAAAGAAACGCAAGCTCAAGAGACTAAAAAGAAATGGAAGAATAGAATTTATCCCGATATAAACACTAGTGATAGTGCTCCTCATTGGAGACAGACAGGTGGTGCATGGTTTTCGTCAGCTCGTCGTGAGATGTTGGTTAAGTCCCACAACGAGCATAACCCTTGATTTAGTAAAAGTCGGTCTCAGTTCGGATTGCAGGCTGCAACTCGCCTGCATGAAGGTGGGGTAGATGATTGGGTGAAGGCGTAACAAGGCTCCGTATCGGAAGGTGCGGCTGGATTTACCTCCTTTCTAAGGAAATACCCGAACCCGTTGAGGTTCGGATAACTAGGCGGTATCGGTGGCTTGGCTCGTTGTCAGTTTTGAAAGAATAATATGTTCTTTCTGAAGAAAAACATCCGTTTGGTGGCGATGGCGGAGGGGAACCACGCGTTCCCATACCGAACACGACCGTTAAGCCCTCCAGCGCCAATGGTACTTGGACTGCAGGGTCCTGGGAGAGTAGGATGTCGCCAATCAGGTGTCGCTTTGATTTGTACACCTACGTGCAGCAGCTGCAAGGCTAGCTGAACATTGCACCTTTAAGACTGGATAGCGAAAAATGAAACATCCTTTAATCCAATAGTTCGGGATTGATACGCCACGCTGACGTTTCAGGAGGCAGTGTCAGACCGATTCATTCCATACCCCACTGGAATGAATTACATGCAAGTTCTAGAGATTACCAATGGATTTCGTAAGAATTATCAAAAGCACTCGAGAGGAGAATTTAGTATGATTATTGATTTAAAAGGCCGCAAGGCCGTCGTCACAGGGTCCACCGTCGGTATCGGACGGGCCATTGCAGAGGGACTGGCGCGTGCGGGCGCATCCGTCGTCATTAATGGTCGCAGTGAAGAAAGGGTCGCTACAGCGCTTCGGGAGATGCGTACAATGTTTCCCAACGCCGAATTGACTGGCATTGTCGCCGACTTAGGGACGGCCGAAGGGGCCGCTGCCTTCTTGGCGCAGGCAACCGATGCCGATATTTTGGTCAACAATCTGGGGACGGCGCGGCCAAAGCCTTTCCTCGATCTGGCCGATGAAGAGTGGCTAGATCTCTTCGAACTCAACGTTATGAGCGGGGTTCGCATGACCCGCCATTATCTACCGGGGATGACCAAGCGCGGATGGGGACGCGTCGTGTTTATAAGCAGCGAGTCGGCTCTGGCGATCCCAAGCGATATGATCGACTATGGCATGACCAAGACCGCGCAGCTCGCCATTTCAAGGGGCGTTGCAGAATCGGTCGCCGGAACGGGCGTTACCGTCAACGCGGTGCTGCCTGGTCCAACGCGGTCAGAGATTTTGTCGGGCTGGATGAAGGCGAACGCCGAAGCGGAAGGCATAACGCAAGAAGAGGCCGAGCAGGATTTCCTGAATAAGAACCGCCCGACGTCGCTCATCAAGCGGTTTACCACGACGGACGAAGTGGCGAACATGGTAATCTATGTCTGCTCCGAGCAGGCTTCAGGGACGACCGGTGCAGCCCTGCGCGTTGACGGTGGCGTCGTGCGATCCATCGGGTAACCGAGGGGCGTCGCTTAGCTGGACATTTGGGAACCATAAGCATAACTTGAAGCCTCACAAAGTAAGGCTTAGGCTTCAGGAGCGTATTCCGGATACTTTGCGGGGGCTTAAAAACATGAAATATAAGAGGATTAAAGGAGATTTACTTTTCGCATCCAGTTTTAAAGGTCAAAAGCATTGAGCTCGTTGAAGAGATAGCTCACTTCGAATAGAAATACTGGAAAACATGAAAAAATAGCAGTACAGGAGTGGTTATTCCTGTACTGCTATTTTTCTATTCTGGACGATGTTTGCTTGCTTCATGTGTCAGAAGAAAATAAAGTTTTTATACGAAAATGGGCTCAACGCTTTAAAGCAACACAGTATAGAAAACTAAAAAGGTTCTCCAGTCGTCATGGTATGGTAAATTATGGACTATGCTAGTGCTTCTGTGAGTTCCACCTGGTATCCCATTTCACGTATCTTTCGAACCCAGAAATCAACTGTCTTTTGTTTCGATTTTAAATTTCCTGATATTGAGGCTTATTTTTGGGATTTATTTCATAGACTCGATAAAATACACAAGAAGTAAATCTTATTCAGCTAATTATTATAATTACCCTCTTTTATTGTAATTGACTAAAGGGTGGATTTAAATAAAAAAAGCACACAGAACAGCACTTTATTGTAATTTAGATATTGTGGTTTGTTGAAAATACTCATTAAAATCAAGCGGTTCAAGAACTGTACTTTATTGTAATCAGTCATTTGGTTCTCGCTATTCAGCATTATTATTTGCTTTACTGATTATTGGAAAACTACTCATATGATGCAAGAACCAATTTATGTGGATCACTTGATCGGAGTTTCACCACTAGAGCCATTTCATCATTGGATGCTTGCTTTTGATTCATTTGATCTACACACGAAAACGACTGTAGAAATAAACACAAGGTATCCTGAATATATTGTGCATTTTATATTTTTCTTATTATTGGGCACTATTCTTGATAAAATAATTAGATACTTTATACGTATAAAGGATAAGGAAAAGTCGAAGTTATAATTTGCGAGTTGATTGTAAATTTTTCTACTAAACTAACGGATTACGATAGTTCAATAAAGTAGCGGCAGTCTAAGACTTTATTTTCTCGTCCAAGACTGCCGCTGGTTCTATTATTGGGGTCAGTCTAATACTTATTTTACGAAGTCTAACGGTTTTGTAATGGGAAAAGCCACGTGGGATCAATACATCCAGTCTAGTACTTTATTTTCCTTGAACAATTAGAATTGTTTCCGTTTCTTCGCTTGGAATTCTCTCATATTCAGATGGCCTGTAAACATCCAAGATGCATTATGGACAATTCTATCCATCATTGCATCGGCATGCACACCTCCACCAAGACGTGCATGCCAGTCTTCTTTCATGAACTGAGTGCAATAGATTGTTGAACTAGTGTCATGTCTCCGTTCAATTAGTTCAAAGAGAAAATATTGTTCCTCCTCTGAAAGGTCGTCGAGCAGCCATTCGTCAAGAATCAAAATTGTGTAGCTTGCGAATTTTTTAAGCAATTTAGATATTCCCTGTGGCGCCAGTGTGGCCTCATCGCGTAGCATCAAAAGATCGGGAATCCTAATGTATCTAGTTTTTATCCCTTGCATGCAAGCCTGTTTGCCAAGTGCGCAAGCTAAATAACTTTTGCCTGATCCAGTAAATCCGTGAAATATGATGTTCGAGTTCATATCAATAAACTGTACTGTGGAAAGATTGAGAAGTTTCTCTTTTTCTAATCCGCGATCTATATAATGAATATCGCTGAATGAAGCATTTGCAATGCGGAACTTTGCTGAATTGATCAGCCGCTCGACTTTGCTGTTGTACTTTTTTTGATAGACGAAATCGATTGCCAACTTCATCCGATCCTCAAACGCTATACTCGAGTAACCAATGTCATGTGCTTGCTGATCGATGGCTTCGATCATTTCACTGAGGTTTAGTTCACGAAGCTTTCTTCTGGTTTCTTCATTCATCAGACTCATTTATTCGATACCTCCGCCGTAATACTGCGAACCGCGAACATAACCTTGAGCAGTCTGGTTAAGCGCCTTTGATTTTGTTTCCGCTTGCTTCGAGAGAAATACTTGGTCCTGATTGGACGATAGAATGGCTTTCAGAGTGCTATATCTTGGTAATCTAAGTTTCTCAAGTGCGAGCCCACAAGATACTTCAAGGCGTTCAGATGAATAAGCCTTGCTTAATCTTAGTACGGATAAGGCAGAATTATAGCCTTGTTCTTTGACCCGAACGCTTGCGAAAATTCGGTCTACAACTTCACCTGTGTACGCCCCAATTGAATATGCCCATTTTTTAATCCGCTCATCATCCCAATTAGCTTGATTGAACTTATCCGGCATATGTTCTTCACATGTGGCCCAGTTATATTTCACATAGTCTGGGAACTTTTTGTGAGAATGAAGGCGTTCGCTATTGTGATAGATTTCAACAAATGAGTTCGTGACCTTCAGATCTACCTTTTTACTCACATACTTGTAGGGTGCTGAATAACGGTTTGTTTTGTAAGCTACATGACAGTCCAGGTTTACAATGTGCCCATAAACCCATTCAGCGGTTTCATAGGGTATAGAAGGTAATGCGCGAAGGTGCTTACTCTCAACTTCGTTGAATACTTCTGTACGGCTACCTTCCCGCTTTTGAAACGGTGCATCGTTAAAGTCCTTCAGCCTATGGGTTACAGCAATCTTTACTTCTTCAAGCGAGTGAAACACTTCATTTCTGAGCTTAGCAATGATAGCAGTAGCTATTTTTCCAACGGTGCCTTCTACAGATGCCTTCTGTTTAGGTTTTCTCACCCCAGCTGGTATGATCGCAGTGAGATAGTGATTTCCAAGGTCTTCATACATTTTATTCAGGATAACTTCACCTTGGCGCGGATGACTGATCACACCCGTCTTGAGATTGTCGCAAGTTATCCTTACCGTTGAACCAGCAAAGATTTCGAACATATTTACATTGCATTTGAGCCAAGTGTTTTGCTTCATATCCAGACACGGCTCAACATATGAGTACTGGCTGTACGGGAGCGTGGCGACAAACAGATATACTTTGATCATTTCACCCGTGCTGCGATCGATAATAGTAAGTGTTGATCCGCTCCAGTCCACTTCGCAAACCATACCAGGCTTGTGATGCAAATGGTTTGTCAGACTGTGGGCTATGACGTGCTCAGAATAGCCTTCGCAAAATTTCGTGTAGCCCATAGATAAAGCACCTGAAGCATGACATGCATCCTTGTATTCATGCCATAAGAGCTTTAGATTGACACCCGTTTTCTTGAGTTCCGTATGGATATAGCTGTAGTCGGGAACCTTGTAAATCGTCTCAGAAAGGTGTTTGTCGGGATAGAACATCCGATAGACTTCTTCCTCTGATTTGTCTTTGACATCTTTGTAAGTGATACCAAGTTCACTTGCGATTCTACAAACATCACCTACAGAATGCTGGGACATCTTACGTGAGCGGCAAATTTCTCTTTGCGACAATTGTGCCGACCGAAGCTCTAAAACGAGCTTCACTTTGATTTTTTGGGCCATATTATGGCCTCCTTCCTGTAAATTCACTTGAGATTTTCTCTCACAATAAATTCTACAGGAAGTGATGTTATTCAGCGTAATAGTGATGCTTTTGTGCGAATCCTGTCACAAAGACAAAGTGGTGTCATCAAGTGGATTGGTGATGCTCAGGCGCGTATTGGCGTTGCCCTGGCTTCGAAATAATCATCACTCGCAAATGGACAGGTCGAGTTCAAAATTGGGGTCAAATGCTGCTCCAGTTGTCCGTTTTCTTCCCGGAACGGATCGGACAGCATCTTAAATAAATTTTTCTCCCCTCGGGGAGAAGTCTTTTTTAAAGAGTTTACACAAAATTATTGACAGACCC
>JAQBPR010000065.1 GCA_028287395.1 Bacilli bacterium
CCATTTACATTGGTTTTTTATTATCACGAATGATTGTAAAACCAACACTTTTAATTGTTAATGCGTCCAAAAAAATTGCTTCTGGTGACTTAGATTTAGAAACTATTAGAATAAATAATAATGATGAACTTGGCGATATGGGTCATGCATTTAATCAAATGATCACCAATTTACGTCAAATGATTAGTCGAGTAGGAGAAAGCTCAATACTAGTTGCATCAGCTGCTCTACAATTGAATGCTAATTGTGAAATCGTAAGTCGAAATAGCGAACAAATCAAAGATGTAATAGAAGAAATCTCAATTGGAACGGAAGTTCAAGTTACCACTGTATTAGAAGGGGTAAAAATCATTGATGAAATGTCTTTAGCCGTTGACCAAATATCTGCTTACACTCTTTCTTCTACACACTCTTCTCAGCATGCGATGGTAATGGCATTTTATGGAAATAAAGCTATTCAGATTGCAGTTTCCCAAATGGATTCGATTTATCTAACCAACGAATCGCTTACAGAAACCGTGAAAGAACTTAGAAACCGTTCTATGCAGATTAGTAAAACAGTGAAAGTCATTTCTGATATCGCAGCTCAAACCAATGTATTATCTCTAAATGCATCCATTGAGGCAGCAAGAGCCGGATCTTATGGAAAGGGATTTGCTGTTGTTGCTTCTGAAGTGCGCAATTTATCCAAGCAATGTCAAATGGCTTCACGTGAAGTTGCGATTTTAGTTTCTAGTATTCATCAGGAGACTGAAAAAGTAATCCAATCCACAAAACATAGTTCGAATGAAATTTCAAAAGGGTTGGTTATTGTGAACCGAGCAGGAGAAGCATTTCAAAAAATACAAGAATCGATTCATCAAGTTTCAATACAGATAAAAATGGTAGCAGGTGCTTCTGATAATATTGCAGAAAAAAAAGATCATACTGTAAAAGTAATTCGGGTAATTGAAGATGTAGCGAATGAAGCCTACAAAGGTACTCAAGAGGTTTCTTCGACTGTACAAGAGCAGTATTCGAGTATGGAGGAAATAGTTGCATCTGCTACGGATTTAACGCGTATGGCCGATCTGCTTAATGAAATGGTAGGTAAATTTAAAGTTACATATAAGCCTTAAAAATTTTTCAATATATAGAGTATTAAGTCAAGATAGTTGAATAAAACTGTTGACTACAAAAAATAACCATGGTATATTAACGGTTACATTAACGTTAATATACCATAAAGATTGGAGGTAACATCTTGAAATATTTATTAGAACTAAAAGGAATTTACAAATCATTTCCTGGTGTGAAAGCGCTTCAAGATGTTTCATTAAATGTAATTCATGGTGAGGTTCATGCAGTAATGGGGGAAAACGGTGCAGGTAAATCTACACTTATGAAAATAATTGCAGGAATGTACAAACCAGATGCAGGAACAGTTCATTTGGAGGGGAATCCAGTTCTGATTCGAAATGAAAAAGAAGCAATGTCATCTGGCATATCTATGATTCACCAAGAGTTAATGCCAATTAAAGAGATGACAGTAGCAGACAACATTTTCTTGGGTCGTGAACCAGGATGGAAATATTTTGGGGTGGTCAATAGAAAAAAACTATATGCAGATTCAGAGAAATTGTTTGATCAAATTGGTATTAATCTAAATTCCAAACGTGTAATGAAACACTTAAGTGTTGCTGAAACACAACTTGTTGAAATTGCGAAAGCAATCTCATTTCGCTCGAAAATAATTATCATGGATGAACCTACCTCAGCTATTACAGACAGAGAGGTTGTTAAATTATTTGAACTAATTGCTATGCTTAAAGAACGTGGAGTTTCGATAGTTTATATATCACATAAAATGGATGAGGTTTTCAAAATTTCTGATCGAATTACTATTTTACGAGATGGCCAATATATTGCAACAGCGGAGGCTAAGGACCTAACTAAGGGGAAATTAATAGCAATGATGGTAGGACGAGAGCTGAACAATATTTTTCCAAAGACAGACAATCATAAAGGGGAAATATGTCTAGAAGTTAGAAACTTAACTAAAAACGGACAGTTTGAGAATATAAGCTTACAAGTTAGAAAAGGTGAAATATTAGGCATTGCCGGACTCATGGGTGCAGGCAGAACGGAGTTAGCAGAAACTATCTTTGGCTTAAGGAAAGCAGATTCCGGTGAAATAAGAATAAACGGTAAAATAGTATCCATTACTTCACCTGAGGTTGCTATTAATAATGGAATTGCGTTAGTTCCAGAAGACAGAAAAGCGCAGGGTTTGAATCTTGTAGCTTCAGTTAAGGATAATATGGCATTACCTAACCTTAACCAATTTAGTTTTCTAGGCTTTGTAAACAAAGGGGACGAGCGAGAGAAAATTAAGGAATTGATACTTTCTTTGAAAGTAAAAACCCCGAATATGTATCAGAAAGTAGGAACACTTAGCGGTGGGAATCAGCAGAAGGTTGTTATCGGGAAATGGTTACTAAGGAACCCGGATATACTTATTTTAGATGAACCTACTCGTGGGATTGATATTGGGGCTAAATCAGAGATCTATTCATTAATTAACTCCTTGGCAGCACAGGGGAAAGCGATTATCATGATATCCTCAGAGTTGCCTGAAATAATTGGTTTAAGTGACCGAGTGATTGTTTTAAGCGAAGGTCATTTAACAGGTGAATACATGAAGGATGAAATTGATCAAGAAAAAATTATGTTTAGTGCTACAGGACATTTTAAGGAAGGGGCTTGAAGATGGATAAAATTAGTCAGAGTATTGGCGACAAAACAACAGTTAATATGGAAAGAGTAAAAAGCATTTTTTTGAAACACGGGATTTTTATCGCCCTGGTTTTAATATGTTTCATAATCTCTACAATGACCGAAAATTTCTTCACAATATCTAATATTCTAAATGTGGTAAGACAGGTATCTTTTAATGGTATTTTAGCCATTGGGATGACATTCGTCATCATTACTGGAGGGATTGATTTATCCGTTGGAGCGATATTAGCTCTTAGTGGGGTTGTATCCGCAAGCTTGGTATTAGAAGGGAAAGGTGTTGTTCCAGCTGGATTTGCAATTTTCATTGGGCTGCTAGTAGGTATGTTACTTGGGCTGTTTAATGGTTTAATAATTACCAAGGGTAAGCTAGCCCCCTTTATCGTCACAATGGCAGTTATGACACTTGCCAGAGGAGCTTCATTAGTATATTCGAATGGAAGACCTTTTACAGGACTTTCATCAGATTTTAAACAAATTGGTGCTGGCTTCATATTAGGGATTCCGATTCCTATTATTATATTTGTAGCCGTTATCCTGTTGTCGCATTTTATATTGAATTATACTAAGTTCGGGCGATATATTTATGCAGTTGGGGGCAACGAAATCGCTGCTAAAGCCTCTGGTTTAAATGTAAATGCTATTAAAACCTATGTATATATGATTTGCGGTACTCTCTCAGGACTTGTCGGTATTGTGCTTTCTTCACGAATCAACTCAGGCTCACCGATTTGGGGGATAGGTTATGAATTAGATGCCATAGCAGCAGCTGTCATCGGAGGAACAAGCTTATCTGGAGGAATTGGTACAATATATGGGACTGTTGTTGGCGCTTTAATTATTGGGGTTATAAGTAATGGTTTGGATATTATGAATGTTTCATCCTATTATCAACAGCTTATCAAAGGTTTGATTATTCTAATTGCTGTTTTGATTGATAGAAAAAACAAATAAAAGATGCATACATATGAAAGTGGGTGGTCGTTAAAAAAAATCAGATTCGCTTTTCATGAGGGTTTTAGGTTAATTTTTAAAATTTATACGTAAAGTTTAAGACGAAACGCTTTTTTAAAAAAATTAAAGAAAAAGGTGAAGACAAATGAAAATGAATAAATTTACAATTCTTGTACTATCATTCCTTCTTGTTACCGTATTTATAGCTGGCTGTGCTAAAAAGGATACAACAGTAGTATCTACAAAACCTGCTGATACAATGACTCCAACAACATCAGCAGTGGTTACTCCAGAACCAGCTGTGAATGATAAGGAAATAGTAGTTGGAGTTACTGTACAGGATATGTCGAATGAATTTATTGCTATGTTGAAAGATGCAATGCAGCTTAAAGCAAAAGAATATCCAAACCTTAAGCTTATTATCAATGATGCGGAAGCTAAACCAGATAAGCAAGCATCACAGATGGATGCCTTTATATCACAAAAGGTTGGAGCTATTATCATCAATCCTGCAGATGCAAATGCACTAACTCCTTCCATTGAGAATGCTATTAAAGCAGGTATTCCTGTCATTACGTTAAGCTCAGATGCTGCTAAAAACGTTGGGCAAAAATGGTCAGGTTCCAAGAACGAAGATGCAGGAAGAATGGAAATGGAATTTATTGCGAAGAAATTAGGTGGTAAAGGGAACATTGCAATTATTCGTGGTCCAATAGGACACTTTGCAGAAATTGGTAGATTTGCAGGATACAAAGAAGTACTTGATAAAAATCCGGGAATGAAAATTGTTACCGATCAAACAGGTAACTGGTCAAGAGAAGAAGCGATGAGCCTTATGGAAAACTGGATTCAAGCAGGTAAAAAAATTGATGCTGTAGTAGCACAAAACGATGCTATGGCTTTAGGTGCTTTAAAGGCTGTTGAAGATTCAGGTAATAAAGGTAAAATCCTTGTAGTAGGTATTGATGCCATTAAAGATGCTTTAGATTCAGTAAAAACAGGTGGAATGGACGCAACATTCTTTCAAGATGCAATTGGTCAAGCAAATGGCGCAGTAGATATGGCAGTCAAAGGTGCAAATGGACAAGCATTTGAAGAGAATATTATTCCTTTTGAAGAAGTTACAAAAGCTAATGCAGATTCATTTTATAGTCGTATTTCATTAAAGAAATAATTTTTTTAACTAATTAATTAACGTTAATGTTTAACGTTAATGCATTTATGAATTGAAAATAGACGCTGTGGAGGGAATAATACTATGACAAACACTATAATTCAGCAAACAATGAGAATACCCCTTTTTGTGGGTGATGGTAAGATCGAATGGGGAGAAAAAGCGGTTCCTACTCCAGGTGAAGGTCAATTACTTCTTCAAGTCAAAGCTAACTCTTTATGTGGGTCAGATCGCAGTCAATTCTATCAAGGAACGACGACTACACCAGGTCACGAAGCATCTGGGATTGTAGTAGCAGCAGGACCGAATACGAAATATGGGATAGGAACTCCCGGTGTAGTATTCCTAATGGATTTCTGCGGTGAGTGCAGAAGCTGTAAGCTTGGTTTGACCAATCAATGTTTGCAAAAACTTGGTGATATGGGTTTCAATAAAGACGGTGGTTACAATCCATATATGTTAGTTAATGAATCTATTTTCTTTGAGATAGACGCAAGCATTCCACTAACAGAAGCTACACTTCTTCTAGATATTATGGGAACAGGCGGACATGCAATCAAAAGGGCAAAATTAATACACCCAGATATCAAATCGATGTTAGTAGCAGGAGCAGGTCCAATTGGATTAGGCGTCTTGGCGATGATAAAGCTACTTTTGGGCCAGGATATGCCAGTTTTCATTATGGATTTCGTACCTTATCGCTTGGATTTGGCCAAAAAACTTGGTGGAATTCCGATCAATCTTAAAGATCAAAGTCTTGAAGAAGGCTTAAAGGAAAATGGATATTCTGCTGTAGATGTTGCTATTGATACAACAGGTAAAACCTCTGCGCGCCAATCTAGTTTAAATGCATTGGAACAACGCGGTGTCTTGGTTCTTGTTGGTCACGGTGAGGCTCTAAACCTTGAAGTTAGTAAAGATATGATTGCACCCGAACGTGCTATTGTGGGTAGCGAATATTTTCGATATAACGAAATAACTGAAAACTTAGAGATATTGAAAGGGAATTTGCCTTATTTAAGTGAAATCATAACCCATCGTTTTGGGATTGAAGACCTTCAGCATGCATATGAATTGTTTTTTAAAGGTGACACAGGGAAGGTAATCGTTGAGCAATGAGCGCTGATAAAAAATTAAAGGTAGCTCTTATCGGTGCTGGAGGCAATATTAGTGGTAAAGGCCTCTCAGCTGGATTCAACACACCTGCAAGTTGGGGGCATCAGCATGCGCGTATTCTTGCAACACGTCCTGATTTGGAATTCTGCGCTATTGTTGGAAGGGATTTGAAAAGAACGAGAGCTCGAGCTGAGGAATATGGAACGAAAGCTTATGTAGATATTAATCAAATGCTTGAGAAAGAGGCTCCAGATTTTGTTAGCCTTTGCTTGCCTAATGAAGGACATTTCGAAGCTACATTAAAGATTATTCAAGCGGGTATTCCCCTTCTTGTAGAAAAGCCTTTGGTATTTGATTTAAAGGAAGCGGACATTTTACTAAACGAAGCTGCGAAACGCAATCTATTCTTTGCAATCAATTTCAATCATCGTTACGCAAAGCCTGTACAATTAGCCTATAAAGCAATTAATGAAAATAAGCTGGGAGACTTAACCTTTGCTACATGGCGTTTTGGTGGTGATGGCTCGCCAGACCATCCTCATGCAAATTTAATTGAGACACAGTGTCACGGATTTGATATATTGGAGCATCTGTGTGGCCCAATTAAATCAATTATGGCAGAAATGACGAATATAACTGGAAAAGGGTATCGGACAATGAGTTTAGCACTTAAGTTTGCTAATGGAGCAGTAGGAAGTCTAATAGGAACCTATGATTCCTCCTACGCATACCCGGACACGCATCGGATAGAGCTTGATGGAACTGGCGGTAGAGCGGTTATAACAGATACCGTGCGTCAATTCAGTTACCAAGCTTTAAATAGCGAAACAGCGGAAGTTTGGCAGGCTGGATACTTTAACGATATGGATCGTGAATTTCATCGTACATTTGATTATCATATGGATGATTTGTTTTCGAAATTAAGATTAGGTAAGCAGCCCCCGATTCATGCGATGGCAGGACAGCGTGCATTAATTTTGGCACATGCAACTATTCGGTCCTTTGAGACTGGAATCAGAGTGATTGTTTAACAAGAGTAGTTCAATAAGCCGACTTTTTAAGAGTCGGTTTATTGGTTACTTGAAGAAATTTTAAACGTTAATGAAATCGCTTACTTGAGACGCGATTGTTATATACGGTTTCGAACTGAATTCCAGCGACTGAAACAATTGTTTTAATTCATTCATGCGCATATACACCGGCAATCGTTTGTCGGCTTTGGGTGTTGCAATGCCGCCCATAAAATCCGTTTCCATCCATCGTTCCTTTTGGCAAAATTTGCTAAACGATTTTAAACATGAGATGCGGCGCTGCAGCGTACGCGGTTTGTTTTTTTGGTTGATGACTTGTTCTTGAATAAATCGCCTGACAAGCGATGTACAGACCACAGCCAATTCATCGGAATGGTAAAGCTGAGCTACAAATTGATGAAAGACCAACAAATCATAGGCATAACTGCGATACGTATGCGGCGAACAATTTTTTTCAATTTCAATGTAATGCAAAAACTCGTCGACAGCTGACTGTAATTTCATTTTTAACATGACCTCCGTAAATTTGAATTATCGGGACGCAACCGATAATTAGGGATCGTCCATAGCAATTATAGGACGACATCGACACTTACGGGACGGCGACGACGATTATCAGGACGTTTGACGCACAGTTGTCCTTATAATGATTCTTATCAGACCTTTGATGATGAACTTATGGGTACACCTCACTTCGTTATTTGTTTACATAATATATATTATCGGACTCAATACGTATAAAAGCAAATAAGCCCTTATTTTACCTAGACTCGCCAAATTGGTTGTCTAACGACAAGAAACTACCCTAAAGAACGTCATGAAACTCCCAATACGGACTAAATATTATGTACATTTATCGTTTTTCTGCGTCATGAAAGCCCCTTATAAGTATACAGTTGATTTGTTTTTATTTTCTTGTCGCAGCTATCAACTTATTTTG
>JAQBPR010000097.1 GCA_028287395.1 Bacilli bacterium
TTAGTATAATTGATAACAAGTTGAAGAATATTAATTTTTAAGCAGTATTCGGTCGCTTTTAAGTATCCTTTGAATCAGCTTTTCGTTACACTGACGCAAAACCAGTTTGCTGCTTTGTAACAGTTTCCGCGAGTTGGTTGATGTTTTTCATGAGAACGGGACTGTAACTATAAGTCTGCCGCCAAGCAGATGTTTGGCACAAAGAGACAAGCTGTGAGAAATTAGATTTTTCGAGTTCGCCCTTGGTATCTGCTATTTCACAAGAATAGAATTAAAATAATAAATCTGTAATTATATGAGGCTTGATATGGGAGCCCCATATATCATTACAATTCAAATTACAATGGTAATTGCAAAATGATTTATACTTCAATTCAACAACTTTCGAATTATTTAATCCTTCTGAAATATTACTACCACGCACTCCAAAAGTGTTTTAATATTTTCCTTTGGAATTATTTCTTCTTTCTCATTTTTCCTTCTGCTTTTTTTATATTCTGAACAACTCTAAATTTAACCATCCTGCTAATTAATTCATAAGGCAACGGCTTTTCTATAGGAAATTGAACTGACCCTTTTCCTTGTTTATATTCCGATAATTCATGTTTAAATGCATCAATGCCACTAGGTATAGAATACAATCCTATATGATTTTTATAAGCAGCAAAAAACACCAAATTTCCATGCAACACAAAAGTAGGCATTTGATAACTTATCTTTTCTTCTGAGTCCGGTGCTGACTCTTGTATGACTTTTCTTAACGTTTTAAGTATTTTCTGAACCTCAGGAGGAAATTTTGAAATATATTCATCAATTGACATAAAAGTAATTTTGTTTCCTTCCATGATTTCTCCTTTCATAAGCCTTTTTATATATGAAGAATTATGACTAATTTATGTCCTACTATATTCCATTTTTATTTAATTCAAAGTTAATTGCTATAATTATACAAGATTTTCTCAAATGAAGCATGCTGAAGTATTATCTCAGTCCCCCCGATATATCCTTACCACGCACTCCACATGTGTCGTATGCGGGTACGTCCTCGAGTCTGATAGAAATTGTTATAGTCCGCTAATTCATTGATTTTACTGGGTTTTCCGTGTTCATATTCCGTTCTGCATGGGTGGTTTAGGATGGTTGGTGTTACGTTTTAACACCAATTTATCACCAATATGATGAGTAGATTATCGCTCATAGTATCCTCCAGCCAAATCTAGAGTTGCAGTCGTTAAAACTAAGTGATCTTGAATGAAGCAAAAAAATCCAACCTATTTTCGGCAAAATACCGAATTTAGATTGGACCGATTTTGACTTATATTAGTGATTATAGATTCTGTAAATCATCACTGCAGTTTCTGCTCTTGTTGCATATTTAAGCGGTTGGATAGATGTGCCGTTTCCTGCAATAATTCCATTTTTGATCAAAGTTGCTACACTGGTTAATGCATAGGATGCCACTTCCGACTTGTCGGCAAAACCACTCAAATCCATTTCTGTTCCCGGAACAAGATTTTTCTTGGCAGCTTCCATTGCTCTCACAGCTATTGTCATCATTTCCTGTCTTGTAATTTCCGCCTCAGGATCAAAGAGATTCTCCGTCTTACCTTGTGTAATGCCAAGTTTTTTGGCAATTCCCACCGCTTCATAATAGTACGCTGATGAGTCAACATCCTTAAAATTACTATCCACTTGGGCAGATAAGCTCAGAGCCTTAACCATTAGCAGCAAAAAGTCAGCCCGTTTAATGGACGCTTTTGGTGTGAAGTTATCTGTTGAGGTGCCGTTGATGACTCCTTTAGAAGCCATAATCTCGACCGCGTTCTTAGCCCATGAAAAACCATTCATATCGGCAAATGTCTTATTCACATACGCTACGGCATATTTGCTGAAATGTGTTGTTTCAAAACGGACTGCACCCGATTGTGCATCATATTGACCGCTTGGAACTGCAATGGCTTCTCCCTTGTCATTCAAATACCAAATCGTAAGATGTTCAGAATTAAACTTCTCCTCTGGAGCAGGAGAATAAGGAATATAAACCGTTACAGATGCATTAGGATTATTCCAAGCAATCGTTTCATCATTGACCTTGACATTCAAATCCAATACAGGCTTATCGCCAATTTGAGCTTGCAGCGTCGGACTTAGCTTGTTCTTATCCGAAATGGAAAGCGATAACCCTACGCTTTGAGCACCTGACAGATTAACTGCGTTTAGCATATTGCTTGGTAATATAATCGTACCTAATCCAGTTACTAATTCAAGGTAATAGGTGGATGCATCGTTTGTCAGGTTAGCAGCAGCCAGCTTCACTTCGTAAGCGGACTCTCCTAGCAACGTCGGTACATTGATTGATATTAACTGTTTTCCTTGCTCATTTTTAACTCCCTTTTCCAATGCTTGTTTTAAATCGTTTTCATTAATCGTTACTGTAGCTATTTTAGTTATTGGATCGACAACAGGTGCATCCGTGAGAATATCAACTTTGCCTTTTTCAGAAGGGTTCGGTGTTGAAGATGCAATTGGCGCAGCTGTTGTCGATGTGATTCCCGAATTATTACCCGAATTACCGCCGGAACTATTGATATTGTAAGTGAACTCTCCGATATCGCTATGATTCATACCGTCTTTGATAGAAATCGCTTTGATCGTGGTGTTGGCATTCACCAAAATTGGTACACTATATAAGCTGCTTGTCGTCGTAGGCACGGTACCATCCGTCGTATAATAAACGGCTGCTCCTACCGTTCTGCTTGTCAAATTCACACGTACGCTATTGTTGTAAGATCCCGAAGGCGGATTCGCTTTGGGCGAAGCCGCAGCAGTTGCATAGAAGGAAACAAAACTATCCTCCATACCTGCTTTTACGACAATAGCCCGAATGACTTTCTTCGGTGTGACGGTGACAGGTTCCGTATACAATGTGCTGTCCGTTGTCGGCAGTGTGCCGTCCGTTGAGTAATAAATATTTGCTCCTGCGATGTTCGTGGCAAGAGTTACGATTTGCTCGTCTCCACGCTGTCCGTCTATATGCGAGATGCGAGGTGCTGCAGCTTTTTCGACCAGAATTGGGGCAGCATCTACCGGCTCCAGTTGGAACCAGTCCGAGTTGAAACCGTCACCGTTATCTACAAGCCGAATCGTTTGCTCCCCAGCATCGAGATGAACATACCCGACAGCATCGAAATAGGTTCCCCAGCCGCCAGTGCTCGGCAAGCTTGTCACCGCTTTTGTTTGTTCTCCTGCAAGCAATGAAATGGATACTCCGCCTTGCGGTGTTGCATAATGGTAATCAACCTTATAGTAACCCGTATGCGGTACCGAAATTAGGTATTCCATGTAAGTACCCGCTACCGTATAGCCAAGATTGGTGACAGGGTTTCCGTATTGGATGACATTCTGTCCTGCCTTGATAAAGCTTTCTGCTTCCACCTTTATTTTGCCATCACCGTCAGCCGTTTGTGGAATTACTTTTTCGACAGTGATGTTCTGTATTTCAAAGGTGCCGGAAATGCCGAGAATCCGAATGATCTGCACTCCTGCTGTCAAATCGGCCGATGTGCGTATGCCGTTATAACCGTTCGGTCCGGACGGAATTGTGAATGTGGCGAGCGTCGTGTTAGTGGATTTCAGCTGGAAAGCACTGCCACCGCCACTTGGTGCTGATGCATTTATTGTGAATGTATATTTACCGCTATCCGCAACATTAACCTTGAAGTCTACCCAGTCGCCTGCCCCAATTCCCGTGAGCTTCCCTGTTGCCGCTGTTACTCCCGATAACTGGTAGTAAACTGCTGAAGTGACGGTACCCGGTAAGGATGAAGCTGCTGTTTGGGTAACCGTTCCTGTCAGCATCACATCTGCTGTAAGAAGTTTGCTAGAATCGTAATACGCTGTCACAGGGACATTTACTGTCAGCTTTATATCACCGTAATACGGTGTTCCATTCCATGCAAGCTTTACATTAACCTGCTCATAGGTAACATAGGTAACGGAGCTTACTGTCACTCCCTTTGCTGTTGCCTCTCCTGATAGTGCGATATCAGCTGCATTCGCTTCCTTAAACTTGCCTCCGCTAAGATTAAGCTTTATCACTTGGTCGTTAACGCCATAATCCAAAGTATTCGGCGTAACGCTTAGCGCTGCTTCTACATGCGGAACAATCACTCTGTTCCACCGATAAGTGGCGACCGATTTCGCTGGTAACGTCGCGGCGATTTGCGTACCGTCGCTGATTAGCTTGAACGTTTGCGGCGATGCTGTCTGGTTTATAACGACCGTAACGATTTTTGTCTTGTCTGGACTCATAAAGGACACATTCGTTACTTTGTCCTTATTTCCGTAATCGCTGTCGATTCGGATATAATTCGGCTCAACGAACTTCGTGAATTGACCCATTAAGTAATACTCGGGGGTCAGCCAATAATTATCGCGGTTCGATGAATCCTGGATGAGCAAAGTTGGATCTGGCGTTCCAATCCATTGATGCGTATTAATGTCGCTATCCAGCATGGCAACCCATGAATTGTAGCTTTTTGCCCAATTCCGAAAATATTGAGCTATCCTATCGGCACCTTCCGTTCCCCATACTGCACGTTCCGTCAAATATGTGTTTTTATCGGGATATATATCATGCAATTGGGTCATTAGTGCAAGATCGCCGCCATAATCGTGGAATGCCGTACCATCAATCACTGCGTTGTTTTCAGGAACTGCCAGCATCGGCGCTGGATAACTCATTGTATCGCCCGGATTGTGGTCGAATATCCAAAGCTTCACATCCAGCCCAGCTGCGATAAGCTTCTGCTTCAGTAATTTAGCAAGCTCAGCTTCCTGTTCCCAAGGCATCTTCGTACTAGGATAATCGATCTCGAGCAGCGGTTCGTTCTGCAAGGTTATTGCTTCGATGTTGATTCCCTGAGCCTGATAAGCCTGAATAAATTTCAAGTAATAGTCTGCCAACGCAGGTAAATACTCCTCCTTGACCTGTCCGCGGATCATACTGTCCGTTGATTTCATCCAACCTGGCGGACTCCAAGGAGAAGCGAAGAATTTGATATCCGGGTTGATTGCCTTCATTTTCTGCAGGGCCGGAATAATACCGTAATCAATATCCTTCTGAATCGAGAAATGACTTAAGCTCGTATCCGTTTCGCCTTTAGGCATATCATCATAGGTATAAAACTTCTGTGCCGTAAAGTCTGCAGTCCCAATTGTCACACGCATCATGCTCATGCCGATGCCTTCTGTCTTGCTTACTAGCTTCTTCAGCACTTCTTCCTGTTTAGCTGGCGACATCTTAACCAAATTATAAACAGTCGATTCCTCCACCGACGTTCCAATCCCCATCATAGACTGATATTCCTTGTCTGGATTGATCTTGATTGTCGTGACGTTAGCGTCCACAACCGAGCCGATCTCAGTTAAATTTAGGTTTGTTGGCTGTTTCTCCAGCATTTTGTCGCCTGCTTGCCAACGGGGGGCGTAATACCATTCGATATTTTTTGGATCCCGTTCCGTGGACACCCAGCTTTCCACCGCATTAGATTGAATGACCGTTTGCTGCGTTACAGTTCCAGCGACAGCCGGTTGCGGAGGAGCTGGCGAGAAGCCTACGGAACCCATCCAGTTTAAATTAACACCTCCATCCTTGAACACGAGTCTGATCTTCTGAACACCTTGTTCCAGATGGACGTCTTTAAGCGTTGACGTATGCCAAGTCTGCCATCCGCCGGTGTGATTTACGGTCAGTCCACCGATTTTATCACCTACTGTATCTCCGGCAACTTTGTAAATATCAAATCCGGTATTGTCTTGAGATTCACCAGCATGGCGGAAATCGATATCGAAGTTTCCGGTTTGGGGAACATCAATCAGATATTCCAGCCACTTGCCTGCACCTGTCCATCCGACGTCCTGGCCTCCGCCTACATCGGAAGTATTCTCAAATTGAAGACTGCTGTCCCGCTGTGTGAAGCTCTCCGCCTCTACCTTCACATAGGGTTCTTTACCCGGTTGTTCTGGTATCGGAGGCAAATCCGGTGTTTTTTGGGTTTTATTTAAACCATATCCGTAATCAAACAAAATATATTGCGGATCCAGATTGGATGTTCCCGCTTTCGGATTTTTGTATGCCTCAGTATAGAACGGCCAACGAACTGGCAATTTCCCCTTGAAATCGTAATTACCAAATAGGACGTCAGCAACGCCTTGACCCTCCGTACCCGGTAACCACGCTTCCACCAATCCCGCCCAGTCACCCAGTTGATTGTTGACCATCATAGGTCTGCCGGATACAAGGACCACAATCGTCGGGACGCCGGATTCATGGATGTTCTTCAATGTATCGATATCTTCCTGATCCAGTTTCAAGCTGTTCAGGCTGTCTCCATTACCCTCGGCATACGGCTTTTCGCCGATAACAGCAATTGCGACATCACTGCCCGCCGCTCCGCGGCCATGCTTGTTGTACGTTACCGTTTTCGACCCACCAACTGTATTCTTGATGCCTTGCAGGATCGTCGTGCCTTGTGTAGTATTCCCCGCTAGTCCCTGCCAAGTGATAGACCATCCACCCGACTGCAACCCAATATTATCAGCGCTTTTCCCTGCAACGAAGATCTTGCTCATGTCCTTCAGTTTAGAAAGGATCGGCTGTCCATTTACCTCATCGTTCTTGAGCAGAACGAGCGACTCCCGTACCGCCTGTCTTGCAAGCTCGCGATGCGATGCCGAACCAAAAGCAGCTTCAAGGCTCTTATCGGTTAACGGATGCTCGAAAACACCCGATTCGAATTTAACGCGCAAAATACGAGTAACCGCATCATTGATACGAGCTTCTGTTATTCCATGCCCCACAAGCTCCTTCAGGTTAGTGATCGTGATTTTCCAGGCATCCGGCATCATCATCATGTCAACGCCTGCATTCACAGCTACCCGAATCTGGTCCTTCAACCCGCTGACCGAATTCCCATTCCAGTCCTTCGTGATTTGCTGAACAGCATTATAATCTGAGATAACAAATCCGGAGAAGCCAAGCTGACCCTGGCCTGTTCCTTTCAGAGCGTCAGTGAGCAGACGTTGGTTCGCGTGCATTTTTAGCCCTTGAATACTGCTGTAGGATGCCATCACCGTTCTGACTCCTGCTTCTACCGCTGCCTTGTAGATGGGCAGATCCAGATTAAGTACATCCTGCTCCGTCATATCGGATACATTGCCTTGGTTCGCTCCGTTATCTGTCAGACCTTCCCCGAAAAAATGCTTCGCGGTCGCGACTACCTTGTCGCTATTCTTCAACTGACCGATAGTCGTTCCCTGTAATCCCTGTATGTATGCAGCACCCATCTGCGCAACAAGCGCCTGATTATCGCCGAAACCTTCATACGTCCGACCCCATTTGATGTTCTGCGGATCGGCGAGCGTAGGCGCGAACGTCCAGTTCGTTCCGGCTGATTTGATTTCTTGGGCTGCCGCAGCCCCAATTTGTTTGACAAGCTCCGGGCTCCGCGCAGCACCCAAACCGATATTATGCGGGAACAGCGTCGCGCCGATCAGATTGTTATGGCCGTGTAAAGCATCGACGCCATAAAGGAGTGGAACTCCAAGTCTTGTGGATAGCGCCCCAGTCTGGTAAGAATCGACTAGGCTAGCCCAATTCGTACGCGTGCTGTCAGATTGCTTCCCGTTCGGGAAAGAACCTCCGCCGCTAAGAACAGAGCCAAGGTTATAGGTTTTGACGTCGTCCGGCGTAACAGAGGCTCGTTCGGCTTGCACCATCTGTCCGATTTTTTCATCCATCGTCATTCGACCTAATAAATCCGCTACACGGCTTTCAACTGGCAATGAAGCGTTAAAATAGGGAATGAGAGCTGTATCAGATGAGCCTGCCGCATAAGTAGTTACGGGTATCACTCCTGCCAGCATAGACCACAAAAGGATAAAAGAGGTGGTTATAGAAACTTTGCGTTTTAACATTGTCTATCGACTCCTTCGATAATTAAAATAATGTAATCGATTTCATTTTAATGTGCGAATACTATTCAGTTAATAACAGGAATTCA
>JAQBPR010000182.1 GCA_028287395.1 Bacilli bacterium
CTGAATTACGCCACATCCGTGATCGATCCAAGCAAGATTTTGATGGGCATGGCACTGTACGGTTATGATTGGCCGCTTCCCCATCCTTCGGCCGGACGAGCGGCCGCAATTTCAAACAACAACGCCCAAAACCTGGCCATTCGGGAACAAAGCCCGATTGGATGGAATGAACGACAACAATCCCCCTTCTTCAGGTACACTGCGGCCGACGGGAGACAACATGAAGTCTGGTTCGAGGATTCCTATTCTGCAATGACGAAAATGCAACTGGTTTACGAAATGGGTCTGCGAGGAGTTTCATATTGGGTGTTAGGGAATGATTTCCCCCAAAACTGGCACCTGCTTCGGGATAACTTCAACATCAGAAAGTTCTGATGAGAATCGGCCGTTCCTGGTGGAGAGCGGTCGATTCTACCGATTATCCATCTACCGTAAGGAAACCTATGCTGCCAAGGTAACTTTCCAGCAATGCTAAAAACGTTTTGATATCCTTGCAGGTAATATCACCGATATTCGCAATTCTGAAAGTTCGTAGTTCCTCAAGTTTCCCGGGATATATTGTGAAGCCCCTCTCATAGAGGTAATCGTGCATTGCATGAAAGTCGTAACCGTCACACTCGGGCTCGACGATGGAAGTGACGAGTTTGGAATGATGTTCTTCACTCACGATATGATTCAACCCCAACCACGCAATGCCGTTGACTAAAGTTTTCCACGACTCTATATATCTCGTATATCTTTCATGGATCCCCTCCCGCTTCAATTCCTCCATCGCTTGCTTGAGCGCGTAAAGAGTCTGTACTGGCGGAGTGAACCGCATTTGGCGAGTTTCCGAAAAATACTTATATTGAGCATACAGATTAAGATAATAGTTCATCGGTTTCTTCAGACGCAGGCTGTCCAATTTCCGTTTACTTGCAATGACAAAGGAGATCCCTGCCATTCCTTGAATGTTTTTAGTGGACTTTTAAATTCGTAGAAGCTCAATCCGTACGCCTCCGCAATTTCACACATCCGTTTCCCGTACGCCCCATTATTGATGATGACCATGGCATCTTTACCCACAACAGAGCTTAATATGGACTCCACCGCTGCCGTGCCTGAACCGCCAAACAGAACGGTTGCGTAGTGTTCCCGTGCGGCGACCAGCCGGGTAAGTTCCCCGGCGACGTATTCCATCAAACGCCCGAAGTCCTGTTCGCGGGGGCAAATGTCCGGTACAACTTGAGCGAATTTTACGCGATCCGTAGTTGTCGCAGTACCGGGAGTGACCAAATGTTTCGATTTACGGGTCGCATCCTTGTGCTTCTCCTTTCGTACTCGGAGAGTTCTGCATTAAAAACAGCTGTAACCGTTCCTTGACTTCGTACGGTTTCATTTTGGGACGGCCGGGCTGTTTGTCTGAAATTTTTGAAATATTCATATAGAGAAAGGCCAATCCTTTCGTTTTTTTCCATTGATTGATATGAAGTTGTAACTCTCTCAATACATGAATATAAATAGATTTCTCATAGCCGCAGGATGCGGCAATCTCCACGAAATTTACATTATGGGAAACCGTACTCTGTCCGCCCGTCGAATCATGGGCCTGATTATCCAAAAGAATATGCAGCATGTTGGGTGGGTTGTAGTACCCGTTTGTCGCTAAGCTCCCCATGCGCATCAAGAGAGAGCCGTCTCCATCGATGACGACGATATCCAAATCGCGTCTGCTCAGAGCCAAGCCCAGTCCGAGAGAACTGACGCACCCCAACGAACCGACCATATACAGATTGTTACGTGCATCCTCAATCTCGTATAATTCCCTTCCCGTTTTTCCAGTGGTGGCAAGCTGTACCGTTTTGCCGTCTTTCAAGGTATTGATGACGGTTAACGCCTCATACCGGGTGGGTTGCTCGTCCGTTGTATTTTTCAAAACTTTGATTCGGTTCCGATGAAAAGAGGATTCTTGCTTCTGTAGAGCTTCATTTTCGAAAGTTCCGTGTCTGACCACGAAGAAAAAAGGCCGATTGCAATCAATATACCGGTTTGCCTCTAACAGTTGCCGTTTCGCTTCTTCCAACTCGTAAGACAAATACATCCATGGGACTTGCATCAGTTCCAATAGCTGCGTTGTGATTCTTCCCATCAGTTCATGCTGCGGTTCGTCCGGTACGCCTGGTTCGCCCCGTAGGCTGACAAACCCGAGAACCGGAAGTTGAAACGGGTAATTGAGCGATACCAAAGGTGAAACGGCATTCGTAAGACCTGAATTTTGCATTAACACAACCGGTTTCTTTCCACCTAAATAAGCTCCAGATGCGACCGCGACTGCATCCCCTTCGTTCGCTGCTGCAACATAGTCGCATTCGTTAATGGCATAGTTGATTAAGTCTTTCAAAAATGAGCACGGAACCCCCGTATAAAACTCGAATCCCAGCTCCTGCAATTCTCTTCCGAATGTTGTCGTGTTTAACATCAGCGATCACCCTGATTCGATATAGCTTGAGGAAGATATTTCTTTTCCGCCGCTTGAAGCTCGTCGACCCCTTGAAGCCGGAATATGCCCTCAATCGGTGCGATACAGCTCTCTACGTTGACAAGACTTTCATCCCGGAAAATTTGTTTAGATGTCTTTTGAATGGCGTCAACCGACGCCCTCAGATTATGATTTGCCCAGATCACGACATTTACGCCTAAGTCGACAAACCGGTCGGTTGGGGTGGAATAATATTTGGTAGGCACAATAACCACCGGAAGTCTTCCATTCCATTCCTTCATAAAAGACGCAATCTCGGTGTCATCCGAGCGGTTGCTGTGTATAAGAACAGCGTCCGCTCCTGCCGCTCGGTAAGCCTCCGCACGACGCAATGCCTCCTGCAAACCCCAACCCGCAATGAATGCTTCCACCCTGGCCACGACCACGAAGTCCTCATCATTTTGAGTGTCTTTCATTGCTCGAATCTTACCGCAAAACTCATCCACATCGGCGAGGGGTTGGGATTTGCCGTTAATAAACGAGTTGGTTTTCGGAAACAGCTTATCTTCAATGCATACTCCGGCGATATTTCGCTGCTCCAATTTCTTTACCAGTCGTCTTGAATTATTGAAGTTTCCATACCCCGTGTCCCCATCCAGCAAAATCGGTATGGAAGTTGCGTCGCTCATAAAGTCCAAAACTTCCAGCACCTGCGTCCAGGAAATCTCATTGTTATCCCTGACGCCCATGCTCGCGGAGATCGTTAGGCCACTGGCCCAAATCCCTTTAAAGCCGGCCTCCTCAACGATTCTGGCAGACAGACCATTATGAGCCTCCATTAAAAACTGCAGATGTTGGGAGTGGATTAGATGTTTCAGCTGAGATGTTTTCTTCACCGGAAATACCCCCCATCGTATCATTGTGTCAAGAACGAATATGATAACCTTCACAAAACGTGAGCACATCAACGCCTAGGATTAAAGCATTATCTTGCCCACATTACACAGTCCGGCCTTGAGATGTTCGTTTCTTGGTAGGCATTCTATTGCGAACACCGGATGGTTTCGATTTTCGTGCCAAGATCTTTGCATATTGCAGAGGATTTAAATAAGTTTTTCTTAGCGTTTCTCTGCCATAGGCCTTGCCTATCGAAACTTTTGCGGATTTCGCATTACATTCAATTAACCATATTTTTCTATTTTCATCCAAACCGAAGTCTATACCCATTTCCCCAAACTTCCCATACGCTTTTTCAGTGCCTAAATATACAGATATTAAAAACTGTCTTATTTTATTTTTCAGTGCATCGATTTGACTTAGCGAATCCTCAGGAAACAATTTATCTAAATAATCATCAAGTTTAAACGCAGAAGCGTGAATCGTTATGGGGGAATTGCTTTGTCCAACGCGAATGGGAATGCCCACAATGTCTATTTCTCCCGTTTTATTTCTCTGCACCTCAGCACGAAAGTCTACAAGACTTCCTTCATCTGATCTTAATAAATCAATCGCCTGTTGAGCGATGATTCTTTTGGGACCAAAAAATGTTCGTACAACGCGTAAGACATCTTCTACATGTTCCACTTCTTTGCGAACCAATCTCCTTACAAAATAGCTGCACTCATATTTTCCTTGAGGCAGTTTGGCAACACGCATAACACTCGTTCCGCGACTTCCGCGACACCCCTTTATATAGATTACATTTCGGTTTTTGAGTACGTTTTTTAGTTCATCAATATTTTTAAGAAGCTGGGTATGTGGTAAAAATGGGCGCACGTTTTCGTCTTGACTTAGTTTTTGATAAAGATCCCATTTGTCAAACGCATATATGGGGTTAATTTTTCTAATACCCATTTTGTCGAATTGTTTCATCACATTCCAAAACGCCGTCCCGTCACGTTGACCACCTCGAACATATAATACATCCGGCATAGGAAAATATTTCTGTTCCCATCGCCTTCTGGCGGTATTGAAATACGTCCCTTTAACCCTCTTTCGAGGTAGATTCACATTTTCTGGAGAAAAAACATAGACGGTATCCTTTGCTTCCTCATTTGCGTTGGCAAGCATCTTAAATCGGATGTAAGACCAAAACTTACGGTTTTGCGCATTCAATTTACGAGTCATTGTATGGGCTACGATTACACCGACAATTGGTTTATTTACCTTAGCTGTTTGAGCCATTTTACGCACCTCTCAACGACTTTTGATAAAGTGACAATAACGGTTCTAACCTCATCAATTTTTCTACTGGGGAACATCCGACATCTCGTTTACGGAGATAACATCTCCCGTTTTCTTTGTAGGTTTGGTCCAATACTGTTCGTTTCCTGGCAAATCATCAAACCATGTTGCTTCTTTAGGACAATCAAGAATGATGAACTTTCCATACTCTCCATCTCGTGACTGGTGATACTTTAGATAAGCCAGCCCATTTTCAATCGCAAGTATCTCTATTTTTCCGGAGGTATGGCTCATGCAAAGCTTTACACGCTTACCTAAACCGGAAGTTCTTGATTTTGCTTGCTCAACGATTCGATATACTTTTTCAAGCGTCAGCACAAATGCCATATTTCCTGCAACCGGTCTGTTTACAAAGAAATAATACGGTGTGACTCCTGCCCAAGACAGTTGGTCAAGCAATTCACCAAGTACTGTTGGATCATCATTGATTCCTTTGAGCACGGGTGTTTGATTGACAACGATAGCTCCGGCATCGTGTAACGCTTTGAAACACCTGCTGGCTTCTTTCGTGATTTCTCTTGGATGGTCGACGTGAGCCATGATGTAGATGCGCTTCTCTTCTGTGGAGTACTGGCGAATCAACTCAAGAAGTTCTTGGTCTTCGTAAATTCTCATCGGGTTAAACACAGGCATTTTTGAACCGATTCTTATAATCTTGACGTGTTCGAATGACCTAAGCTTCTCAATAATCAGCCGAAGCTTCGTGGTTGCCAACGTTAATGGGTCCCCACCTGTTAGTAGGACATTGTTAATTTCAGGGGTTCTTTCGATGTAATGAAGACCTTCTCGGACGTCAGACATGGCTTCTTTAACGTCTGAGCGAAACAATCGTTTTCTAAAACAAAAGCGGCAGTACGCTCCACATACCTCCGATACCATCAGTAAGGCCGTGGTTTTGTATTTATGCTGACAACCCTTGACTACATAATTCGTGTCTTCGTCAGAAGCATCCCAACGACCGTACTCCAGAAGTTCACTCGAGTTTGGTATAACCAGCCTCCTCAATGGATCATCAGGATCCGACCAGTCAATCAGGTTTAAATAATAATCGTTCACTCGAAAAACGTACTTTTCAGCGACCTGTTTCAAGGTTTCTCTTTCAATTTCGTCTAAATTCTCGATTTTTTCCAAGTTGGTGATGTACTTTGTAGGCATAACGAAGATCCCCCCCCCCTTGTCCGTCGTTTCGTTAACCGATACTGTAGTTAATTCGGCAGGCGGTGTGGCTGAAATGAACAACCACCTATTTTGAATATCAAGAAAACACCAGTGATGGATGTCTCATGGTACGCTGGAGCCGCGGTGAGATCTTTTCGTTGCAGGGTTTACCTTGCCATCCTCCTCATGGATCGAAGTCTTCGATACAGAGTTTTGTCGGGTAACAATTTGAAATTTCCCCCAATTAGCGGTTCGATATTTACCTCGTAAATCCAAATCCTCTTCTGGGGATCAATACCTATGTCCACGGCGAACTCTTTGAGATTCGGATACATTCGACTTACATTGTTGACAGTTTTAATCACACATTTATTCACTTTCTGGATCATTTCCGATTTTTCTCTTCGAGAATAATTCAAATGTCGAGTCAAGAGCGTTTCGATAAGTGTTGGTGTTCCGCCTAAATGAGATGTTGTCACAATACTTCCCGGTTCCCCCAACCTTCCACAAATCCCACCGACCTTCCATTTACCATTGATTCTCAGTACATGGCAACGAAGATCAAAGTGCCGCCGATCCTTTGTGACACTGTCAATAGCCTGTTGAATCAGATACTTCGTATCTCCTGTCAGGTGCCGTACCTTTGTCCACAGATCTTTTGAATCTACATATTGCATGCTGGTTCTTTGCCTTATTCTAAATCGGTTGTCCTTTAACTTTTCTATTTGCATGACTCCCCTGGATTTTCTTCCCCGATCCGGTTTGAGATAGACTTTGACATGTTTTTTTAACATTCGTTTCAAGGAACTTTCGTATAACAGGTCCGTTTCAGGAATATGGCCCGCAATGTCAGGTAGGTGAATGAGTTGGTAAGCAACCGCCAGCTTACTTTTAACGTGGTGTTTCTGAAGGGACATAAGACCACCCTTTAGCGATCAGTTTTTTAGCCCGGAGATATCTTCGATACTGCTTTCGATCCAGTTTTCTCAAACCACTAAAATTAGGTTTTGTATTCGCCTCGATAAACCATACTTTCCCTTTCTTATCGATGCCCATGTCTAACCCGACGATAAACCGGAATCTGAAAGAGGTTTCTGTAATAATCAACAAACTTCCAATAGGCGGAATTGCAATTTTTAACTTTCACTAGAATGATATGATCCCTAAATCGTGAACACATTTGCGGTTTATCTGTAACGATAACCATCGATGTTTTACCCCGAAAGAACCGTTCATCTAATTGTTTTTGATTTAAATGGAAAAATAGGGTCCATCGTTTATCTCTAAGGTTCTTCGTAACATGATGAATGGGAGGATTTCCAGAGCCTTGTATGATGGTTCCGCCAATTTTTTTGAGAATATCTGTTAGATATAACCTTTTCACTCGTGAGTCCCCCAATACATGTCTTACACATCACTGTATGTTGTGGGGACAATCTGGTGTGGACACCTGCTACGGGAAAAAACACTATTTTCAGTTACAGCTGCGGTATTAGTAGGCACTTTAACACTCAATGTCTGTGAATTAGTAATATATATTCCCTGTTTCCCTCCACCCTGAATATGATAATGAATCACCACTTGTCAGGCTGGAGGAGATGACGAATTGGTTACCATGGAGCCCTCGCGAGTCATTGTTATCCGTCATGGTGAAAAGTCACAAAACAAAAATAACCCGAGTCTACAAATGCCTAAAGGATATGAACGGGCGGGTGCGTTAGCACCGTTTCTACCCTTCAAATTCAAAAAAATCGATATATTGTATGCCCCCAGTATCGAGCCAGGTAGTCAAAGTACTAGAGTTGTTGAAACCATTACCCCATTATCGAGGTATTTAAATCTACCCATTCTGACAACCCATGTAAATTCGAAGGATGATATTCGAAAGATGGTGAAGCTTATTCGGACTAACCCGAAGTACCATGGGAAAACGGTACTCATCTGTTGGCATCACAATAGGATACCGTTCTTGACGAAGGAGTTTAACCCCAATAATATCAATCAAGTCCCGCACAACTGGCCAAATGACAGGTTCGATGTGATTTGGCTACTCAAAAAAACACCGAATGGTATCATATTTAGCCAGGAACCGGAAAAATTGCTGTTTGGTGATAAGACATCTGTGATTCCGCTTAAGAAATAAAAATTTACGGTCGAGACAACGATTGTAGACGCGTCATTTAAGCAGAAACGTGAGCTGTTTCCCGCTTTCGTGAGTAAGATGACATTCGATCCAGACAGTGGTCAGATTGATTATTTACTTCTGCCCGAGCCCCCTGATGGGGCCCGACTGAACCCCATCCGACACCGGAGTTTGAGCAAAAAAGACCGAAATCGTATCAAGCGCTCATGAAGAATCCGTATTTCTTGATAGTTAAAGCATATCCCCGACAATAATCACATGCTTGCAGCAGGATAGAGCAAGAGCCCCCGTCAATAGGTCTACTTGGGACATAGTCGAACAAGAAGTTGTCAGGAACACTGTTGTTGTTGAACCCG
>JAQBPR010000192.1 GCA_028287395.1 Bacilli bacterium
CATCGGGGGCTTGATTGAACTTAATATAGGAAAGCTCATCATCATTCCACTCGACATGTACATTTTTTGCGCCCGCATCATACGCCTTCTTCGCGATTTTACGCACAAGCTCGGTTGAGGCAATCGGAGCATTGATCACCAACGTCTGTCCTTTTTGCACATTTACGCCAGTATGGATGGCTAGTGCAGCATATTTCTCTAAGTTTTGTTCAAAAGAACTCATTGGTTTCCTCCAAATGGTTAATTTTCGTTTTTCCATACTTTATACCGAATCACTTGTACAAATGCTCGCGGGTCAGCGCGATCTGATTATTCAATCCTTTGGAAAACAGAATTTGATGTAAATTCGTCCCGCCATGGCGGAAGGAAGCGGCGCTGGCCCGCAAGTATAGCCGCCACATCCGGACAAAGCGCTCCCCATACATTTCACGCACTTGATCCACATGTTTCTCATAGCGTTCGGACCAGTGATCCAACGTCATGCCGTAGTGCAAGCGAAGACTCTCGACATCCATAAGCTGAAAATCATAATCAGGCAATAACATAATGATTTCACGCAATGAAGGAATATATCCCCCGGGAAAAATATATTTTTCAATCCAAGGATCCGGCTTTGACTCCGTAGCATGTGTGATCGTATGTAATAAAGCCAAGCCTTGATCCTTCAATAAAGCTTCGACCGCTTTCATAAAATGCGGATAATTCGCTTGACCCACATGCTCAAACATGCCTACGCTGGAAATTTTGTCAAACGTAGTTTTAGTGGCTGCTAATTCGCGGTAATCCTGCAAAGCGACTTCAACCTGCCCCTGTAGCCCATGCTCAATGATCCGTTCTTGCGTTTTCTTATATTGTTCTTCACTTAGCGTGATCCCTTTGGCTTTAACACCATATTGCTGTGCTGCACGAATAATTAAGCCGCCCCAGCCGCTGCCGATATCCAATAACGTTTCGCCAGGCTGCAGCTGCAGCTTGCGGAGAATGTGATCGATTTTTTGCATTTGAGCTTGTTCTAAGGTATCTTCCTTAGTCCTGAAATAAGCGCAGGAGTACATCATCGATTGATCCAGCCACAAAGCGTAAAATCCATTGCCGACATCATAATGGTGCTGAACATCTTCCTTTTGCTTCCGCATCGAAGGCAGCTTCGGCAATCGCCCCAGCAGCTTCGACCAGAACATATCCGGATTCATATTTGCCGCCAGTATGACATCTTCGATTTCACCATCGATATCCATAAGCCCATTCATGTAGCTTTCGCCAAAGGTCATAACCGGCTCTTTGATGAATTGCGCCATTTTAATTTCTTGATGAAAAATTAATTTAAACCTCGGCTCGCCATCGCCATAGGATTCAGTTGATCCATCCCAGTAAGTAATTTGAAAAGGAACTCCCTTGAGTCCGTTAAAAAATTTATGAAGTAAAAAATGATTCATAAAAACACCCCTTTTTTAAAGTTGATAGTTCCATTCCTTACACAGCGTCTTTCTGTGCATGGCCACCTGTAAACTGACTGTTATAAAGGTCGGCATAGAAGCCGTTTTGAGCAAGCAGCTCTTCATGTGTGCCTTTCTCGATCACACTGCCGTTATTCATCACGAGGATTAAATCCGCGCCTTTAATCGTAGAGAGTCTGTGCGCAATAACGAAGCTTGTTCTTCCCTTCATCAGCCTGTTCATCGCCTTTTGGATAAATACCTCTGTTCTTGTATCCACGCTGCTAGTGGCCTCATCCAATATCAGAATCGCCGGATCAGCCAGGATTGCACGGGCAATCGTCAGAAGCTGCTTTTGTCCTTGTGAAATGTTCGACGCTTCTTCGTTTAAGATCGTGTTATAGCCGTCCGGCAGCGTTCGAATAAAATGATCTGCATGCGCAGCTTGTGCTGCATGGATAATTTCTTCTTCCGTTGCGCCTTCACGACCATAGGCGATATTATCGCGAATGGTTCCGTTAAACAGCCATGTATCCTGCAGCACCATGCCAAACATGCTTCGCAAATTGCCGCGCTTCATATCCGTAATATCCACACCATCGACGGATATTTTACCTTCATTCAGTTCGTAGAAGCGCATCAGCAAATTGACCAATGTCGTTTTACCTGCACCCGTTGGGCCTACAATCGCGATGGTCTGACCCGGTTTGACTGCGATATTCATATTATCGATCAGCGCAACGTCTTCTTTGTAGCCAAACTTCACGTTTTCGAATTTGATCTCTCCCTTCGGAGATGGGATGACTGTGGCTTCCACCGCTTCCAGAATTTCTTCTTCCTCATCCAGAAGCTCAAAAACGCGCTCTGCTGAAGCAATCGTAGATTGAATGATATTGGCAATATTGGCTGTCTGCACAATTGGCATTGAAAACTGTCTGGCGTATTGAATAAACGCTTGAATATCACCGATTTGAATACGATTGTTGGTCACTAGAAAGCCGCCTACCACACAGATTAGCACATACCCGATATTATTAACAAAAGTCAAAAGCGGCATAATAATCCCCGAAATAAATTGCGCTTTCCAAGCAGAGTTGTAATGCTTTTCGTTAATGCCATTGAATAGGGCAATCGATTTTTGCTCTTGTCCGTATGACTTTACAATCTTATGGCCCGTATACATTTCCTCGACATGACCATTCAATTCCCCAAGTGCCTTTTGCTGTCCCATGAAAAATTTCTGCGAACGCTTGGCAATCGCCTTGGTTACCATAAAGCTTACCGGAATGGTGATGACAAGAATAACGGTCAGCAAAGGACTTATCGTCAGCATCATAACAATGACCCCAAGAATGGTAATGACCGAAGTAATCAACTGCGTAAGGCTTTGCTGCAGTGTACTGCTAATATTGTCCACATCATTGACAACACGGCTGAGGATTTCCCCATGTGTGCGTGAATCGAAAAATTTAAGCGGCAGCCGCGAAAGCTTATCATCCACTTCTTTGCGTAAATCGTAAACGGTTTTCTGGGCCACACCCGCCATAATGTATTGTTGAATATAGCTGAATACGGCACTCAGCAAATAAAGTCCAATTAAAATAATAATAATTTGCGAAATATAAGCAAAATCGATCTTGGCACCCGCTACGCGTTGCATTTTCGCCGTAATGCCTTCAAACAACCGCGTGGTCGCATGGCCCATTATTTTCGGGCTGACTATACTGAAAATTGTGCTGACAATCGCCGTTAGCAGTACAGCAAGCAATGCATATCTACGCGGCTTTAAATAACCAGCCAATCTTTTTAGCGTGCCTTTAAAATCCTTGGCTTTTTGCACCGGCATGCCGGCAAGGCCGCCTCCGGGTCCTCTGCCCATAGGGCCAAATCCTGGAGGGGGTCCTTTGGGTGCGGAATCTCTGCGCGTTTCACTCATGCGATCTCCTCCTCTGATAGCTGTGAGGATACAATTTCTCGGTATACCATACAACGACCCATTAACTCGCGATGATTGCCGATTCCGACAATGCGTCCTTCATCTATAACAATAATCCGATCAGCGTCCATTACCGTACTGACTCGTTGAGCAACGATGAGAACAGTCGATTCCGTCGTTTCTTGTTTAAGTGCGGCGCGTAGTTTAGCGTCTGTTTTAAAATCAAGCGCGGAAAAGCTATCGTCAAAAACATAAATTTCAGGCCTTCTCACCAATGCTCGAGCAATGGAAAGCCGCTGCTTCTGCCCACCTGAAACATTCGTGCCCCCTTGAGAGATAACGGAGTCAAATCCATCCTTCATGGCCGTTATAAATTCCTCAGCTTGAGCCACCTCGGCAGCATGCTTAATCTCGTCCTCGCTTGCGCTTTGCTTGCCATAACGAATATTATCTGTGATCGTCCCCGTAAAAAGAACCGCCTTCTGCGGGACAAAACCAATTTTGGCACGAAGACTTTCCTGAGACATCTCGCGAACATCTACCCCATCTACGAGAATCCGACCGCTATCCACATCATAGAAGCGCGGTAATAAGCTGATTAGTGTCGATTTACCCGAACCCGTACCGCCAATAATCGCCGTAACCTCACCAGGATGTACAGTGAATGAAATGTCTGAGATCGCAGGCTTTTCTGCGCCGGGATAACTAAAGGTGACATTTTGAAACTCAACATAACCACTTTTTGTATTGGAATCCTTAGGCTCATCTGTATCCTTAATTTCGGGAATCATATTCAATACTTCGTTAATGCGGACGGAAGATGCCGAAGCACGGGGAATCATCACAAACATCATCGACAGCATAATGAGCGAGAACATAATTTGCATCGCATACTGCAAAAATGCCATCAAATCTCCCACCTGCATCCCACCGCTTTCAATCCGGAGACTCCCGAACCAAATAATCGCAATCGAGGAAAAATTGAGGATCAAAACCATCACCGGCATCATCGCCGCCATAATTTTATTCGCCTTAACTGCCGTATCTGTAAGATCAAGACTAGCTTCGTTAAAGCGCTGTTTATCATAGTCAATGCGGTTAAAAGAGCGAATCACTCGTATCCCAATCAGACCTTCACGCAAAACGAGATTTAACTTATCTAATTTAGATTGCATCACTTTAAACAGCGGAATTCCTTTTCGGGCAATGCCATAAATCACCGCAACTAAGATTGGAATGACCACAACGATAACCAACGAAAGCTTTGCATCCTTGGATACCGCCATAATTATCCCACCAATACACATCATCGGCGACATCACCATCATCCGCAGGATCATCATCGTCACTTGCTGTACTTGCGTAATATCGTTGGTCGTTCTGGTAATGAGTGAAGCCGTGCCAATTTTATCAAATTCCTGCAGCGAGAAATTTTCCACATGATTAAAAATTTTCCCGCGAAGAATTCTTCCATAGCCTGCTGAAATTTTAGAGGAAAAATAACTTGCCGTAATCGAACAAATTGTCCCGCCCGCAGTGACTAATAGCATGAAGCCGCCAATTTTAATAATATAAGGCGTATCTCCCTTTATGATTCCTGTATCTACAATATCAGACATCAAGGTGGGAAGATAAAGCTCCGAGAGCGCCTGTAAAAAAATAAGCACTAAAACAAAGATAATCGGAATACGATAAGGCTTTAGGAAGCGAAAAAGCTTGATCATCCTTCATTATCTCCTTTCCAATTCGCTTGATTTGCAGCATGTTCATTAAAATAAACAAACACCTTGGAAAATAGTTCAGCCAATTGATTGCTTTGTTCCTCACCTAAAAATTCAACTAATCCGTTAAAAGAATCCAATATAGCACCGGATGCCTTTTTAGCAACCAGTTCCCCATCCTCAGTAAGCTTAATGCGGACAGCACGTTTGTCTAACAGGTCCATGCTGCGTTTAATTAACCCGTTCATTTCCAAGCCTTTAATCAATTGTGTAATCGTTGGAGGTGAGACACAAAGAAGCTGACTAATCTCCGATACCATCATCCCAAGGGGGTCTGACTTCTCGCGGTTTTTGATACAGAATAATACCCTTATATCGCTGGATTTATAACCCAAATGTGATCTTCGATGCCAGTTCGACTTATAAAATTGCCTAAAGGACTGCAAAAGCTTCTGCGCCATTGGATTGTCCCTTTCTGACATTTTCTCATCTCCAATCTGAATTAATTTGTTTGGTAACCTAATTATATTTCTGCAGGGATGAAATTGTCAATTGGTTTAACATAAAAAAAACGCCCGGGATATTCCCCGAGCGGTATCAAAGTTACCTAACCAACCGTTGCTTTTCGCAGCAGCAAATACATTCGAATCTCTAGGTGTCTGAAATTTGATAATAATCGATGGAACTTAGCTTCAAGGTAACGCTATCGATAAATAACTTTAACAACGCATCCTTTCGCTGAAAGACGATTCCGTCTTCTGCTACATAATCGGGTTCACCCAAAGCCTTCTTTATATCCTCAATCGTCGATGGAATGGGAGTATCATCAATTTGGATGATTCCCGCTGCAGCGCTAATTTCCACAAAATCAACCGTTCCATCACTAAAACCAACCTTCATTTGCGGATATTCATAAGTTTCTAATTCAGGCATATAGGGATCTTTAGTTATGGATAGAGGTTTACCTTTCTTCTCGACAATTGTTTTCTTCGTATCATTAAGCGAAATTCCATTTACAGAAGTTAGCTGGAAGGCTTGATTCGATTCATCTGCAGACACAGTCTGTTCTACTGGCGCGGGGATGAAAACAGCAGCAGTTTGTCCGACATTTACGGCAGCTTCTATAGTGCTTGGCTCATTATGAGGCGGTGCGTCAGCTGAAACACCTCCCAACAATGCCAAACCACTAATAAGAAACCCAATGAACATCAAGATAATATGGCCTTTCCTTTTCATAAACTTCATCCCCTAACGATCCATTATTTTACATGGGCTATTAGTAATGTTTTAAACGTTTCTCGTCTATTTGAATCACGGAAAAGATGATTGTTTCATTATTCCGGATCAGGGTAAGAAATGAGAGATAAATATTTTAGTTACATTTAAAAAATGGGGTAAAATAATGGCAGCAAACAACAAATTTCCAACAGCAAAAGACGAAGAAAATTTGTTTGAAGAATTAAATGAGAAGCCCAAGGACAATCTGAGTGAAGCGCATATTAAGCGCGTAACCGAAATGGTGAATGAATATAAAGGTAAAATTAAATCTCATTTAAATGAGGAGCAGGAAAAACACACAAGCTGGGCTGGACGACTTGCCGATCATATCGCTTCCTTCGGCGGAAGCTGGCCTTTTATTATTATTTTCGCTACATTTTTAATACTTTGGATGGGGTGGAATACATTTAATTTCACGATGCATTTTGATAAATCGCCCTTTATTTTACTGAACTTGATCCTTTCTTGTATGGCCGCTTTTCAGGCGCCTGTCATCTTAATGAGTCAAAATCGTCAAGCGGCAAGAGACAAACAAGAGGCAATTATGGATTTTGCGATCAATTACAAAGCGGAGCAGGAGAATCTCGAGATCCAAAAGCTTTTAAAAAGCATTGATAAGCGATTAGAAAAACTGGAACAATAATCACAAACCTTCTCCCACAAAAATTACGCTGTGAAAGGAGATTCCGATGATTGCCGATTCCATCGACGAACTGGAGAAAATTAAAAAAGAATGTCGGAAAATGGTGACCAAAAGAGCCGCTGCCTCAGGCGGGGCAGCGTTAGTTCCCTTTCCCGGCACGGATATTTTTGCCGATGTAAGCCTGCTTTTACAGCTGCTGCCCGCGATTAATAAAAAATTCGGCTTGTCCGAGGAACAGCTTGCCGGGTTAGACAGCGAAAAAAAATCTTACATTTACGGAATTATTACATCCGTAGGCAGTAAGATGATTGGACGGATCATTACCAAAGAAATTGTTTTACAAGTGTTGAAGAAAGTAGGCATTCGGTTGGCAACCAGGCAGGCGATTAAATTCGTCCCGTTTATTGGACAAGGATTAGCTGCAACCTTAAGCTTTACGGCCATGAAGTATGTCGGAAACAGCCATGTCCATGATTGCTATGAGGTCGCAAAAGGAATTCTTTTGGCCAACTCTGGTTTACGAGGCACAAAAACGGAGCCAACTGTATAAAGCAAAAAGGCTGTCTCAAAGTCTTTAGACTTTTGGGACAGCCCTCCTCACCATTTCCTTATAATTTAAAACGATCGACTATACTTTGCAATTGTTCTGCCATTTTCGCTAGAGCATCTGCCGCTAAGCTGACTTCTTCCATTGAAGCTAACTGCTCTTCAGATGCTGCTGATACGTTTTGGGTATTTCCACTCGAATTCTTCGCTATATTTGCCATATCATCTACAGAAGCAGCAATTTCTTGCGTGCTGGCAGACATTTGTTCGGTAATGGCAGAGACTTCAACAATTTGTTCAGCAATAGAATAAGTGGATTTCTCCATTTGCTGAAACGCCTTCTCAGCCTTATCAACAACAGTTATCCCTTGTTCAGCTTCCTGCATTCTTAGAGCCATCTCTACTTTTGCCTTGTCCATAAGAGAAACCATTTCGAAAATTACGGAATGGACCTCATCCACTGTTTTCTTGGACTGATCTGCCAGCTTGCGCACCTCATTAGCTACAACTGCAAATCCTCTTCCATGTTCCCCTGCACGCGCGGCCTCGATAGCTGCATTTAATGACAATAAATTGGTTTGTGCAGCCATATCCGCTATATCTGAATTCATATCTTTGATATTCGCTGATAGATCACTCAACTTGCTTATCATTTTCGCTGTGTCATCTACTGATTCTCGTATGGAGATCATTTGGGTTGTGACTTCTTGCATTGTTTCTCTACCTATTGCCACATCGCGCTCCGTCTCGCTGGATGAATTGACAATTGAAGCAGCAGATTCTGCGATCTTTTGAATCCCCACCGTCATTTCAACCATGGCAATAGACGTTTCTTGGGCACCCTGCGATTGCGTTTCTAAACCGATCGCTATTTCTTGAATCGAAATAGTAATATGTTCGGTGGCTTTCGCTGTTTGCTCGGCACTCGCAATCATTTCTTCCGAAGAAGCTGCTAATTGGTTCGATGCGTCAGTCACTTCCATCAAAACGGAATGGAGCGAATCGGTCATTCCATTAAAGGCTGCAGCTAGTTGTCCCAATTCGTCTTTCGAATGAGTATGGATTCGCTTTGACAAATCACCACGACTGATCCGGGCCGAAGCTTCCATTAAATTATGTAAAGGCTGTGAAATAGAACGAATAATGAAGTAAATAAGTACAAATCCAACCAATAAAGAAAGTACAATTACAAGCATTGTTGCGTCCTTGATAGGCTGAGTCGCTTTCGTTATTTCTCCAAGCTCCATCGTTCCAACAATTTTCCAACCCGTCATTTGATTTGTGGTAAAAGCAGCCCTTTTGTTCACGCCATTAAATACGTAATTTATAATGCCTTGATCTTTTTTCAGCATATCTGCGTAATGCGTTCCCTTGGCATCGCTTCCCGCTGCACTCGTCGGATGAATAATAAATTTACTGTTTCGGTCAAAGATATAAACGAATCCGTTTGTGCCTACCTTCACTTTTTTCACTATTTCCGCAAGTTTTGCCAAGCTAAGATTGATTGAAAGGACACCTTTTCCGTCCTGTGTGACTTTTGCAATGGATACGACAACATTTTTTGAGGTCACTGAAACATACGGATCGGTCACCAACGTTTTATCAGGAGCCTTCATCGCTGCTTTGTACCAATCCCTTGTCCTAGGATCATAATCTTGTTTACCTGGATCGGGCGATTTCATCCATTTACCATTATCGTTGCCTATGACAAGCAGCTCCAGCTCTGGGTGATTGGAAGTAAATCCGTCAATCACTTGTCTAGTTTTCAAATCATTCGTATCGGCTGAAGTAGACGAAAGCTGTTTTGAGAGCATTTGAACGTCTTGCATTTCCATTTGAAGATACTGGTCGATCGTTTGATTCAACATTTCAACGCTTTGCGAAGCTGATTCAGATAATTTATCATGTAATTGTGATGCAGCACTTTGGTCTGAAAAATACCCAATAATAGATCCGGGGATAATTAGAAAAATAAGAAATGAAAATAGTAAACGTTTCTTAAGCGAAGCTCGTCTCAATTTTTTTAATGAGGATAACCATTTTTTCATGCTGAACCTTCCTCTCAAGTTGTAAAAAATAGAACATTGCACCTATGTTTCCTTTCTCTCCCCCTTCTATTAAATATTCACTAACCATATAACAGAAAATACCATACAGCAACTAAATCCTCTTACATGAAACCGCATATTTCATTACAAATAATAGCAAAAAGGGGGGCTGGTTTCGGCTTGTCCGAAGAGCTTCGAACGTATTAATGCCAGCCCAGTAACCAAATCCTTTCATTGGAATAGGCTATTGTAGCCCTTCATATACGAAAGGATGAACCTGCGATGCCTTTTCAACTTCCCGTAACCATTGAAACCCAAACTATTGCGGCTCATGGTTTTACGATTTATTATCCCTCTGTAACTAATTTGACTCATCCATTGGCAAATGATCTGATGAATCAAACGATTAATAGTCTAGTGCATTGGATTGTACAAGAACAGGCCAAATACCAAACCGGAACGCCCACAGAAATGATCGGCCACTACGAGATCAAAACAAATGAAAGAGGTGTTCTTAGCTTAACGTTAAGCAATTACACCTACTCCTCCCCCATGGCACATGGTTTCACTATAGTAAAATCACTTACTTTTGACGTTAACACAGGTAAAGAGTACACGCTTCAAGATTTGTTCAAGTCAGGATCAGATTATATCACCGTTTTTTCAGATGAGGTTGCTCACCAAATTAAACAGCGAGATCTTCCTTTGCTCTATGGATTTCAGTCGATAGAGCCGGATCAGGATTATTATCTCGCCGATAAAGCAATTGTCCTCTACTTTCAGATATATCAAATTACACCTTATTATGTCGGCTTCTCCATGTTTCCCATTTCTGTTTATGATCTTCAGTCCATTGTATCTGAACAAGGGCCTCTTGCCGTATTATCAGCAGTTGCTGCTTAACTTACCACGCCATAGCTTTTCCATGTCCCCGGTGTCCCAGCATTGGTGCATACCCACCCGATAAATCCCTGAGATGCTGGCAGCGTATTCAGAACAACATCACCTCTTAGCCAGCTCCCAGATGTAGGAACGGCGGGTAAATAGGCCATTAGATTGCCGCTTTGGGTTAGCAATGTACCTGTTCGGACCGTCCCGGATGTGACAGCGCCTGAACAGTTTTTAAAGACATTTCCCTCCAGCAACGAAAGCGTCGGTTTGTCCCATGCTGTAAACTCTGCTCCGCTGTAAGTTATTCCTTGTCCACTAGAGAAATTAGTAAAGACATTTTTAGTCAAATATAATTCGCCTAATGCCTGAAATACGTTTATAAAAGATAGACTTTGGGAACCTGTAAATGCGCATTTTTCAATTTTAGTATTACCGCCGCCACATAAAATAAACCCATATCCTCCAGCAGCTGCAGTAACAGTAAACGAACATTCGCTAACCCTAACCATAGGTGCATTAGCAGATGCAGTGCTAAATTGTAGTGTTGCAGGCGAATTATTCGTACTGCTGTATGAACCCCCCAGCATTGTGAATTCTTTGCAAACGACTGCATTCGTTTTTTGAATATAGATCATGAAGGATTGAATCATAGATTGTACGTCATTATCCTCCACAGTTATTCTTTTGATCGTAAATGCTGTAGAAGAACTCGCCGAACCAAGCTGAATCCCTCTAGCAGCACTTTTAATATAATTACCTTTTATGATTAATTTTGTGATCAAAAATGGATTCGTTAAACTATCGGTCGTAATTGATATGCCTGCTTGTGTCCCCGTAGTGTTGAAATAATTATTTTGGATAATAACACTGTCACTATTAGCGATAAAAAGAAGCCCATCCGTAACAGATTGTACATCATTATTTTCAATCGTTATGTTAGTGATTGTCAGTTTCTTACCGCTCGGTGAAATGATGATTCCCCTGCTTGCACTGTTCAAACAACGGATATAGTTATTTTTGATGATAACACTTGTCGATTACTATGGAGGCAATTCCAGAGCTTGCGACAGCAATGATAATTCCGCTTCCATTAGGATTGGGATTAATCACCGTATTGTTTTGCACCAAAATAGTTCCCGCGTTAATCTCGGGTACAATCTGGATTCCAGTCGTAAACGCCATGACTTGAATGTGGTTATTTTCCACAATTGCGTTAAGCGCCAGCAATGTCATGCCATTATTAATTCGACAATCCCGGACGATAATATTCTCCATATTCCCATGAGCGTCTAATGAAGTTTCTGCTGTAGTCGAGTTATTGCCAATCGTCGCACCCTGAATCACAATGTCTCTTACAGGCGTTGTTCCCCCATGTGAAATGCCATGTCGACCCCCAAGATAATGTCCGCCTAAGACAGTAAGACCTTGGCAAGAACTGATGACTAAACCATAGCTTGCCACGGTAGGATTTGCCGGACTGTAGCAATCGGTAGCTTCGCAATTTTTCACCAGGCCGCCATAAATATTGGTTACACTGATACCTGAGTACTTAGCGCCAGTAACCAAAACATCTTCCAAATGAAGCTCTTTTATCGTCGTCAGCATCAGCCCAATTGTAAATGAATTGCATTTGATAACGATATTGCTCATTTTGACTCTTGGCATAATGAGCTTTCTTACTTTTGTCGAAGCGGCATTGTAATTATCATAAATCGAACCTTTTGTCGTGATCTTACCTGCGTTTGTCGACTCTACTTCACAAAACTCGCCTTTTACATAGTTAGCTCTTTGCGGATTCCATAAATCAGTCGAAATAAGCTGAACCATATCCCCTTGATTAAAAGCTTGCGCACAAGGTATCAAATTCCTGTACTTCTGTACGTTTCCTGTTAAATTATAGGACGTGCCTACTCCGCCGCCGATTTGGATAACCGAGCTGCCATCCACTACCTTTGAAGCCGTGCAATCCAGCGTAACTCCATATTGTCCTTCTATTTCAACATCACCCGTACATAGTACACTGACAGGACCGTTGATTTTATACGTACCACTGGGTATGATCAGTTTCCCACCTTTAGAGACGGCGGAAAGCGCATTATTAAAAGCTAATGTATCATCTGTTACTCCATCCCCTTTGGCTCCATAATCCTTGACTGACACCGCAAGCTGACTGTTAGCTACCAATGCTTTGATCGCCTTATCATCCATTGTGCCACCACCTTACCTTTCAATCGAATCTCTTGAATGGATGTTCCGCCATTACTTTTGAATATTGTAGTATATGCAAAATATTTCAAAGATTCATCCTGCATTTCACCCCTGTAAAATGTCTGAATTGACATGCGACTGACACAAAAAAGCCGATAATCAACTAATGATTACCGGCTTTTCGTACAACTATTAATCAGTCCCTTTGTAACTTCCTTCAGAACTCCCTACACGGTTACTTCTCCATCATAGGAGGTGATGATTTTATATAAATCAGGTCGACGGTCGCGAAATATTCCCCACTCAATGCGTTGTGTCTCCAGTTGATCTAAGTCAAATTCAGCAACCAAAACCGTTTCTTCGTTACGGTTGGCTTCAACAATCTTATTCCCTTGCGGGCCTGCAATGAACGAGGACCCGTAAAAAGTGATTTTGGAATCTTCATCTTCCTCGACCCCGACCCGATTGGAAGCAATAACCGGCAGCAAATTAGCGGCAGCGTGCCCCAGCATGCAGGCTTGCCAATGATCCTTGGAATCAATGGAGCTATCCTGTGGCTCCGACCCGATCGCTGTTGGATAGAAAAGCAGCTCTGCGCCCATTAAGGTCATACATCTTGCAGCTTCCGGGTACCATTGATCCCAACAGACCCCGATGCCAATTTTTCCATAGCGTGTGCTCCATACTTTAAATCCGGTATCCCCCGGATTAAAATAAAACTTTTCTTCATAGCCTGGCCCGTCTGGAATATGACTTTTACGATATTTTCCAAGCACTTCTCCGTCCGCATCAATGACAGCAAGCGCATTGTACCTGGCGTTATTCTTTTTCTCATAGAAGCTAATCGGCAGGACCACCTGAAGCTCCTTGGCAATTTGTCTAAAATGATTGATTGCCCTATTGTGTTCAAGCTCGGTTGCGTAGGCGTAATAATCCGATTTTTGCTTTTGACAAAAATAAGGCGTTTCAAAAAGCTCCTGCAGCAAAATAATTTGCGCCCCTTGCTTCGCGGCTTGTCTTACCAATCCTTCCGCTTTGCTTATATTTTCATCTATACTGCCGGAGCAACCCATCTGAGTCGCAGCCACTTTAACGATTCTCACGATGCTCACCTCTTTCTGCCGCCATTTGCTGGGTCGTGCAATGCACATTGCCGCCCTCACGGATGATCGCCATTCCGTTTACGGTACGGATTTTTCGATTAGGAAACGTTTCGGTCAGCAGCTTTTCCGCCATGCGATCGGTTTCTTCAGCAGCACCGCCGAAAATCGGCAGTACGATTCCCTCATTCACAAAATAAAAGTTTAGGTAGCTCAACGTTAATCGCTTTCCCATATAGCTAGCCTTTGGTGCCTGTTGAATAGGGATAATCTCAAGCTTTCTGCCTTTGGCATCCGTTTCATCGCTTAAATACTGCAAAATTTCCCGGGTAATCGCATAGTTTTCATCCTCAGGATCATCACAAACCTGTAAAATTATTTTACCTGGAGCAGCAAAACAAGCAATGTTATCGACATGGCCATCCGTCTCATCGCCGCTTAAACCATGTTTCAACCAAATCACCTTGTTAATATTTAAAAATTTGTGTAAATAATCTTCAATTTGTGCCTTGTTTAAGTGAGGGTTGCGGTTGGTGTTCAGCAAGCATTCCTCTGTGGTAATCAAAGTCCCTTCCCCATCCACATGGATAGAGCCGCCCTCCATTACAAAAGGAGCATCAAATCGCTTTATGCCGAATTGCTCCAGGATTTGCGGAGCTACTTGATCATCCAAATCCCAAGGGGAATACTTGCCGCCCCAAGCGTTGAAGCCCCAGTTCACACCTGCAATTTCTCCATCATCCTTAACAATAAAAGTCGGTCCGTTATCCCGAAGCCAGGCATCATTGTGCTCGATTGCAAGACATTCGATTTTGGAATCATCGAAAAAGGATTCCACCTGTGTTTTATCACCGGCATTAACAATAATCGTCACTGGCTCAAACTCGGCAATCGCCTTGATAATTTCTGCATAACCTTGACTAACCGCTTCGTAATCATCCGGGTAAACCATCGACTCTTGAACAGGCCAGGAGATCAAAGTTCGTGCATGCTTTGCCCATTCCGCGGGCATTGTATAGTTTAAATCCATTGGATACATGATTTCATCTCACTTTATTTTTTATCATCATCATATAACATAATTTAACCGATCTCAATTATCAGCCAACAAAATAAACACTATTGACATGAAACCAAAACGTTTCGTATAATAAAACGAAACCAAATGGTTTCATTTTAAAAATAAGGAGGTCAACATGTCTAACAATACTCAGGTTCCTGATATTAAGCACCAATTAATCTTAAACGCTCCCATCGATAAAGTCTGGGATGCTGTTGCCACTTCAAAAGGACTGGAATTATGGCTGATGAAGAATACTTTTGTACCCGAAATAGGTACGAGCTTTACCATGCAATCCTCACCTAGAGGAGATTTTGACGGAACCATTCAATGTCAGGTTATAGCTCTTGAAAAACCCCATCTGCTTTCATTTACATGGAACGGTGGTCCACTCACCGACTTGCTGGTCACAATCGAGTTAAAGGAGAAAGAGGGTAAAACAGAGTTTAAACTCACTCATGCCGGATGGTCGGAGAATGTGAGGCCAATTCGCGATATGCTGGATGAAGGATGGATCAAAGGATCTTTACCTCGTTTAATTGCCTATTTAGAAGGGAACTAATATGGGAGCAGCTCTTCAATATGATGTATTTGATGGCATTGCTGACCCGACCCGCCGAACTATTTTAACACTCCTTTCTAAAAGAAATATGAATGTCACGGATTTATCTGATGAATTCCCTGTAACCCGAACGGCAGTTTCGAAGCATCTGAAAATTCTAAAAGGCGCGAAGCTCGTCACAGAAGAAAAAGTGGGCAGAGAAAGAATTTATCAACTCAATCCCCATGCGTTAAAGGAAGTAAAGGATTGGCTGATGTTTTACGAGCAATTCTGGAATGAAAAAATCACGAATTTAACAAACCTATTTAATACAGACTAAAAACGGGTAACAACTGATTAATGAAGTATGTAAAGACCGATGCTTCGGTCTTTTTTTCTTACATACGCGGGAAATCAAACTCGATGATACATTTAAAGAGGCCATTCAAATTTCAGGCTTTAATTATACATTAAGCCACCAAACTACAGCGCACTCTGGTAATTTAACCCATTTTTCTTTTACCACCTTCTCAGCTAACTTATCACCAAAGAAAAAACGAGTAAGCCCTTCTGCTTCTTCTATGTTTTCAAAGGTATAATCCGTTCTTATCCATTTATAAGAAAAACCATAAACGTTTTCAAGAAGCCAATAATATTCTTCTAAAAAATTTGGAGGATTGGGTGTTTTTGACCCTGTTCCAAAATTTTCAATAACAATTGCAGTTCCACCAGGACGAAGAACACGCTTGATTTCGTTCATAACTTGATGAATGTTTTCTTTCCAATTCTCAACATTAGTACTTCCTAGATAGCATATGCTCCACCCAGAGACAATTAAATCAGTGCTGCAATTTGCTACAGGAAGCGTTCTGTGGTCAGCAACTTGAGTTTTCCAGTTTTGCAGCCCTGCATTTTGAAGTTTATTAGCTGCAACTTTTAACATAGCTTCTGATTCATCTAGAGCCAATATTGAATTTGCTTTTGGCGCTAGAATACATGTTAGCCTTCCAGATCCGGCTCCCATGTCTATAACATCTAAACCTTGAATTGGTTTAATTGCTTCAATAGTATCATAAAGACTTTGTTGCTTTGAAATTAGAAGTTCATATTGCTCAGCCTTACTTTGATAAATTTGTGAATGATTTGGCATTCCATTCCCTCCTCTGAGAAACTGTTTACATCTTAATCATAAGGATTGACGTAACGAGAAGGTCAAGACCGAATTTTTTTATTATTATCTTAGCGAATTATCTAATTGGATCTGCATATACGATATAAAGCAAATCATTGATTTGTTTATGTTTTGTGATATAACCATTTTCGTCGAACCATTGTAGTAATTGGGAACAAAGCGACAAGTATCCATTTTCAATGACGTTAATTACGTCTGTTTTCCCTTTCTCATGCAAATTTTTAAGATACTTTTCTTTTTTTGTTTCATTTTCGAACATCAAATCAGTAATGCATATTGTTCCATGAGGCTTTAGTACACGACGCATTTCGTCTAATGCTAATCGTTTTTGTTCCTCTGATATATGGTGTAATGCGAAGGTTGTTACTACAAAATCAAATTGTCCATCCACGTATGGAATAGCAAGAAAATTTCCCAGTTTAATTTCCATTTCTGGGTACTTACGTTGGCATTGTTTCAACATTTCTTTTGATTGGTCAATGCCGACCATACGTATACCTTTTTCCAAAAACTTTCCTGCTAAATTACCTGTTCCTATTCCAATGTCTAGTCCTATTTCTCCAACTTTTGGAGCAACCCATTGGACAGTAATCTTAAGGGCTTCTTCATAATCCTTATACTCATTGTCATTATTTAATACACGCTCATCATGAGTAAAGGCTCGATTGTCGAAATTCCATTTATCCCTCCAATTTTTCCGTATCTCTCTGAGCCTTTTTGAACCTTCTGCGAGTGAAAAAATATCATCCAACGGAAGTGTATTATTATATTTTAAAAGTTCAATCATGCTGTCCGTTGTTTCAATAATTTGTTTTAATTCTAACCATTGAGAGAATATTACAGAACGTTGTATTTCCAGATAATATTGAAGTTGTTCTTTATCTTCTTCATCAACTTCTGCCAATGCTTTTTTTATATCCTCGATTGTCATTCCAGCTTCTCTAAGAGATATAATAGTTTGTAGTCTCCATACTTCCTTTTCGGTAAAGGTTCTATATTGATTATTGTCCTGCTTAGTAGGAGAGATAAGCCCCTTTTCTTCGTAAAAACGTATTGCTCGTGGTGAAATTTTCAATTTAGATGCTACATCTTTAATCTTCATTATGTTTTTTCAATCCTCCCTCCTTTACAAAACATTAACCTTACGTAAAAGTTAATTTGTGCTTAGGTAATGTTCGTTGAAAACTTATCACCAGTAAGGCGCATATTTTTTATTTGTTTTGTAGGTTACCAATGTAACTTATATACTCTACGTGTCCTAACAAATAAAGAAAGGCAAAGGCAGGTATTTTAATAATAGGACTAAGTGTCTTATGTTTAGTTACTCCGTAATCTGTACTATTCTTAGTTACCACAATAGCGGATGTTCGGGTGTGGTTGGCCCATTCAACTATAGCTTCTTTTTCTGACAAGTCTGTATTTTCTCTGTATTTAACTTCTATAATGATTTTGGACATAGCACCATAAGTTACGATAATATCAATTTCCTTTTCCGTTTTAGAATCGCGAAAATAACCAACTTTAGAGTTGTTTAAATAATAAAAAGAATGAATGTGCTTGTAAATAGCTGTTTCGACAATGAGTCCCATTTCTGTGGGATCTGTTAATACTTCTTCGCCAATCATGAGAACCGCGTTTCGAATTGCAGCATCCGCTAAATATATCTTTGGCTTTGCTTTTAGAATTTTTTTGCCAGTTAAGACTATAGGTTGACTAATATAAATAAGATTAGCTTGTTGTAAAAACTCCATATAATTTGCAACGGTTTGTCTCGATATTCCCACTTCTTTTGCTATAGTGTCTTGAACGACTATATTACCGCTATACATACATAAATAAAGAAAAATTTGTTCAAGTTCAGCAACATTTCTAATTGGAAATAATGAAACCATATCTCTTTTTAATACTTTATCCACAACATCTTCACGAATTATCTTTTGTGCGTATCTAACATCTTTGGATAAAGCAATTTCGGGAAATCCCCCAACTAACAAATATTGATGGAAATGCTTTTGAAGAGGCTGGAGATTCATCATCAGTTCTGAAAGTGATTTACTCGCTAATGTACCTAAAGCAGTTGGTTTAATGTCTTTAGATAAGATGGGCTTGGCAATTTCCAATAATTCGACGTATTCATAAAACGATAAAGTAGGAATTCGGATGGTTGTCCAACGTCCGACACCGCTTTCCATTGATTTGTCCGCCAAGATAGGACTAGCCGACCCAGTAGCCATAATCCGGTAGCTTGGGTTATGATCGTACAATGTCTTGAGCCATAAATCCCAATCTTGAGCATATTGAATTTCGTCAAAGAAAAAATATAAATCACGATCATCAGGGGCAAGATTATTTACATAGATATCCATAATACGTCCAATATCACACAATTTGAGCATAGGATGATCAAAAGATACATAAAGGATATTCTTTGGCAATATTCCTTTCCCTAAATATTCATGAATAAGTTGATACATAATTGTAGTTTTACCGACCCTTCGTGGACCGGATAATATAACTTCTCTCCTTATTTGGGGATTTTCAAATATCTTTTTAGCTTCGTAATAAGCTAGCCTTTTTACAGGTTTAGTTAATTCTTCTGAGATAGTTCCTGTTATCCACCATTCATTAAATCCGTTTAAAACCTTTAGTATTTTTTCATCCAAAATAAAATTCACGGTATCACTTCTTCCATAATTAATGTTAATTATATATTACATTATATCCGATTTATTGCAATATAAACGCAGATTAATAAACATATTATGGTGAACCGTGCCCTTTGCTTCCATTACCTTACCCACCGATAAGTCGACTATGGATTGATTTATCTTGATTACTTGGTAAAATATAGATGTATCTCATTTTAATTGGCGAGGAGTATCCGCGTATGAAATTATCCCAAGTCCACCCCTTCTTTTATCATACAAGAATTAAGCAGAAACAGCTTTTTCGCGGTGCATTCGATTTATTACAAGTTAGAAAATTTTCAAAAGCTGCCCTTTTTGACAACTATCCTGTCAGTTGTAAGAAACACCAGTCTCTCTTACGAAGAAAGCTTGGGACTTCAGATATGAAGCTGCAAGATAATAAAGTAGTAAATTTGCGTATTGCCATTGCACCTATAGATGGGATTCTAATTCAACCGTTGGAAACCTTCTCATTCTGGAAGCTGGTTGGAAAACCTACAACCGATAAGGGGTATATCGAGGGCTTGCTGCTTTCTCAAGGAAATGTAATCACCGGCATAGGGGGTGGGATTTGCCAATTGGCTAATCTGTTATATTGGATGGTTTTACATACCCCACTGCAAGTAGTAGAACGGCACCATCATCATTTTGATCCATTTCCTGACGATCAACGAACGCTGCCTTTCGGCAGCGGTGCAAGTGTTTTCTTCAATTATGTAGATCTACGATTCTATAACCCGACGAATCAAACGTTTCAGATCCGTGTCTGGTTGACGGAAAACCACCTTAAGGGCGCTATTTTTACGAATGGAGATTGGCCTTATACTTATCATATTGAGGAGAGAAATCATAAATTTCTCAAAAAGGATGAAAAAACATTCCGTGAAAATGAAATATGGAAATACGCGATTGATAATCGGACAGGGAAAAGATTCAAAGAAGAGTTAGTGATGCATAATTTCTCGGAAATTAAATATCAAATAGATGATAGTGTATGGATGAATACTAATGATGATCACGAAAAAGATTGACTTCATCCCTAGTAGGCAAAGAAGTTTGTGCTCCAAAGCGGGTCACGGTCAGTGCCGCTGCCTTCGAAGCAAAGCTAATGGACTCCGCAAGCGGCATACCTTCACCCCATAGAACGGCCAGTCCTGCATTAAACGAATCTCCTGCCGCGGTCGTGTCTACAACTTCGACTCGATAGGCTGGAAAAGCGCCTGATTTTCCAGCTATATTGAAGTCTACACCCTTTGCCCCTTGGGTGATGATGATGTTCGTTTGTGTTAATGCGCGCAACTCGTCCATTAGGTGAAGCGCAGCACCCGCATTCGGACGTCCGGTTGTCAGGATAGCGGCTTCTGTCTCGTTTGGCGTGACCAAATCCACGTACTTCCAGATGGATGGGGGCAAAGATTTGGCTGGCGCTGGATTTAGGATCACCTTCACTCCGGCGCTATGCGCAAGCTGAATCGCTTTAATCACTGTTTCCAGCGGAATTTCCAATTGCACCAACAAGATATCCGCCTTTGCGATCATTGCTTTAGCTTCAGCTAGCTCGAGATGCTCCGGCAGAAGACCCGCATTCGCTCCCGAAATGATCGTAATCCGATTATCCCCGCCTTGCTCTACCTGAATCAAGGCTACTCCTGTCGACATGTGTGGTAAGACGCGAACCTGCGACTGCCCCACACCTTCTTTTGTAAGCTGCACCAGCATCTGTTGGCCGAATGCATCATCCCCAACGCACCCTATCATTTCAACCTGCGCTCCAAGTCTCGCAGCCGCAACGGCTTGGTTAGCTCCTTTCCCACCTGGAATGGTGGTGAAATCCAAGCCGGAAACGGTTTCTCCGGCTACAGGGATTTTATTAGAGCGGACGACAAGATCCATATTGATGCTGCCGACAACAACGATTTTCGCTTTTTTGTTCATCTTCTGCCCACCTTCTATAAAGGCTATCGCCTCCACATTTTATTGCAACTACCTTATAATTACACTTCAATCATACAAAAAAGCCCCCCATCTTGATAACGCGAAGAGCTTTTGCTTTAAGTTATTATGTTGTCGCTTGTCCGTATGCTGCTCATCGCGAATTCTAGATTCTACTTAATTTTTGTATAAAACAGTTTCATGAAACCTTAATTCGCTTATTAGAAGAAGACATTAAACTCACCTTACTAAGCATGTCTCTAAATTTAATAGAAAAGAAATCAGTTTCTTTATTTTCATCTATCCATCCAACTGCCGCAGAAACTTGTATGTCGTTTATCGTTACATCTTGAGCTAAAGATTGTAATAAAGTGTGTACACTGTCCTCTCTTAGTGTAATTATCACAAATTCATCCCCAGCATACCTGCACAGAAAATCCTCTTCTGCCGTTAACGACCTTAACCGATCAGCAAAGCCCTGAATAATGTCATCGCCAACTGGATGCCCGTACATTTTATTAATTTCCCCAAAATTGTTCAAATCTATAAAAAACAAGTAAAATGAGATTCGTTTTTCCAATAAATCTTCACCGATTGTTTGAATGTATGGCGCACGGTATAAACCTGTCATAGGGTCAATCAATTCTTTCAAATTGATTTTCAATGTCTCCCTTGTGACAATCCCTACTATATTATTATCATCTTCTACAAGCAATCTCTTGATTTCATGCTGCTCCATCACATTCAATGCCTCCCAAGCAAAGGCATCGGATGAAATGCTAAATGGCTCTGCTGTCATAGCATCAGCAATGATTCTATTGGGATGGGAAGACCTTACGTTCCGCGATGTAGTAATGCCGACAATTATTCCATCATCTACTACGATCATTGATCCAATATTCAATTCATTCATCAAATTTGAAACATACTTGACACTTTTACCCGATGAAACAGAATGAACAGGAGTCGACATCATATCAGAAATTTTCACTAAAATTGGACCTCCCTTTGAACAGTCACTTCAATTTTCAGCTCGGAACGAAGAACCATGTTATCGCTAATCAAACGTTCTGCTTCTTCTAAAATTATACCCACCAGAACATCTTGATCTAACATCTGAATCAGGGATTGTCTAATCAAGACAGCCTCGATTTTGGGATGATCTATTTTAATGATTAAAAACTGCTCTGGGGAAAGTGCTTGAGCCATTCGTCTTACCGCTTCTGCCCCGATTGGAGCATTTTTCCCTATAATAAGGAGGTCTTGCATTGGTGGGACTTCAAACTCTGATATTTTCAATGAAAGCTTTGCTTTTCTAGAATAGTACGATTTCTCTACCACACACATTACTCCTTAATATTTCTTATGTTCTATTTCGGAATAGAGTTAAACAACCCTTTTGGCTGACCTAATAAATAACCTTGTCCAATGGTTACTCCTAACTTATATTTATAATTTAAAATAAGCTGGGAGTCTCATTTACAATATTCGACAAATAATTCTATCATACAGTCCGAAGAACCTATCGAAAAATTCAATTGACTTCAACATTGTACTAGATATCGTTCCTTATACCTAGATAAATTTCGCCAAGACACTTCCATTTCCTTCCAAACATATGTTCTTTGATTGAAAAATCGTAAATTCGACGTTTAGGGTTCTTATCAGTTTTATAAAATGCTTTTCCGATAAGGTTTTTATCCAGCTATCGCCACATAATATATTATTTTTATACAAATAATATATTATAAAAAATCTTTTGGTCTGGGTGGCGACAAGGATGTTGTATCTCATTACGTTAGCTGTTATTTTTGTTTGGATGGTTACATTGATACGCAAAAAGCACTTTTCCTGGCATTCCTTATTGCCTCATACGCAATCGCTGTTTTCAGCGCAGATATGATGGAGGTTACATTTAATCTGCTGCTTAGCTTGTATAAATTTCCAACGCATTTGGCAAGAGATTTTGTCAATGAAAATGAACTTGATATTATTTTTGCGGATACGTTAATTCTGCCCTTCTCCTTCATCATATTCGTCTATTATGCTAAGAAAAGTCACCAACCCTGGATGACTTCCCTTCTATTTGCGCTGGTATTTTTCATCATGGAGTGGATTTACATAAAATCTGGATACATGAAGTACCTTCATTGGAGCATAGCCTATTCTGCTGCATTCTATGTAGCGGGGTCCGTTTCGGTGCCTACCTGGTTCCGCGTATTGCAAGCTACGATCCGCCCGTCCCCTACAGGATACAGTTGCTTTGTTTTTCACACACTATAATCATGTGGGTCGGCGCTTTATTTGCATCGCCTTTGCTCAAGATGTATCAATTCAGACCGGGCGTTTTTAAGGATTTCATGGCTGATTGCCGTTTTACAGACCTACTCTCCGGAGATGTCTTATCCGTACTTTGCGCGATATTTATTCCAAAAATATCTAATCGGTTAAAACCACTGGCATTCGTCTTGATTGCACAACGACCCTCCATTCAATAACTCTACTATCCGATCAATGGAATGTCCAACCTTCGTCAGCCACAGATTACACAAACTGAAGCTGAGAATATTACAGCATAAGATCAAAAAAATACAAAAAATACCTTATAACCCTCATGAAGATCAGAAAATCGTACTCCAGTGTGTCCATTGTATCATACAGGTCGATCGGATAGGCGATACCGAATAGTTTGTCGACCATTTTCTCCCAGCTGTATTGAACAGCATAATCAAAAACGGTCTGATGAGTAGGCAAATTTTTGGGAATGAGGCAAAAATGAAGATCATTAAAACGCTAACGACATTTACGAACCACTCGTTGGCGTTATTAATGAATAGGTAAACAAAAAACAGTCATCACAGAGGACATCCTCCGACAACTGTTTTTCATCATGTTCAAAAATCCTTATTATTGATCACCCATTACCTGCTGATACTCTACAGATGAACTCAGTCGTTCTTTGGACATCACCATTGCGGCAATAAAAGCCAAAGCCGTAGGAATGAGCGTTTCTAAAGATATTTTATACTTTGCGATTCTCGTTTACAATGGCACCTTTCATTTGGGCAAAATGTTCTTTATACTCCACTAGTCCAATATCGCATCCCGGCCCGATGGTGACATGATTGCCACGGACGACATTGGCTTTCGTGTGCTCTAAGTAAATTTCATCCCCTTCAATAACAGAAGTAAATAAAATGGCATGAAGAGACGGTTTGAAAAAAAAGTTGAAAGGATTCAGCGCGCTTGCTTTTCTGATCCTTATTTTTTCGCCGCCGATTTCTTTGGCTTGGCAATCCCGGTACAGTCTGATGTCCAATTGCCCCGCGTTCAGCAGACCACCGATATCGAATATCCCCCTTGCTGCAAACACTTCCGCTTCGCAATCGCCTTGCGTATTCAGCTGTCCTGTCAAGTCTATTTGTTCACTGTACAGATTGCCCTGCGTTTCAATAGTTCCCGAACAGCGGAGTTCTTTCGACTTAATATCACCGCCGATGGTCACTGTCCCCGAAATTTTTATTGCGTCCGCTTGAACGCCGCCTGAAAATGAACAAGTTCCTATAATGCCTACGCGATTGGCTTTCAAGTGACCGTCCATATCCAGCGTACCTATGCATTTAAGTCGGCTGCACTCCACATCGCCATCGATCGTTCCTTCTCCGACAATATTGACTTTATCGTAATTGCCTCCCGTTGCGGTGGAACTGCCTGTAATCGATAAGTTCCCTTTGGTTAATTTGCCTTTTGTTCCATTTTCCATTGCTTCGGCCTCCCTTCCCTTACATTATTTATAATTGCTCCAAGCTCTTGACTTTGGACCCTTTGTCCTGATCAAACTTCGTTTTATATTCAACCAAGCCAATTTCACATCCAGGCCCGATGGTGACGTTGATTCCCCGTACTACCGCAGCCGTTGTATACTCCACATAAACGTAATCGCCTTCGATGGTTTGGGCTGTTAACTTGTTGCCGAGCGGAATAGGGAGCACTTTCAACCACTTGGCAAAATCAATACCTGGCGCTTTACGGATTTGTATATGTTCACCGCCGATTTCAGCGATATTACTATTGCCGTGCAGCGTAATTTGAATATTCCCCGCATTCAACACGCCCACCTGAAGCCTGCCGATGGCATTAAATTTTTCCATTTCACATTTTCCCTTGACGGAAGCCATACCGTTTAATTGCATATTTTCTCCGATTAAGTCGCTGTCAACGATAACTTTGCCATTTATTCTGAGCCGATCTGAATGCAAATTCCCTTCGACAACAACAGTTCCGTTAATCTCAGCGGTCGATGCTTTAATACTTCCATGAATATCCGCCTTTCCATTCAGAATAAAGTCCGAGCAGATGATATCGCCGTCCACTCTTCCGATTCCTTCAATTTTGGCTACACGGACGGTACCTCCGTTTGAAGAGCCTATACCCGATATGGTCAGATTTCGCCTGTTTTCTTTATCCATCCGTCTTCCCTCCTTTACATTGTCGTTATTTTCAGTTTCAATTCTTCGATGCTCTTGGCTACACTCACCCGAAGAATGATTTTCACGCCACTCTCAAAATGGATTTCACTGCCCGCGGACACTAGCAAAAACGCGGAAATACCCATTTTACGGATAAAGATCAAATCGCAATTTTTTCCTTCAAACTTTTTGTAATGCTCTGCGAAAGTCTGGAGCATGTATTTACCTTCATCCAAGTTCATCTCGCCTGTTTGCAAGCAATGATCGAGCATGTAAAGATACATCGTTTGTTCAAAAGTGTAGATATCCGATTGGCCTATGCGCTGCTCCGCATATTCCGCCGCAATTTTCGAAACAATATTTCGTTTTACTAGTTCATTTTTATTTATAGAAAGATCCGCAAAAGCAGGTGAAAACATTTCAGCCAATGCATCTAATGACAAATCATCCTTCATATTAATAATTTTGTCTATTCTAGCCAATACTTGCTGTTTAGGAAAAAACGTTTCTTGCCCGGTAAACGCCGATTTGTGGATAAACCACTCTTCAGGTACGAGATTTTTGCGCTTCCACCGGTACAATTGACCGTATGATATGCCAGTGAGCTCCAACAGTTCTTTCTTTGAAATCAATTCTTCTTCCATATCGCATGCCTCCCTTCACAATTAATGTAACATAACATTGTTTCGTTGTAAACCATGCATTTATTTCAAATAATTTGCTTCTGCTTTTCACGGTGTTTAGAAATAATAAAGTGTTAGACTGGTATTGTAGGTGTGACGTGGGTTTTAAAAAGAAATAAATGACAGCTTTAGTATTAGACACATGTCAATCATTAAATACAAAAAAAAGTCGGTGAATAGCTTTTTTACTAAACTCTCTTGAAATTATAACTTAAAAGGTATAAAATATGCTTTATAGGGCATAATATATAAGGAGAACGGCTGCAGATGGATATCGTGTTTTACAAAACAAAGAAAGGAAATTCGGTAGTAAAGGAATGGCTAGATGCATTGGTCCAGAAAGCCAACGCAGGGGACAAAGATGCTCAGGACATGGTTAAACACTTCTTCTATTGTATTGAGCGAGTGTCGGATGGAATGCCATTTAGTCGTCCTTTGCAAAAAGGGATATTTGAACTCCGCCCTCAGAACAGTGTGACGAAGCATCGGATTACATACTGCTATTGGCAGGGAAAAATACTCTTGTTGTCCGAATTCCAGAAAAATTCCGGATCGACCCCAGACGATCAAATAAAGCGGGCGGTTAAACGGAAAAATGATTGGATAGAACGACATCGGGAACAAGAACGAGAGCTAAACCGAAAAGACAAGTAAGGATGGGGGATGCGGTGACAATCCGTATCCCTCACAATCTACAATAAAAGGAGGATTGAACATATGAGTAATTGGGATGAATTTAAAAAGAGCATCACTTTCATTGACGACATCGAAAAACAAGCCATTGCCGAAACTGCTAAAAAGGTTAATGAATGTGTCCGTCTCCGCAAAGAGATGGGAGTCACACAGAATCAATTGGCAGAACTCACGGGACTTTCACAGCCGGTTATTGCACGGATCGAGAATGGCCGTTCCCTTCCGGAGTATAAAACAGTAATGAAAATACTGATCGCACTTGAAAGATTGAAAGAGAACTTCACTGAAGAAGCAGCAGCCTCCCTCATGCACGCATAAATAAAGAACGAAAACCCGCTCAGAGATGGTATTATCCCCTTTAAGTAGACACTCAAGAAAAACCCTTATGTTAGTATGAGGGAACGAGTGAACTTGGAGGGGATATTTTCTATGGCAACAAAGGGGCAGCAATTTCAACAATATACGGAA
>JAQBPR010000261.1 GCA_028287395.1 Bacilli bacterium
CCAATGGACAATGCTCCTGTTGCTTGGCGCACCCAGTTCGTTACGGACGAAGCGTGTCCGGAATTCTCTTTGGGAATGGCAGACATCCCGGCATTCATGACCGGCATAAATGCCAAGGCAATCCCCACATAACGGATCGCCATCCAAGCCGCGACATACACATGAGTAGCCTGCAGCGTGATATGACTTAACTCCCAGGTCGATACGATCAGCAGTACAATACCGCTAAGAATCAACCAGAAAGGGCCTGTTTTGGTATACAGCTTTCCGACAATCGGAGAAAACAATGCCATAACCAGGGAACCGGGCAGCAGCACCAATGCCGTATTCAAAGCCGTCGATTGCTGAATATCCTGCAGGAAAATCGGAATTAAAAATGTACCTGAGTATAACGAAGCGGTAATAATGCAATTAATAATCAAGCTGTACGTGAAGCGGTTTGTTTGAAACACGCTCAGGTTCAGCAATGGTTCCTTCAAGGAGAGCTCCCGGCGAATGAAATATACCAATGTAGCTACCCCAATAATCAGAAACGACAGGGTTTTCCAGGAGGTCCAGCCCCATCCATTCCCTTCGCTAAACGCAAGAATAATGAAGGAACTGCTGATAAGGACGGTTATAAAACCGGGTAAATCGAACGTCTTCGACTGGCTTGCCCGTTGAAAAGGAAGGTACTTGAACGCAACGGCAATGGCGGTAAGCCCAATCGGCAGATTAAGGAAAAACAACGATCTCCAACCAAAGAATTCCGTGAGCCAACCTCCCAGTGTCGGTCCAAAAGCCGGGGCCAGCATTGAGGATAGGCTCCATAAGCTCATCGCGAACGCCTGTCTGTCTTTTTCAATAAATTGGTAGATCATCGTCATCGTAGTAGGAATAATTAAGCCGCTGAATACCCCTTGCAGAATCCGAAACAGCACCAACGATTCGATATTCCATGCGATCGTACATAAACCTGAGAATAATGTAAAGCCCGATAAGGCATAAATATATAAACGTTTATAGCTCCACCGGTCACCAAAATAACCGACAATCGGAGCGACGACCCCTGTAGCCAGCAAAAAACCGGTAATCATCCATTGAACAGAGCCTAGCTCGGCGTGGAAATCTTTCATAAATATCGGAAATGCAACATTGATCGTTGTGGAACTGAGAATGGACATAAAGTTCCCGAAAAAAATAGATAAAATAATGAACCAAAACGATGAATTGCTTGCTGCCTTGTTAGCCACTATTTCCTCCACCTTCTCACCGTAAAGTTTACATAATGCAGATATCTGGTTAACCCTAGATTCTCTAACAGATCATTTAAATAACCTGGTTTATTTGTATGTAGTTGTATGATACAATCATCGTATGTAGTTGTATTATACAACTACATACCAAAAAGTCAATGCCATGCAAAGGAATGATGAAACGGTGGAAGAAAAGGATCTGGAATTGATCGATTATGAATTAGTTGTTCTTATCCGTCGCACCTCTTTGGATAAGGAGCTGGGAGGGCTCGATCGATCAACTTATACGCTTCTCACACAGCTGTCCGTGAATGGACCAATAGGCGTTAAGGCGTTAGCTGACGAGTTTCATTTAGATATATCGACGATAAGCAGACAAACGTCTGTTTTGGAAGCCAAAGGGTATGTGCAGCGATTGCCTGACCCAACGGACGGAAGGTCCAGTTACTTTCAAGTCACAGAAGAAGGTATCTGTAAAGTAATGGAAGCCAAAAAAGCCCGGCTAGCCAGGTATGCACAGTTATTCAAGGACTGGTCCGATGAGGAACGTCAAAAGTTCGGGGAGCTGTTGGCAAGATTGAATCGGACCTTTGTTGAGTGAGCGGAAAAAATGCGATCACTCATTACACGTGCCGTTGGGCGGTGTGGAGAATGCGTGCAGTAAATGGAATAAATTGGGGCAGCTATCTCTCCCTCTATATCCGTCTGCCTTCATGTCGCCAAACTCTATCATAACGTATATCTTATTATCCATTCTCTACCCCATGTGGGATGAAATCCTGCGAATAAGCGAGTATTCGTGAGAAAATTGAATTGTACCGAGGGAGCAGTATGACGGTAGCGTTTATCCAGAATTGTAAAAAGCGCAGATAGAATGAACTCATTCATCTACGCTTTCTACTTTAATGCCTATTTGAATTTTTATTTTGCTTGTTGGGTCGTTTTTAATGATTGCTCCGCAGCTATTTCGATCACACGAACAAATTCCTCCGGTGTTATCTTGAATCCCTCCAGATTCTGAACGGAATCGTAGAACATTTTTTGTGAATCTGGCATAAATTTATCTTGGGATAATGTTCCGCTGTATGATTTCGCTTTATCAAAGATGGTCATCAAATCTGTTTGAACTTTATTTTCGTTTCCTGTCAAAAATTGATCATATTTTTGCGAGGGAAATGCAATTCCATTTTGCCATACCCCTTTAGCCCAGCCCTCTGGACGGAAAGCCCACTTTAAAAAATCGAGCGCTTCTTTTTTATATTTAGATTTTTCCGAGACCGCAAAACCTCCACCAAACCACGCTGGCAGATCGGAAGCGGACCCCTTCCCATTTTCAAGCGATGGAATTGGGATTGCGCCGATATTATTCCGTACCTCTGCAGAAAAATTAGCGTCCCCTGCCATGCTCATTTCCCATTGCCCCATCATAAACATCGCTGCTTTACCTTGTCCGAACAGGGTTCTTGCCGATCCATAATCCTGATTCAGAAAGCCGTCGCCAAATGCTCCTGCCTTCACCCATTTCTGCAGTGTTGTGGCTGCGGCAATCACAGCCGGATCTTTAAACGATCCAGAGCGATTCATCGCGTTTTGAGTAGTTTCCCACGTACCGGAAATCCGTTCAACCAATGTGTCGAATAAGATACCTGATATCCATGCATCTCTGCCATCCATGGCGATGGGAATCATTTTCTTTCCTTTTAATTTAGCGATCGTGTCTAACAATTCTGCTTCAGTGCGGGGCAATTGCAGCCCAAAGTCCGTGAAAATTTTCTTATTATAATATAAGATCCAAAAGTCCGAGTTTCTCGGAATACCGTATAGTTTCCCATTCGACTTAAAACCGTCAAAGGCGGCTGGAATAAAATTATCCCCCGCTAAATCCTCTATACTGATTTCAGCCAGCGCATGATTATTTAATAAGGGTGTGAGGAAATTCGTATTCCCCCAAGCCGCGATTATATCCGGCATTGCATCCGTAGCGTTGTCAATTTTGATCTTATCTTGATACTGATAATCGGGAGATAAGGTTTCTACCTTGATTTGAATGTTCGGATGGAGCTTTGTGTATTCATCAATTAGGGTTTGCTCCATTTTCCCTTGACCTACAGAACGATCCGGATTGTTCGTGAAAAAGCTTAAGGTAATCGGCTCTGCGGATAGTGTATCCTTTTGCGTGCCCCTCGGAGTCGAAGCTGCCGGTCCGGTACTGGAAGCACAGCCATTCAGCCCGATGATTACACTAATAACCACAAAGCATACCGCCCAGCTTTTCAGCCTTTTTTTGTTCATAGGAACCATCCTCTTGTTTGTAATATCTCGATATCTTCGATTACTCCCGCTCTAAGTTTACCATTTTAGCAACCTAGCACGGCAAATAATTTATGGTAACGAAGCTTAACAAGTGGAATACAGCATTAACCTTTAACTGCCCCTGCCGTAACACCTCGTGTAATCTGATCCGTAAACAATAAATAGATCAAAATTGAGGGAATGGCGATAATCGCCAGCACTGCAAATTGAGCGCCGTAATTAGAGGAATATTGGCCCATAAAATATACGACAGCAAAGGGTAATGTCCTTAATGCATCTTTATCAATAAAGGTCACGGCCATAATAAATTCATTCCAGCAAGATAAAAAGGACAGAACCGCTACCGTTGCGATCGCTGGCTTAAGGATCGGAATAATAATCCGAAAAATCGTGCCGATAATGCCCAAGCCATCCATAATAGCCGCCTCTTCAATCGCGCGTGGAATGGTTTGCAGAAAAGCAGAGATGATAAACATACCAATGGGAATAGCAAAAGCCGCGTACGGTAAAATAAGCGACGCATAAGTATCCAATATCCCAACGCTTTTAAAAAGGATGAAATTAGGAATCAAGGTGGAATAAAGCGGAATGATCATAGCCATAACAATCATCGCGAAAAAAGGTTTTTTAAGCTTCCATTCCATACGTGTAAAACCATAACCAAGCATGATTGCGATCACAACGATAATAAGAATCGAAACGATAGCGATAAAAAAGCTATTAAAAAACAAGAGAGGAATATGTGCATTTTTAAACGCATCCGCATAATTTTTCCACATCGGCGGATTCGGCCATTTGAGAATATTGTCACCGAAAAAATCGCCGCTCTTCAGAAGCGAAAAATCGAATAACCAGATTAAAGGGAACAAATCAAGCAAGACAAGCGCAATCATAAAAACAGCGAGTATTGTCCGCGGAACACTCCATTTTTTAGCGATTGTAATTGGGGAGGTCACATTTTTCGCCATTAAAATTCACCAACTTCTCTTTTAAGTATCTTATCCATAAATAAGGTAACTAATAAGCAAATGACAACTAAAAGTACAGAAATAGCATTCCCGTAACCATACAATCCTTCGCGAAATGTTTTGGAATACAGGTAGGTCGAGAGAAATTGTGTTGCGTTTGCAGGACCGCCGCCTGTCATCAGGAAAACCGTTTCCATCTGTTTAAAGGCAGCGACAACAGCCAAAACAAGATTAATCCGAATAACCGGTGTTAGTAAAGGTAAAACAATTTTAAAATTCACTTGCCGATTGGAGGCGCCATCGATCATGGCCGCTTCATGCAATTCGCGCGGAATCCCTTTAATGCCTGCATAATATAGTAAAAAGGCGTATCCAAATCCTTGCCATGCACAAACGAAAATAATACACATGATGGCAAGCTTTGAATCTCCAAGCCAATCTTGTTTCCAAGTGGACAAACCAACGATCTCCAGTACTCGATTCAATAAACCGAATTGAGTGTTAAACACGCTAACCCATAATTTTGTAGTAATAAAGGAAGAAATAATAGAAGGAATAAAGATTACTATACGCAAAAGCTTTTCCCATCTGCCTGTATATTGCACAAGCATCGCAACAACAATTGAAATCGGATGCTGTACCAAGACCAATCCTGCCCCTAGCAGTAAGGCGTTCAAAAGCGACTTCCAAAAAACCGGGTCATGAAAAAGAATGTCATTAAAATTGGCGAAGCCAATCATTTTATAGCTGGAAACCCCATCCCAATTCGTCAAGCTATAAAAAAAACTGATGACGATCGGAACAAAGATCAGCAGCAGGCAGAGCAAAAAGCCAGGAGCAATCAACAAGAAGATCGTTCTTTTATCGCTGAGTAGTTTATGCACTCTGAATCATTCCTATCTTAGTCAAGTAGGGCAGGACTCTCATCCTACCCTCTTGCTTATTCTGTATTTGTACCTTTTATTCCTTTATTTTGCTGTTGCTTTAGCTGATTTATCGGCGGCGTCATCAATTGCAGCTGCGAATGCATCCGGCGTTAATTTGGAACCTTCCAGCTTTTGAACAGAATCATAAAATGTTTTTTGTGTATCTGAAGTGAATTTATCTTGACTATTCGTTGTACTATATGTTTTGGCACCATTAAAAATAGTCGTTAAATCTTTTTGTACCGCATTTTCTTTTCCTGTAAGGAATTGATCATATTTTTGCGCAGGGAATGTAATTCCGTTTTGCCAAACCCCTTTTGCCCAGCCATCAGCGCGGAATGCCCATTTCAAGAAGTCCAACGCTTCTTTTTTATGCTTGGATTTATCAGAGATTGCATAACCGCCGCCAAACCATGCCGGTAGGTCAGCTGTAGTCCCTTTTCCACCGTCTAAAGTTGGAAATGGAATAGCTCCCATATTGTTCCGAACATCAGCAGGGAAGTTTGTATCTGCGGCCATTCCCATTTCCCATTCACCCATCATGAACATCGCTGCTTTTCCTTGACCAAACATGTTTTTCGCTGTGTCATAGTCTGTGTTCAGGAACCCGTCGCCAAACGCGCCTGCTTTGATCCATTTTTGCATTTCTGCCGCTGCGGAAATGACGGATGGATCCTTATATGAACCTGTGCGGTCCATAGCTTTATGTGATGTATCCCATGTGCCTGAAGCACGTTCAACTAAAGTGTCGAACCAAATGCCTGACGGCCAAGCATCTTTACCATCCATCGCGATCGGAACAATTTTCTTCGCTTTCAGCTTAGCTACAACATCCATCAAGTCTGCTTCTGTCTTCGGAGGTTGTATCCCGTTATCCGTAAAGATTTTTTTATTGTAATAAAGAACAAAGAAATCAGAGTTTTTCGGAATGCCATACAGCTTTCCGTCAACTGAAAATCCGTCTAAAGCTGCAGGAATAAAATTAGCTCCTGCCAAATCATCCTTGCTTATTTCCGCCAACGCGTTGTTTTTCACCAAAGGTGTCAAAAAATTTGTATTTCCCCAAGCATTAATTATATCCGGCAAAGCGTTTGTTGAATTATATACCTTTATTTTGTCTTGAAATTGCGGGTCGGGTGAAAGAGTTTCCACTTTAATCGTAATGTTGGGATGCTCTTTGGTATAAGCATCAATTAGATCTTGCTCCATTTTACCTTGGCCAGTAGTACGGTCGGAGTTGTTCGTGAAAAAGGATAATGTAACGGGATCTGCTTTTGGCGCATCCGTCGCAACTGGTGCAGTACTAGCTCCCGTTGTAGGAGCAGTAGTTGCCGCCGGGGAGACCGTAGTACTTCCACAAGCTGCCAGTACCATAACTGTGCTTAACACTACCAACCCTGTTGCCATTTTGTTAAATTTAGTTTTACTCAATGAGACCACCCTTTTTATTTCGAATTTGCTTATCGCTAAGCTTACTTTAATTTTAAGCTGTGCCTTAGAACATTGTTAGGTATCATTTTTCAGGTTCGCTTGTATATTTTTTAAGTAGTGTAATGGACAAGCATGTTGTAAAATTGAGTTACAGTCTTATTGGAAGGGTGACGAAAATGATCAAAAAAACAATTCTCGACACTTACTACAATATGCCTGTACGGGTCAAGCTATTGCTCTGGTTTGCGCCGCTCTTGCTTGTTACCATTGGGATTACAGGCGTATACTCTTATAATGTGGCATCTAATGAAATCGTTAATAAAATGAGTCAGGAGCAGGTCAGCTCCGCTCATGAAGCGATCGCGCATTTAGATTATGTGGCACAAGATGCCTTGGACATTACAAATTATTTGTACCTTCTTCCAGAAATTCAAGCTTTATTGTATTCGAATTCTAAAGGCGGCAATCAATTGAGTATAGACACCAACAATTCGATAAATCGTCTAATGGTGACACGTCCCTTTTTTCAATTTTTGACCATATACTCCCATCATTTTCTGCCGATTGAATTCAATAATAAAGGTCTTTCGTCCGCCATCTCCTTTGAGGATTATAAACAACAATTTGATTACGATAAGATCATTCAGGGTAGAGATATAACATCCTGGAGTGTCGACGTCCCGAACAAAACAAAAAGCGTTTTTTATGGCACCAACAAAAATAATAAGCTGCTGTTAACTAAAACGCTTAAAAATTACCTTACTTTACGCTCAGAAGGAGTCATCATCATTGGCATGGACGAAAGCGATGTCCGCAAAACGTATTCTGCTCCCAATTCCAATACACAAATTCTGATTACGACTAAGGAGGGGCTTGTCCTTTCAGATAGTGAAGGTAAATGGGCTGGCGATTATATCAATGAATTGCCCTTTGTCAGTCAAAAAAATGCCGATATAAAAGCCTTGGATCAATCGATCAACAAATCAGAATGGCTTTTCTCACATGAAGAGTCTCAATTGACCGGTTGGCAAGTAATTGTATTGCAGCCCCGCTCCTATTTATTGAAGCAGTTGAATCCGATTAAATGGGCGACCTTCCTTATCCTTTGTATTACCTTTTTGCTTACTTTAGTCTTTTCTTGGGCAGCATCAGCGATCATTACCAAACCGTTAAAATTGATCCTGTCCTCGATGAAAAAATTTCAAAAGGGTGACTTTTCACAATATGTTGAATTAAAGGGCAAGGATGAAATAGGTCAATTGGGGATTGGTTACAATACGATGGTTAACCGCATTAAGGAGTTGATCGACGATGTGTTTGCCTTCGAATTAAAGCAACGGGAAGCGGAGCTAAAGGTGCTGCAATCGCAAATTAACCCTCACTTTTTATATAACACGCTCAATACCATCTCATGGGCGGCGCAAAAAAAAGGAGAGCAGCAAATTGCTGAGATGATCTATTCGCTTTCGAACATATTTCAGATTAGCTTAAGCAATGGAAGGGATGTTATTCCGCTTCAGGAAGAAATCCAAATGGTGAAAAGCTATTTATTTTTACAAAAAATGCGCTTCCCGGACCGACTATCCTACGAAATCACGATGCATCCTTCGTTAGAAACGATAGAAATTCCCAAGCTGCTGCTGCAGCCCTTGGTGGAAAACTCCATTGTCCACGGGATCGAACCTTTGGATAACGATGAAGGGCTTATTCAAATTAATATCAAGCCTATGCAGGACAATATTGTCATAGAAATAACAGACAACGGGATTGGAATGAGTGAATTAAAATTATGCGAAATTCAAGAAAGCATTTTGCATTATGATGACAATAATCGTGGAAAGGCTCGCAACGGATTTGCCTTTTTCAACATCATCAATCGATTAAAGTTATTTTATGGAGATAAAGCGAGTCTTACGGTGCATAGCGTAGAAGGCTCGGGTACCCATGTTAATCTTGTTATTCCAAAGACGAGGAGGTGAGCATATGCTGAAGTTATTGTTGGTAGAGGATGAAGTCAACACAAGAGAAGGATTAGCCACAATAATTGATTGGGAAGCACTTGATATCCAAATTTGCGGTCAGGCGGGGAATGGAAAAGAAGCACTGGCTTTGATGGATCAGGAGGTCCCTGATATTCTGTTGACGGACATTCGCATGCCGGTTATGGACGGGCTTGAGCTTGTCAAAGAAATTCGCAATCGCAGCTGGGACACAGCCTGTGTAGTGATTACGGGGTACAGTGATTTTCAATATGCCCAAAGCGCGCTGCGGCTTGGTGTAGTCGATTATATTATGAAGCCGTGTCCACCAGCGGAAATCAGCAAAATTTTTCAAAAGCTTGCCACCGAGCTTAAAGCCAAAAAACGAATGGAAAGCGACATCAGCGGTCTGCAATATCAATGGCGGGAAAACGTCCCTATTCTCAAAATACAGCTGCTCAGTCGATGGCTGCATGCACCAAACCAACCGCATGGCAACCGGATAGAGCAAATGAAAGGATTGAATATGTCGATCCATTCAGCGGATATTTTTGTATTTATTGTCCATTTTGATTTAAAAACACTTGATAATCTGAATTATAATAAAACCGATTTAGAACTGATCCGCTATGCGACAGCCAATATTATCGACGAAACCATGGCAGCTTCATTCCATACGAAGCTAGAAATTATCCAGGAGAATGACGATGTAATTGTGCTGTGCAACGCTAATGAACAAATACAGTATACGGAGACCAAGGAATCTCTTTTACTGCTGCAAAAAAATCTCGAAACCTATTTAAAGCTCTCTGTAAGTATTGGGGTTGGCCGTACTAAAGCATCGATTAATACCCTTGACGAATCCTATCAAGAAGCGCTTATCGCCTTAAAAACAAAGTTTTATCACGGGATCGGCGGAATCTACTTCTACCAAGTTGACGAGCCAGAGCCTGCAGAATCTTCAATCAATGTCGATTTGGAATTAACCAATTTGGAAGTAAGCATTATTGATTGCTTGCGCGCCGGGCTTTACTCTGATGTGCTTAATCATGCCGAAAAGTGGTTTGAATATTTCCAGGAACAGTCTATGCATTCCCGTTCTGAAATCAATTTACAGACCATATCCCTTTTGGCCCGCTTAATGAATTTGGCTAAGGAACAAGAAGTGTCCAGTACAGATTGGCAGAATAAGCTTGTCGTGCTCGCGGATCAAGTGACACGCATCGAAACATTAGAAGAGCTTTCCGGTCTCGTTTTCAAAGTGATCCACCAAATCGTGGAGATCATGAATCCACATAAAACTCATCGCAGAAAAATCCAGCAAGCCTTGGAGTATATCTCGCGAAACTATAATTCCTCCAATCTGTCACTTGCGGCAGTAGCCAAAAGCTTGTTTGTCTCGAATACTTATTTATCTACCATGTTTAAACAGGAGCTGGGCATCAACTTTTTAGACTACATTCATCAATTTCGGATTGAACGAGCCAAGCCATTATTAAAAGCAGGAAATCTTAAAATTCAAAATATCTCGCGCGAAGTAGGCTACTTTGATGAGTCCCATTTTACAAAAACATTTAAAAAATGGACGGGTATGTCCCCTTCTCAGTATCAAAAAAAGTAACGTTTAACCATGACTTAATTTAAAGTCGCTCTGGTCATAGTAACCTGAGTTTGGGAATTCTTCTGGTTCTCAAGCTGCTCTGCCCTAAGCAAATATTTGCGACCTCGCCATCTAAAGAAAGCCAAACATCCGCGGATGTATTCATCGCAGATCATACAGATATAAATCCCAATCAAGCCCATACCCAAATGCACTCCGACCCAGTAAGACATTGCAGTGGCAACAAACCACATCGAGATTAAAGAAGTAACCATAATAAATCGGGTATCCCCTAACGCGTTTAACGAATTACCAAATACCATGTTGAACACTTTGCCCGGCTGCAGAAGCAAATTAAAGCCCAATAAAGATGTTCCCAGCTTAATGATTGCAGGGTCGGAAGTAAACAGGTGAAGCAAATGAACCCCAAAGAGAAATAGTAAAAATGCATTAATCACCACAACGACCAATCCTATTTTCAATGCACGATAGGCGGCCGTATAGGCCTCTTTAGTCCGATTAGCTCCATAAAGATGTGCGATTTGAATTTGAGCCGCCAATGCAATAGCAAAACCCAGCATAAAACAGAAGGATTCCAATGTATTCATATAGGTTCTTGTCGACATCTCTTTGGCGCCTATCATCGCAATAAATGTAAAAATCACCAGCTGCGAAAAAAACCAACAGGACATGTTTACACCTAAAGGCCACCCAATCCGAAGTATTTCATTAAAAAGCTTGCGATTAAATAATTTGATGTCGTTGAAGCGTATTTTCCGTTCGAACGAACCGATAAAGATGAAAAAAAGCAAACTTGTCGCAAGCAAACGACTGGCCAAAGTAGAGATCGCCACACCTGTTAAACCCCAATGCGGAAAGCCAAATGCACCATAAATAAAAGAATAGTTTAAAAACAAATGAACCAGATTCATTCCAATTGCGGTATACATAGGACCTTTTGTATTCCCTGTATTCCGAATCACCGTACTGAGCGTCGACATCAAAGCAATCAATACCATGCCCCCGCCGACAATAGATATATAAGTGATTGCCAGAGAAAGCAGGTTTGCCGGGATTTGAAACAAGATAGCGATCTCGCGCGACTTTATGCAGAGTAACACACTAAGAAGCAGCCCGATAATAACGCTCACCTTAACGGCCATAATAGCAATGGTTCGAGCATCCTCATGATTACGAGATCCCTGCTTCTGTGCAATTAGAATTCCCGCTCCACTAGCTACGGTCATAAATAAGGTCGTCAAAGCCATAAAAAGCTGATTTGAAAATCCAACTACAGCTACGGCATCGTCAGATACTTTACTGACCATAAGCGTATCCACTGCGCCAAGCATCAACTGTAAAAATAATTCAATGAAAATGGGCCAAGCCAGCAGCCATAACGTAAATTTCTTTTCTATGGACATGATTTAAATCCCCTGCCTAACGACCGATGCATTGCCGGCATCTGACGAACTAGATTGTATAGCCTTATCAAATTATAGATGCTATACTTGATTTCATGTTTCAGATTTTCAACTAAAACTATAAAAATTCCAACCTGAATTTATTTTAGAAAAGGTGATAATATGACCTTATTGCAGTTTACTGTGCCTCCATTGCCTCATTATATGATCAGCGGGCTTGCGAAAATTCCACGAGGACAGAAGCACCCTAGCCGTAAAAATGTGCAGGTTTTTGATCTGATTGTGGTGCTCAAAGGCTGTCTCTATATGGGCGAAGAAGACCGTCATTTTGCGATTTCACAAGACCATGCCCTCATTTTGCGACCAAACAGCTACCATTATGCAACGCTGGAATGTCAAGAAGATACAGCCTACTATTGGGTTCATTTTCAAACAGCGGGAAATTGGACTTTCACCGATCAAACGATTCCAACTAAAATAGAAGAATTATCTGGTGCAGCTAAATATTTCACAACACAAACTTTTTCGATCCAGCTTCCCCAATTTACAAAGCTGCTTCAACCTAACAAAATTTGCGAACAGATTCAACAGTTAACCGTACTGAATCAGAATACTCACCTAAAAGGAGTACGATGGAAGCAGCAGGTGCTTTTTCAGGAGGTAGTGGAGCAATTGTCTGCCTCCATCGAGATGAAAGGCCCTTCTCCATCTAAAGCCTGCGCCGAGCAAGCTGCTTCTTACCTCAGGCTGCATTTCCGCGAAACCATTACCGCACAGGAGCTAGGAAAGGCAGTGAACTTTCACCCCGTATACATTGCTCGATGTATGCAAAAAGAATTCGGCTGCTCTCCCTCCGAATATTTGTTGCATTTTCGTATCGAGCAGGCCAAGCTGCTGCTTCTGCAGACCGATCTAACCGTAGCTCGGATTGGGGAAGAGAGCGGGTTTAACCACGCCGCATACTTCACTTCCTGTTTTGCCAAGTATGAGGGCATTTCTCCTCGTAAATATCGTCAGCATTTCACACATGGGTAAACAAAAAACACCGCGCTCGGCGATGTTTTTTGGTACGCATAAGGAACCGATAATTATCACGCTCATCGGCGGGCGTTCGGGATCCGCAGCCTTAATGACAGCTCCGATCACTGCCCAAAAGGGGGACATCACTTCATTGCATTTACCCTTGCAATAAGTAGTACATGTCAGATGTTGAGAGGGAGGCCGCGGCATATATCAAAATGGGTAGGTGTTGTAAAAATTTGCCTTCATTATTATAGACAGTAACAAGTTGATCTTTGTCACACTTTACTTGTAAGTTTTGATTCACGTCCCAACCTTTAATGCGGTCCACTAATTGAAAATTCATTGCCGCAAGGCCCGTTCGATGTGTTCGTTTCACGTTCAACAATTTTTCCATCCATAGTGTACAGTGGATCGTACCATTCACTTACCTTCTGCGCTGAAATCGGAGCATAATGACTAATAAACGCTCTACGGAAACGTTCCTTCGATTGATTCGGATAAGAACCATGGATGACATTCCCGTTAAAAAACAGCACGTCTCCCGCATTCAGGTCTGTAGGAGTCGGAGTTAATCCAATTGGAATATCGACTTCTTCACGGGTAAACGATTGAGCAGAATCTGCTTCGTGCGGACATTGGATATCACCCCTATGTGAGTTTGGTACAACGAACAATCCGCCATTTTCTTCATCCGCAGCATCAAGTGCTGTCCATGCAGCAATACAAGTCCCCGGCTCAACCTTCAGATAATAATTATCTTGGTGGAGCGCTTGACCTTTTGCTCCAGGCGGTTTGAAATATACCATGCTTTGCATAGCTATAGGCTCTTCCTGCAATAAAGCTGTCAAAATGACCGACACTCTTTCATCTAGCAAATACTTCAGCGCTAATTCATTTACTTTGTGCGGATTCATCATTCGAGGATATGCTTTGAGGATGTCTCCTGCTGCTTTGGCCGCTTCTAACGAAATTGCAGTAAAGCAATCCGGGATCGCGCCTTTGCCGTTCATCGTCATAAAATTATGGAGCAATGCAGCAATTTCCTGTTCTGAAAAAAGCTGTCTTATGATCAAAAATCCATCTGAATGGAATTTTTGAATCTCCTCTTCGCTTAATTGTTTTTGTTGTTTCATCTTTATTCTACCTCCAAATGAGTGGATTGCTTATGATTCTATAGTAGTTAAATTTGGCGCTGAAGGAAATAAACATTCCTGCTCACTTTTCACACTATTCTGCTATTTTCTTAAAAAATTAATAATATTAGCATGTAATTCTGCTATAATCGGATCTATAACGGATTGATCCATAAGGATGTGAATTCTATGAAAATAGCTGATGGTTCAGGTATCATTATTTCAGATCATTTTAATGAAAACGATACGTATGGCGTCAAACGGTTGGCGGGAATGAAAGATTGGCTCATCACATTTACGCTGTCAGGGGAAGGATACTTTATCATTAACGGAGAAGAAAAACGAAGCAAAGCTGGAGATATTGCCATCATTAAAAGCGAAACACCTCATTGCTATGGTACTCGTAAAGGGCAGATATGGAATTTTGTTTGGGCTCATTTTGTGCCGAATGCAGAGAATTTGAAATGGACACAATTGCCGGAGTCCCCACCAGGATTCATTTTCCACTCAATCGATAACTCACATCAGCAAAAAAGGGTACTTCGCGCCTTTAAACGGGTCATTCACGATAGCCGACAAACAAATCTTCACTCAAATGAGCTTTGCATCAATGCAATAAATGAAGTTTTTTTACTCATTTCACAGAGTTTATCTAAACCGTTAGACCCTCGAGTGGCCAAGGCGATCCACTTACTTGAAACAAAATTAAAAGAGCCCGTCCAAATAGATCATCTAGCTGAAGCTATCGGTTTATCCTCTTCGCGGCTATCTCATTTATTCAAGGCAGAAACAGGCCATTCCATCATTGAAACGCTAAATAAGATGCGTTTGCGTCAAGCGGCTCTTTTATTGGAGCACACCAGACGAAGCGCCTCTGAAGTGGCGTGGGATGTCGGTTTTCAAAATTACAACCATTTTGCTAATCAGTTTAAAGCTATATATGGAATGAATCCTATGCAGTACAGAAATAAATGATAGGATCTAAGTATTTCACTATTAATGCTGATGCTTTACCTTCTGAACCATTAAATAATATCTTCATACCATCTTGGGAAAAATATATCGTTTTGATATAGCCTAAAGAAGTGACCCTTTTTAATCCGGCCGCTAAAACAAGAATCAGCTTTGCATTTAACTTTTACTTCGTTTGCATTAGTAAATCATGATATCTTGCTTTAAAATCTACTACAGAAGTAGGATCATCACTGTCATAGCGCCTCCATGTATCATTAATTCCAATATAAATGGACGTCCCCAAAGATTTTTACTCAATATACTTTCAATACTCTAATTAAATTAGAAAACAAAAAGAACCCTTATCCATCAAGGGTTCCGAGCGTTTAAATTTGTAATTTCAACGAAATTCTGGTGGTATTCTGCGTGCTTCACCCGTTTCTATCGCAGCAGCAATAACCGCTTTTCGCACAAGCGGTACGACTTGATCATTGAATACGCTAGGTATAATATATTGCTCATTCAATTCTTCACTGTCCACTGCTGAAGCAATGGCTTTCGCTGCAGCTAGTTTCATCGCTTCATTGATTGTCTTTGCCCGACAATCAAGCGCCCCGCGGAATATACCCGGAAAGCACAGTACATTATTAATTTGGTTTGGATAGTCGCTGCGTCCAGTAGCAATCACTCGAACATGAGGCTCAGCCAACTCAGGCTCAATTTCCGGATCGGGATTCGCCATTGCAAAAACAATCGGATCCGCAGCCATTTGCTTAATATCACTCACCTTCAAAACATCTTTCCCGGAAACTCCGATGAACACATCTGCCCCTTTAATTACATCAGATAAACTTCCCTCAATTGTACCTGCGTTCGTGTTCTGGGACACCCATGTCCAAACAGGATTGGTATAAGTGTTTGTACTACAAATCGCACCTTCCCGATCAACGGCGATAATGCTTTTCACACCTGCTGCCTGCAGCATTTTTATAATGGAAACGCCTGCGGCTCCAATACCGATAATAACTACTTTGATAGCTGAAAAAGACTTTTCCACAATTTTCAATGCATTGATCAACCCAGCAAGTAGTACGATTGCTGTACCATGCTGATCATCATGAAATACGGGAATGTCTAATTCCCGCTTCAGTCGCTCCTCGATTTCAAAGCAACGCGGAGAAGAAATATCCTCTAAATTAATGCCGCCAAAAGCAGGAGAAATTAATTTAATGGTGCGAATAATTTCTTCCGTATCCTTTGTCCCTAAGCAGATTGGAAAAGCATCGACTCCGGCTAGCTGCTTAAAAAGCATCGCCTTACCTTCCATCACCGGCATGGCCGCTTCTGGGCCGATATCGCCTAGCCCTAAAACAGCTGTACCGTCCGAGACAACTGCGACTGTATTACGTTTGATGGTCAAGGAATAGGCTTTTTGTGGGTTTTCATGAATGGCCATGCAAACACGGGCAACGCCAGGCGTATATACCTTTGATAGATCATCACGAGTTTTAATTGGCATTTTGGGCATGATTTCAATTTTTCCACCCAAATGGGCAAGAAACGTTGGATCTGAAACATTAATTAATTGAATGCCTGGAGCTGCTTTTACCGCGTCGCTTATTTGAGCTGCAGGAATACCTTGTAGATCAACTGTAATATCGCGAGTGGTGGATTGTTTACCTGAACGAATAACATCGACTGCGACAATATCACCGCCTGCATGGGCAATAACCCCCGCAATTTGAGCAAATGTACCTACCGTTTTATCCAACTCAATCCGCATAATAATACTTGTATTTGCTGCCATTGTGTCACATCCACTTCTTAGAAAATATATTTATGGTTCATCCATTGTAATTGCTTTTTGCTTTAGATTCAATTATCTTATTGAACCACGAAGTAAGGATCACAAAGAAACACAAGGAGCCGAGTAGTCGGGCCGCACTAATAATTGACATCGTTGACCAATAAGGAAACCGCTCGAATATTTTCATCCCGATGATTGGGGCAAAGATAGCCGATATTTGCGATAAACTGGTATAAAAAGCAATTGCTTTTTGCCGGGTTTTCTCCGGCACAATCTCTAATACCCTGTTAAATACGGCTTGGGTGAATCCGGCAGTAACAAAACCGCCGATGAAATCGTAAACACTAACCCACACAATTGAGGGAGTGTAAATCCATAAAATTGGGGTGATTGCCAAAAGGAAAGCGGAAAAGAAAACTGTAATACCGTTACTGTAACGTTCGGCGAATCTTGCCCATAGTCCGAAGCCGACCAATCCCCCGATCGCTCCTGATACTGTGTCGATGCTCATCATCATGTTAGAAAAATGCAGCATATCGACCTTGATTTTTAAGTAAATCGGCCATGCTGCCTGCCACGCAAAGATAAAGATCAATGCACTAAAGCAAAATAAATAGAACGGACGTCCCGCATGAATTTGGAATCCCTTCAGGACGCCGACCATTCTACTCCGTAAAGGCATGGTATTTTGCGATTTTATGGCTATTTCTATATCCCAAACGTATTTCGTCTCCTCGCTAGGTATTCGCAACCGGATAAAATAAAAGGTTTCGATCAATGCCGCGAAGAAACCCAAGATGTAAGCCAACTGAAAGCCGTAAGGATACGCGATGACGTCAATCCCCCACCCTGCTAGCAAGGCGGCGATCATACCAAATACACTGCTCCATATATTGCGTTGGAAAAATACCCGATTTCGATAACTTGAGGGAATAATTTCGCCCATCATCGACTGATAAGCAACCGAGATGATGGTATTCGTTGCGTTATAAATGCCCACCAATAATATGAGTGCATAAATTTTATTAAAATGAAAAAGAGGAAGCATAGCCAGAAAAAGATAGCATGTTCGGCTCAAAAGGATGATTCCCGCAACGATCCGTTTTTGATGCTTAAATTTATCGATAATGATGGATGCCGGAAGTGTGGCAATAATCGTCAGTAGCGCAGGCACGGAGGACAAGAGAGCGTAATCGGTATTTGTAGCAGCCAAATGTTCCGCGATGACCCCGATAAACGGGGTGACAAAGTTAAAACCGATGGACCAAGCAATCCCATTGTACATGTTGTTTTTTATATTTTGCCGGAGAACCCTATATCTCGTTTCCAAATCTACACCTCATCCAATTGCCGCATTTGCTGTTCTGCTGACTTGGACGGCTTCCACTTGAAAATGTTTAACTTTCCAAAAATTCTTTTATCACTTCGACTACAAAATCATGATCTTGTTTGTGCGGAAGGCCAGATACGGTTATCGTACCAACGACCCCTACATTTTGGATAATGATTGGAAATGCCCCCCCAAAAGCCGCATATTCGGACGGATCAAGAAATGATTTTTCTTGAATAGTTGTATTTAAAATATTGTAGTGGATTGCCATATAGTAAGAACTATGCAGAAATCGATTCACTACTCTATTCTTTCTTTTTATCCATTCGTCATTATCTTTCGATGTTCCAGGTAATGCATAATGAAATAACTGCTGTTCTCCTCTGCAAATATCAATCGCAAGAGGTAGGCTTTTCGCAATTGCTTGTGCAACAAGTTTAGTACCTAATTGATATGCAGACTCGTTTGTAAAGCGTTTGAACTGTAGTATATTTTCCTCATTTTTGAGTTGTTCCAATAAATCCTTTAAATCCTCCATAGTTCACCTCCTATTATATCTCTTCTTAATATAATTAATCGATACCTAAAAAGCCAGTAAAATCTTAATCTCATCTGCCTTTATAATAACTGTATCTTCAATGGATGCTATCATAATTATTTTGAGACTTTTCACAACTTAATTGTATAAAACCTATTCCCATTGCAAACCATAAATATGGTAAAAAAATAAGAGGAGGACTATTCATGACTTTAAATCCTTATGAACCTTTTCGCCATTTAGATCAATGGAAAAGCGGTTTAGACAAATTCTTTAATGATGCTAAGAGTGGTTTTGGATATTTTCCCGAATTTAACATGACTCGCATTGATGTTTTCGAGAACGAAAAGGAAGTTGTGGCACACTGCGAAATTCCTGGTCTTGAGAAAAAAGAAGATGTTCATATCCATATTGATGACAACCTGCTGACTATCCATGGTATCATTAACCGTAGTAGTGACATTGGAGAAGATCAGATGCACAGAAAAGAGCGTTTTTCAGGAAAATTCCAACGTTCCATAACACTTCCTTCTCTGGTTAATGCCGAAGGAACAACAGCAACATATAAAAATGGTATTCTTGAAGTCAGAATGCCCAAGACAACTAAAGATTCACATAAACAGATCGATATTCAATTTAATTAATAGCTGAAAATGTTGCCCGTAACAGATTTACAGTTGCGGGTTTTATTTGCATTCTATTCCCCATAAAATCTCCCTTTTAAGGGATGTTTTCAAGATTTATTTGTTCGTAAGTACGGCAATCAATATTCCCTAACTTGTTTGTCCTTCTAGTTTAATAGGATGAGAAAACAAAAACCTTCTCTTGAGATAAAGAAAATTAATCATCTATCCCCTAAAATAAGATTAATTATCCGAATAAAATAATATAGAATATTATCTCATTGGAGGTTTTGTCATGAGCGGGTATTATATATGCGATAATGATATTGTTTTTACCAAATTATTGTCTAAAGAAGAAGCAGAAAAGAAATTAGAAGAATTAAGTAAGATAATAAAATATTTAGTAATTAAAAGTGCTGATGATACCTTACATATGCAAAAAGATGACTCATGCTATTTAATTTAATCCACTACACTGAACAAAAAAGGCTTTGTGGTTGAACTTTTATTTTATGTGTGTTATTCTTGCAAAAAAAAATGCCTAATCAAAACACAGCAAAAGTGTTTGTACGGGGGACGATTTACTTGGGGTGAATGTTTGCAGATTATTGCGAACTAGGGATATTCTTCTTTCCGAATCCGTCAACTAACCTCGGAGGCATAAGGAGGAAATGAATTGAAAGCTTTTTACAAATGTTTTATTTTTTCATGTGCATTTTTGTTATTTTTTCTACTAGTTTCACATCAAGCCTATGCTGCTGTTTCAGAAAATGGGACTAAAGTGCAGATAAATGATGAAATTCTGTCCATGCCGGATGAATCAACTTACCTTGACAACACAGGGCACTTGCAAGTACCGTTACGTTTAATTATGGAGAAACTTGGATTAAAGGTCAGTCACCAGGTCAATGGGTCCGAGGTTAAAGTTACCTTGACCAACAGCACACAAAGTATTGTATTGATTACGGGAGAAAGCCAAGCCGAATTGAATGGCGCTAGTATCAAAATGTATTCACCTGCTGTATTTTCTCAAGGAAAAGTATTTATCCCGCTTCGATTCATTACCGAAATCTTAGGAATAACTATTCAATGGGATGAAAAAAACAAAATAGCCATTTTGGATGCAGACAAAAAATACCATGCGCCGGCTTGGTACGCACCTGAAGTCCAATCCGTGCAAATCCAAAAAATTGCCAGTAACTATTTAGGCACACCCTATGTTTGGGGTGGAACATCACCCCAAGGATTTGATTGTTCAGGTTTTGTTAGATACGTGTATCAACAGAATGGTGTCCAGTTGCCAAGAACTTCTAGCGAAATGTATGAAAGTATCGGGACTCCCGTTACCAATCTTCAAAAAGGAGACCTTGTTTTCTTCGCAAACCATAATAAAATCGACCATGTAGGGATATATATTGGAAATAACGAATTCATTTCAGCAGCTTCCAAGGGTGTACGTGTTGATTCCTTAGCCAGTTATTGGGGCAATAAATACGTCGGAGCTAAACGAGTAGTTTAATTTTCTCCTTAACCACAAGAGACAACATCGTTGCGATTACTTTCTTATCGCATTGTTGTTGTCTTTTTCTTTTCTAGCCTATCCATTTAAATGTCGTAGGCTCTCAGTGTCTCGTTTCTGTTATATGATCTTCATCTTCTTGTAATAACTTAGTTATGTATACGATTTGTCCAGTATGATACCCATAATGCTCAGCTACAAGAAATAAATGGGTTTGTATGGGTCTAATATAAAAAGGTTCTCCTGCTTCTAAAACTTTCCTCATTCGCTTCCAATCTTCTTCATCGTAATAGACTTTGACTTCATTTTTTAAATCTTGATCATTTAACCTTAATAAAATAGCAGTTGATTCCTGACGAACGAATCTCAATCTGTTAATTAATTCTTCTCTTTTCAGAGAATGGGTATCACTGAATTCCAATGACCGTTCTCTTATAAAGGGCTTTTCACCAATTCCACTTACAAAATGTTGATATTCATTTCCTGCCAAATGCACACACAAATTACCAATACTATTTGTATTACTTTTGACTTTCTTCCAAACATCTTCTTCTGAAAGCTTTTTCAAACAAATTTCAATTCTGTTTAACTGGGTATTCATCTGTTTCAGAACTTCCTTGATAAAACTCGACATGAATATCTTCCCCTATTCTTAGGTCTTTTTTTTCCATCTATATTTAGTGATTAATAATTTTTTGATATGTTACTATATCAAGTCTTCTGCCAAATTTGTATCCTACTTCTTTATAATGAGCGCATTGGCTATAATTATACTTCTCAAAAAGAAAAATACTTTTATCATTTTCCTTACATATCGTTGCAATCAATACATGAAATCCTTTATCGGCGGCAAACTCTTCAATAAATTTTAGAGCCTTTCCACCAATTCCTTGTCCAACATATTCGGGTTTTAAATAAATAGTTACTTCTCCGCTAACATCATATGCTTGCTTTTTCTTGTGCTGACTTATCAAAACATATCCAGTTATAATATTATCTAAACAAATAATAAAAGATTTATAAATAGATTTTTCAAAAATGACATTTTCTTTTATTTCATTTAAATTGATTGGTTCTGTATGAAAAGAAACGGTAGTATTAATCACGTAGTAATTATAGATGTCTAACACTTCTTGTAAATGTAAGTCTTCCAAATCTCTAAAAATTAATTCAGTCATGTTAACCCTCCTAAATTTTTTCTATTCTATGTGTCCAATCTATTGACAGAAGTCCAAGTACCGTAAATATATTTTCTTACCCCTGAAATGTATATTCATAACGTTTTATATTGTGCTATCATTTCCATATACTAGGAAAGCTATGATTAGATGTCTGATACCACCCTTATATCATACCAATATTGCCCAAATTTGTACACGAGTGAGTCGAAGTTTGAAATTAAAGAACCTATTCATTCGGAAGTATTCAGATATGCATTCAAATCGAATTACAAAAACAAAAAAAACCCTTACACAGCATGGGTTCCGAGCATTAATTTGTCATGTTCAAATACCCAATCAGGATCAATGACACAATTCCATAATCCATCCATGTCAATTTTGAGGTATATACTGGTTGTCTGGATATTCTGATGACCCACCACTTCTGAAATCACCGGATGTGGCGTGAATTTTCTCGAGCATGGTGCGGGCAAGTGTACTCCGCAGGGAATGAAGTCCTTGCGCTTGCCCCCGGATTTCGACCCCTGCTTTCTGCATATGCCTTTTCAACATTCGCTATCAGCACAGAGATAAGGAACGGAGAGGTTGAATTCAATCATTCGTCTTCCCTCACCACAATTGAATTAATCAATAAATCGTTTGGTTTGACAGCATAGTCAAACAACAATAAGGCGGCTATCTTTGATTATTTCAATAGCTGCACCAAAACCGACTAACTAACTCAAGAACCGTAAACAGCATCAAACTCAATAATATTACGATCCAAATCTAACACATAAATTTGTGAAAATCCTGCCACGCTTTCTTGCCTGGCTTCATAAGGAACGGAAGCCTCCTCCAACCCTTCAATGGTTTTTCGGTAGCTGATCACCCAGATTGCAAAATGCCCATCAATGGAGTTTATTTCACCTTCACGCAGCGTTTCTCCGGCTGCATTCTCCATTAAATGAATCTGCTGAACTCCAACCGCATACCATACTCCTTTCGAAGTGAACGGAGGCCGCTCTATCTCATGAAACCCGAGAACGTCAGTGTAGAAGCGCCTGGCATGTTGCAAAAATAAAAAAACAAACAATCTGTCAACAAGCATATGTTCTCATGAAAAAAGAACTGTATACTTAACAACTCAACTAATCCTTTTTAATATCGTTTATTCTTCTTAGTGCTTCCTCTTCTGTAATTTCATCAATATCCCATATGGAGTGTTCATCTTTGAAGTCTATTAAACAACCAAGTATTACACTTTTTTCATCTAGTTCCCATGCTTGTTCTTCATAAAAGAAATACCCTTCATCTGTTTTTTTGCCAACTATTCGTTCTAAATAAAGATAATATTGTGTTTTCATCTTACCTCCATTTGTTATTATGATTATTTAAATTTCGATTCTCCATCATTATAAGCCGCACTACAACAATCTGTCAGCGAGTATAAGTTCGCATGAAAAAACCTCCGCTTTCGGAAGTCCCTCGTACACACTCAATTCTTTTGGTTAGTCATCAAACAATTAAACTCAAATAAATAATTATCGAATGGAATTGAAAAAATATGAAACGATTGTTAAAAAGAATACTTTAAAAGATGACTCCAATGTCAGGACCTCCAGCAAGTAATAGAACTGTGCGAAGACAGACAAGAATAAATTAAATAAGCTTCGTTATTTGTTGGATAATGAAGAAATAAATTTATTGTAAAAATGTAACAAAGTGGGATTTTAGAGTGTCTCTAATAATAGATGCTAAAAATGTTAATTATTCCTATCGAATTATGTCGAATACGTTCAGTTTAATATTGTAGCTGTTTATTTAATACAATAATCGTAGGTGTATAGTATTAATTTAACTATTTTGTATAAATATAGTATTAATTATTTAGGAACTGTGGTAGCTTATACATATCGGTGAAAATATATTGTCGATAAACATGATGTTGGAAAACTTATGGAAACATAATGTGCACAAAAACTAATTTGAATAAAGGGAGAATTCCCAATGGTTGACTATTTGCTGTTGTGAGAAACCTTCCTATTCAGAATGTTTTTTATTTTCGTTTGTATCAGGGGCTTACTAGTAGCTTATCTGTTTACAATAAATAGAACCGCTCCAAGTCTGCTTCGCGGGCGACCTTGGAAACGGTTCTGAATGAAGCTCTACTTTGCTATGTTACAAAGTAAAGACAGACTAACTTTAGTATGAAACTTTTAATTTGCTTTGTAAATAGCATTAGGAAATTTTTTAGTATAAGGGGGTTAGATCTAATTTTTTACTGCAAATTTTTTAATAGTTTCATTTATCTATTGCAAGTGTTTAGGTCCTATTAAAACTAATATACAGGAGATGTAAATATGAAAAAACTTTTTTCTTTATTACTAGTCTTCGCTTTGAGTGTGAGTATGTTTTCAGGAATTAGTTTCGCTAAAGAACCTGAAAATGAAGTGCCACAATCCAATTTTTATGCACCTACAGATAATACTATTACAATTGATGCAAAACTTTCTGATAAAAAATCAAAGAAAGAAGGAAAATGGGAAACAGACTTTTCTTCATATATAACACTTCATAAGAAATATATTGATAAAGAGACTGAAGTTACTTATGAGTTATTAAAATTATCACAAGACGGATATAAATTAGAGTCCGTAAACGGAAAAACAAAGGCAATTTTTAAAAAATTTGATTATAATAAACCTGAAAAAATTCTTTCAAAATTGGAGAAACTAGACAATGGACAATATCAACTTGTAATCAAAGCAACTTATGAACAGAGCCAAAGCAACGTTCTTGGAGCCACCAAAAGTATCTTGTTTACTGTAACTGACAATGAAATTAAAGATGGATGGGATCAGTTGGCTTCATTTATGGCACCAGCTGAAAGGCCCGATAAATCAACGTCTATCATAGTTGATCCTCAATCTAAAAATTATGGTAAAATGAACGTTTCTGTAAATCTTAAAGAACCTGTTAAAGGTAGAGTAACAGCATTAAGTACGGTTTCTGCATCTGGAAAGTGGAATACTTATGATCGAAATGGCAATCCAACAATAAATGTTAAAAATGCAAGGGTGGAAGTCCTTTATCGGGACAGTTTCTATATTTGGCGAACTGCAGCTGTTACATATACCGATTACTATGGTAATTGGTCTACGTCATATACGCCACCATCTGATCATAATCTATGGGAAATTCGAGTTTATGCAAAAAGTCCAAACTATGGAGAAGTTCAAAATGCCTCTTCAAATACTTATTATGGATTCACTCAATATTCAGATCTTTCAAGTGGAGGAAATATTGGAACATGGAACGTTACACAATATTCTGCTGCTGTCTCAGCATTTTTATCATACGATGATATGATTCGAGCTAAGGATATGCTTAAGGTTTACAGAGACCCGGGGAATGCAACAATTCAGTGGGATACTACATTTACTGATGGATCGTATTATACCGCCGGTGGAAAAGTGCATTTAAACCAATTTGCACCAACTAATATTACGACCACCATTCATGAATTAGGCCATAATTGGATGTACAATATTTATGGGTCGATGCCCTCACATACTTGTAACAGTCCCCATTATTTTGACCAAGCTGCAATAGATAGTGGAGGATGTGCTTGGACTGAGGGTTGGGCAAGTATGGTATCCTTCTACGTTAATAATAGTCCATTATATTATTATGATGGCGGGGGCGTTTCTTATTCTAATTTAGAAGATACATCTGGTTACACAAATAGTGGAGATCGTGTTGAAGGAAGGATATTAGGGTCGCTTTGGGATTTGTATGACTCCGTCAATGATGGTCAGGATACAAGAAGTTATCCCTTTTCATATATTTATCTTGCAATGTATGCGAGACAAATCAGCAATTTTGCAGACTATTGGAGCGAATGGAAAACACTAGGCTATGACCAAAATGCCAAATATTCTTTATGGCAAAATAGCATTATGTACGATAATACAACACCAACTTATCCTCAGTTATTAGCCAATACTCCAGTCTATATTAATGGAGAGTCGAGTAAAGTATACAAAGTTATAGGTACGGGTGCTTATCCCGTTTTCGAGACTTCTTTTTACTCACAATCAACTGATACGTATCTCGAACTGTATTCTGATGCCAATTTAACGAATATGCTTACGTCTGACGATGACTCAGCAGGCAATCTTTACTCCCGAATTTCCAATTACTATTTAAATAATAACCAAACCTATTATATCAAGGTTAGAAATTACACAAATGGAAATCCGGTGTATGCTAAGCTTACAATGAGTTTGGGTGGTGGCGGAAGTTCGTTCCCATTGCTTACTCAAAGTAGCCCCGGATACATTAATGGCGCAGCAAGTACCATTTATCAAATTAATGGAACTGGATCCTATGCCGTCATCCAAACTTGGCAGTATCAAGCAAGCTGCGATACCTACTTAGAATTGTATACGGATGCGGGTCTAACAAATATGGTTACGTATGATGATGATTCTAATGGAAATCTTTATTCGAAAATATCTAATTATTATTTAAATTCTGGTCAAATCTACTATTTAAAAGTCCGCAACTATAGTAATGGAAATGCTGTATACGCTCAGGTTACTTTAACCCCTTAATGTTTGCTTCAATTTTTGAATAAACTTAATATTAAAGCTCAAAAATAAAATAAAACGATCATACCTTTGAAAAGGATTGATCGTTTCATTTTTTTTAGGCTCTGCTCTGAATTATTACTGTTTACAACTAAGCGAAATAAATATTGAGGATCACATTGCAGATTGAATCCCATATAGTAGAAATAAAAATTATTTTACAACAAATTTGGTGATTTAGTAATACTTATGGCAAATTTTTTTTATGGTAAAAATCATGTATCATGAAGATATATAAGTTGAAAATTTGTGCTTATTTGTTCGATAAAGTAATATGGGAAAAAAATGATTTATATGGAGGGTGTTTACTGAATGGCTGAATCCGTAAGAAAAAATAAATACTTTAAGATTGTGATAATCATTTCGGGAATGGTTTTATTTTTCGCGGTATTCGTTTATTTAGGGATCATTAAAAAAGAAAAAAATGAAGCGGAATACATTAATATGAATTTGGAAGTTTCAAGAATTAAATTATTAATGACAAATCAAGAGGTAGAGGAATTGAATATGGTAAAATTGGTTGATTTACCCAATGTAGGCGGGAAAATTAAGGAGATTATAGAAAAAGAAATAAAAATCGGTTTTGGTGAGTTGGGCAAATATAAAGATAAATTGACATATCTTGAAATCGGGAATAAGGAATATAGTATTTTTAATGTTAAAGTAGGTGATACAAAAGTTGAAATAATGAACAAACTTAAAAACACAAAATTCAAAGAGAACAAACAGACAAATACAGAGGACATAGCTTATACTTATAGAAATATATTTATCACTTTTCAAATGGTTCAAGGTCGAGTAAAGATTATAGTGATTAGTATAATTGATAACAAGTTGAAGAATATTAATCTTTAAGCTTAATTTCACAAGAGAAGAATTAAAAAATTAAATCGCGTAATGATATGAGAAGTATGAGGATCATGATTTAGTATGTTGTTATTAGAACGGTGGTAGAATAAAGCTTAAGTGGCTAACCGAGGCATAAAGAAAATTGAAAATAAGATC
>JAQBPR010000036.1 GCA_028287395.1 Bacilli bacterium
CAGCCTCAAAAGGGGTTACTTCTTTTTTGGCAACGACTTTGACAGCGGATCGATTAACACTTGAGCGTGTGGTCGGCGAAATTTCTTCAGCAATTAAGCGGGGGACTTCAGGAGCGGAAATAGTCGGTATTCATTTGGAAGGCCCTTTTCTTAATGCGTCGCGCTGCGGAGCGCAGAATCCGAAGAATATTCGTATTGGCACTGTCGAGGAATTAGAAGCTTACACCGAATTAGCTCAGGGACATGTAAGACTGTTGACCATTGCACCCGAGTTTGAGGAGCATCTTGAGGTGATTCGTTCCGCTGTTTCGCATCATATTACAGTATCTATCGGTCATTCGGATGCGACATGTGAATGTGTGCTCAAAGCTATTGAGCATGGTGCAACCCATGTCACCCATTTGTTTAATGGAATGCGGCCCTTGCATCATCGAGAACCGGGGGTCGTCGGAGCGGCACTTCTCTACGATAGTCTTGCTGTCGAACTGATTTGTGATGGTATTCATGTGCACAAGGAATTAATTTCGTATGTTTTCCATACGAAACCCATCGATAAAGTCGTTCTGATAACAGACGCTATGAGTGCGGCAGGGTGTGCAGACGGTAACTATATGCTGGGGGATTTTTCAGTTAGAGTGAGTGGTGGAAGTGTGCGATTGACGAAAGACAATGGTTTGGCGGGCAGTGTGTTATCGATGGATCAAGCCTTGCGCAACGCTATTGATTTTACGGGGAAGAGTTTGGAATATATTATACCGTCTTTGACCATTAATCCTGCTAAGCAAATTGGCATTCATGAGAGAAAGGGCTCGATAGAAGTAGGCAAAGATGCGGATTTTGTTATTTTGGACAAAGCGCTTGCTGTAAGTGCAACATTCGTTAAAGGAATCTGCGTGTACCATAGATCGGAGGTTGAGCTTTAATGGATATTTTAATTGGGATCGATGTCGGAGGAACGAATATTGTTTGCGGCGTCCTCGATCTTGAAGGAAACCTTTTGGATACGATTAAAGTGAAAACCGAAGCAGAGAAAGGATCTGAATATGTCATTCGGAAAATTCAAAGCACGGTTGAAGAACTGCTTTTTCGAGGCAATCTTTCATTAAATAAGGTGCAATGCATCGGTATAGGGACACCAGGATTTGTGGATCCGATCGAAGGTGTAAGTATTTACTCAGCTAATTTAAATTGGAGGAACATTCCACTTGCCAAAATCCTTTCAAAGGCGATGAATATTCCTGTTTTTGTTGATAATGATGTTCGGATGTATGTTTTGGGAGAGGCCATAGCAGGTGCAGGGAAAGGTTTTGAACATGTGCTTGGTGTCACGATTGGAACAGGTCTTGCTGCCGCGTCGGTGAATCAAGGCCGCTTATTTTATGGCGGTGGCTTTATGGCTGGGGAGCTGGGGCACATCCCTATTGAAGAAATCCATCAAAAGTGCAACTGCGGGATGGTCGGCTGCTTAGAGATTTTGGTTTCTGCACCGGGGATGGTTCGTCAGGTTCAATCCAAAATAGCGGAAGGCAATAAAACGATTTTATCCAAAAAGCATCCTGATTTATCGAAGATCACTTCAGCTGATATTTCCGCGGCTTTTGATTTAAATGATTTGGTTTCCCAACAAGTTTTTAAGAAAACAGGTGAGCTGTTGGCTAAAGGTTTGGCATCTGCAATTCTGTTGCTAAGTCCTGATGTTATCGTTATTGGCGGGGGTGTAGCGTTTGCGGGTGAGCGGCTTCTTGCTCCATTAAGAAACGAAATAGGAAAGATAGTCCATTCGGAGTATTTAAAACGCATTAAAATTACAGCTGCTGCGCACATTGAATACGCAGGTGTGATGGGAAGCGCCCTGAATGCGAGACAGCGTTTGGAACAACTAAACGTATAAAGACTTTTTTTTCATAACAACTAAAAAAACAAACGGAGGAATTAGTATGCCATTGGTTTCATCTACGCCTATGCTCGCAAGAGCAAAGGAAGGCAAATATTGTATTGCGGCTTTTAATGTTCATACGTTGGAAATGATGCAAGCTGTTGTTGAAGCTGCAGAAGAAATGCAATCTCCACTTATTCTTCAATCAACAGTAGGTACTGTAAAGCATTTGGGGGCGGATTATATTGTTGCGGCGGCTACTGTTGCGGCTAATCGGAGTTCTGTGCCTATCGCGCTACATTTGGATCATTGTACTGATTTTGATGTAATCGTTCAGTGTATTCGAGCGGGTTATACTTCCATTATGATTGATGCTTCGATGTATTCTTTTCAAGATAATGTAGCGCGTACTTTAAAAGTCGTTGAATTAGCCAAAGCTATCGGGATTAATGTCGAAGCGGAATTAGGTAAAGTTGGTGGAGTAGAAGATGACATTGTTGTTGCGGAGCATGAAGCGTTAATGGCAGATCCGGAAGAGTGCAAATTGTTTGTGGAGCTTACCGGCGTTGCTACATTAGCGCCAGCAGTCGGAACCGCGCACGGTATCTATAAAGGAGATCCGAACATTGACTTTGATCGTATCCAAAAAATTGCGAATCGGGTTTCCGTCCCTTTAGTATTACATGGCGGCTCTGGCATTCCGGAGGATCAAGTGCGTCGGGCAGTTGCGTTAGGGATGTCGAAAATGAACGTTGCCACAGAGTTACGAATTATTTTCAGTGATGCGATCAAAAGTGTATTCCAACAAAATCCAGACGAGAACGATCCGCGCAAATATATGATACCTGCAAAAGCAGCATTAAGAGAAGCGGCCAAGCAGAAAATGATCCTTTGCGGAAGTGCGGGTAAAGCGAATAATTAAAGTGAAAATATGTCAAGGGAGCGGTTCTCCTCGTGATTACAACAGTTACTTTGAATGCGGCAATCGATAAGACATACTATTTGGATGAATTTAATATTGGGCAAGTAAAGCGTGTACAGTCGATGCGTGCTGTTGCTGGAGGTAAAGGAATCAATGTAGCGCGTGTCATTCGACAATTGGGCTATAAAAGCTTTATCATTGGATTCGCCGGTGGGCATAACGGACAGTTTATTCGATCTGTTTTGGATCTTCAGTCGCTGCAGCATGAATTTGTTGAGGTTCCGGGGGAATCAAGAGTAAATATAAATATTATCGAACACCGGATGGGAACTTCTACTGAAATTTTGGAATTAGGGCCTACCATTGAGGGGCCTCAGATAACGAAATTTATCGAGATATTAAAAAATGCGGCAAGGCAGTCTAAAGTTGTTGTCCTTTCAGGAAGCTTACCTCCTGGGCTGCCTGTACAATTTTATAAAACCTTAATTGAAATTATCCAGCAAGAGGGCTCGCTCGCGATTCTTGACACAAGTGGGGAAGCGCTTAATGAAGGTATGAAAGCAAAGCCGTTTATGATTAAGCCGAACGAGGAAGAATTGAAAGTGATCGCAGGTCAAGAAATCAACACAGAAGCAGATTTATTCAACATTGTAAGAGGAATAATGGAACAAGGGATAGTTTGTGTTGCAGTTTCACTAGGGGCTAAAGGATCTTACGTTGGCTATAAAGGGAACATATATAGGGTGCATGCGCCGGACATTGAGGCCGTTAATCCAGTTGGCTGCGGGGATTCATTTACGGCTGGGTTTGCTGTCTCTTTAGAAAGAGGTCTTTCTATTGAGGAGTGTCTTCTGACGGCTACAGCTGCTGGCACAGCGAATGCAATGACAGCAGAAGCAGGAAATGTAAAAATGGAAGATTATTTACACTTTTTTATGGAGTCTCGCGTGACGAAAATTTATTCGGAAACCACTTGAACAGCAGTTTGCATGATATGCTCGTTCTTCTGATATTATTGAGATAATCAAATAAATGATATATAATTTCATGGATGAAGAATTGAGAGGTTATTCTAATCTAGAATATCGGGGAGAATTTCAATGAAAAATCTAGAACTCTCTAAAGGCGATAAAAGACGTAAAAACATCATGAACTTACTTAAACGCCAAGGAAAAGTGACCATACAAGAAATTACTGAGAAATTTGACTGCTCTGAAGCAACAGCCCGCAGAGATCTGGATGAATTGAAAAATACAGGTATTATTCGCAGTTTAGGCGGGGCCCAGCTTGAAGGCTTTTCTGAGAGTAGAGAAGTTCCTTTCCAAGAAAAAAGACAGTTGTTATGGTTAGAAAAAGAAGCGATAGCTGCAAAAGCAGCTCATTTGATTCAAGAGGGGGATGTTGTAGGTCTGACCGGAGGGACTACGACATTCCTTATTGCAAAAGCTATTAAACTTCGTAAAAATATTACTGTTGTAACGAATGCTGTAAACATTGCTATGGAACTGTCTGAGGGTGATGAAATTCAAGTCGTTCTGACTGGCGGTGTGATGCGACGCAATAGTTTTGAGCTTTGTGGACCTTTAGCTGAGAAAACGGTGGAAGGCTTAAATATTGGGAAAATGTTTTTAGGTGTAGATGGCATTACAGTTGCACATGGGATTACTACATTTTCTGAATCTGAAGCCTTTATCGCTAAAATGCTTATTGAAAGATCCTTGCAAACGATTGCCGTTTTTGATCATACAAAGGTCGGAAAGGCATCCCTTTTCAGTATAGCACAACTCTCAAGCCTGCATGCTTGTATTACCAATCAAACGCTGGATGAAGGTTTTACGTCCCATTTGATGAATACGCAGGTCGAGCTACATATAGCGGCAAGCGAAAGCTCATTTGAATAGTGGAGCCTATTCAAAAAGCATGTAATCACGGTGGATAAGAACCCTGGTTTTGGTGCAAGAATAACTGATTGAAGAGTTGAACGTTATTAAAGGCAGACAAATTCTTCAATTTGACCTGCCCCTTTTTGATCATGTGCATCGTTTCAATATCGGATTCGTCCTTTTCTTAATGAAACGATGATCTTGTTCAATTATATTATTCAGATACTTGGATTGTCTCATCACAGTCTCTCTGTTAGCAATATTATCTCCGCCTCAAAATGCTTCCATTTGAATAATTCTGATGATGATTTCATTCCAATGATCCTCGTACTTTCCAGAGCTCTTTTTATCCATCCTAACATACGAGTTCATATTTGCACCAGAACCAGATCTTATGACGAACCTCCTAATGTGAAAAACATTAAGGAAGTTTTTTTATTGTTCGAAAAAAATCAAACTGATCAAAATAACAATTTAGAAGAGGTACACAAACAAAGTGCATTGAATCAAATTGAAAAGTGGATGAAGGAATTAGAAGAAGATGACGAAAAGAAAATTTTTGAAGAAGAAAATCATAAAAATTAGATAAATGCTTCTAGGACATGCGGAAAAATTAATAAGCATTATTGAGGTGGTCTAATGGATAAATTGAAGTTAAAAATTAAATACAAATTTATCGACCTCGAAAATGCTGAAAAATTTGAAGTAAGTCAGAAAGCAATAGAAGCCAAGATACGAGTCCTTGATTTTTTAATCAAAAGAATTATTTTAAAAGCCGACTGAGTTCAGCCGGCTTTTTTTATAATCAATATGGGAACGCTTATTCTTAGGAACAAACATCCCTGTATTATTTGTGGAGGAGTAGTTTTAATGGACTTTAATACATTTTATCAAAAGCACAATTTTCAAAAGATATTGATACAGTATGGTGATGAATTAATAATTTGTTGCCTTATCGAACGAATTTTAAATCCACAAAATAAAGATTATTTCAAGAAACTACAACAATTAAAAAACAACAATTCACTATGGAAAAAGGTGAACGATGATGTATTGTGGGGTCTACCCAAGGGTTTCTACAGGGCTTCAAGTGACTGATGGCACCAGTTTAGAAGGGCAAGTTGAGTTGTGTATTAGAAAGGCGAAAGAATTAGGTTTTTCAGAATCGAATATAAAAATATATAAAGAAGAGGGTTTTAGTGGTGAGGACATTGATCGTCCGGCATTAAACCAATTAAGATATGATGTAGCCCTAGGTACAATTTCACACGTGATTATAACGCATCCAGATCGGTTATCCAGGGATTTAACTGATAAGTTATTTATCTGTCGGGAATTTGAGTCTCGAGATGTTGAACTGGTTTTTGTTGATACAGAGTACAAAAACACACCCGAAGGTCATCTCTTTTTTAATTTAATGAGTGTGATAGCACAATATGAATTGTCGTTAATCAAGAAGAGGACTGTACGGGGACGATTAAAAGCGGTGGAAAAAGACAAAAAAATTATGCCGATGAGAGTTCCGTCGTACGGGTATGATTTTATTGAACAAAAATTATTAATCAATGAGAAAGAAGCGGAATTTGTTAAACAAATTTACGGTTGGTACGTTTATGATAATCTTACTCTGCGAGAGATTGGGAATAAACTTTATAAATTAGGTGCTATTCCCAAACGTGCCGAAAGCAAGAATTGGTGTGCGAGTTCAATTCAAAGAATATTAACATCAGAAGTCTACATTGGTAAATATTATTACAATCGTAGAAGTACGAGGAAAATTAAAGGGGAACGAACGATAACTGGCGCACCCAAGAAAACATATGAGTTTCGCGATGAGAAGGATTGGCTTTGTGTAGAAGTGCCTTCTATTATTGATGTTGAACTATTCAAGTTAGCTCAACTTCAACGACTTAAGAATACGAAAAAATCAGGAAATATAAAATATGAGTATCTTCTCAAATCTTTACTTCGCTGTGGACATTGCGGAAGAACTTGGCAGTCTACAACTTATTCCGGAAGAGAGGATAAGGAAACAGGGAAGAGGGTTCCATATACTTGTTATCGTTGTCCTAACTTATTTCCTACAAAGTATGGTAATGGGATTGTAGCTTGTTCTTCTAGGTCCATTAGAACAGAACGATTGGATGAATTTGTTTGGGAATTGATTTTAAATGTGATATCGGATCCAAAAGAATATGTTGAACGTTTACAAATAAATGAAGATTCTGTTATAAACGAAATAAAGCATGCTGCTGACTTGATCCAGAAGCAAATTCAGCAAAAAGATAAGGAATTAGAAAAAGTAAAAATTATGTTTAAACAAGATGTGATTGATGAAAATGAATTAGCATTAGAATTTGTAAAAATAAATGTGGTCAAGCGTGAACTGGGCAGTGAATTAACGAAATACAATATGCAAATTTCCGATTATAAGGAATTTATTTTATCAGCAGAAAGAATAACGGAAATCTCTGAACAAATAAAACGATTTATTGATCAAGCTGGAAAGAAGCTATCTTTTGCTGATAAGAGACATATTGTAGAATCTTTGGTTGATGAAATAAGGATCACATGTGAAGGGGATGAGGTACAAATCACAGCACTTGGTTACTTGGATGAACTAAAACGAGGAAAGATAGCCCACAAAGACAATGACATCGTATCGTGTACACATCCTCAAAAAATTCGACAATACAGGTGAAGATTTAGAAGACCTCATCTCCATTGGTACAATTGGTTTGATAAAAGCTATTGAGAGCTACTCACCAAACAAAGGTACTAAATTGGCGACGTTTGCAGCGAGATGTATTGAGAATGAGATCTAAATGTCAATAGTGTGCAGAACGCCTTTTAAAAGGAGCGTTTTTTTTAATTATAAGCATAAGTTTTTAAAGGGTTCAGAAGAACCCCCAATGAAATACGGTTTAGCCGCGGAGGCAGGCGAGAATGAAATGTATTCTGTTTATGCTTATACTGTCATAGAATTAAAGTAACTGAGCTACTCAAAGAAAACACTTGAATTTCATAGAAATCAATTAAGTTGATTTTATTGACCTACGGTTGTATAAAAGTAAACAGAGAAATGAAAGCGTTTTATTTTTGAGAAGGAATATAAATGTAATGTAATATGACATAATATCGATATTTTCAATGAACAGTCAATTATTTCAATAGACGATTAGGCAGTTATATGTTAGAATAATTAACAATAAACAGTTTTGTGTTAGAATATATTACACATATAAATTGAAAAATGGTTACTGATGTGATGTGTTGGTTACAACACTTGACATATTGCCAAAATACTTATTTTAACTATTAGAAGGAGGACTTGTATGAAAGCGAAGAAGTGGCTCACAATGGCAGCATCGCTTGTGCTGGCAGGCATCTTGATTGCAGGCTGTACAACGACCGGCAGCAAAGCTGGGGAAAGCACCCCCACTGCGAGCGACAAGGGGTCAACCTCGCAACCGCAAGCTCAGACGAAAGAATCGGTTATCAACACCTACATCAACGGAGAGATTCCGACGATCGATCCGAATAAGGCCAGTGACACCTACTCCAGTTGGGTCATCGATCATACGTTCGAAGGGCTCTTTTTTCAAGACAAGGATGGCTTAAAACCGGGTCAAGCCAAAGAAATGAAAGTTAGCTCGGACGGCTTGACGTACACCTTCACCTTGAAGGATGGGCTGAAATGGTCTAACGGTGATCCGGTGACGGCTGGCGATTTTGAATTTTCTTGGAAGCACGTGCTCGATCCGAACACCGCTGCAGAATACGCGTATCAAATTGGCGACTACTTGAAGGGCGGCAAGGAATACAATTCCGCTGATCCGAAGAAAGTAAGCGCTGATGAACTCAATAAGCTGCGCGACGCTGTAGGCGTGCAAGCGAAGGACGACAAGACGCTCGTCGTGACGCTGGTAAGTCCAACTCCTTATTTTAAACAACTGACTTCGTTTTACACGTACTATCCTGTTGACAAGAAGGTCGTCGAAGCGAACCCGAAATGGGCGGCTGAAGCAAGCACTTATGTCGGAAACGGCCCGTTCAAGGTCACGGAATGGCAGAAGGATAAGGTGCTAATAGCGGTCAAGAACGACAACTATTACGACAAAGCCAAGATCACCACCGACAAAATCGTATGGAACAATATCACCGATGACAATACCGCTTGGCAAATGTACCAGAACGGCGACCTAAACATGATCAAGGCCGTTCCTTCGTCCGGTCTCGATGCGGCCAAAGCAAGCGGCGATCTGAAAATTTCGCCGAACTTGGCGACGTATTTCTACCGCTTTAATGTGACGAAGCCGCCGTTCAACAACGTGAAGATTCGCAAAGCGTTCACGATGTCGATCGACCGTCAAGCGATTATCGACAATGTTACGAAGGCGAACCAGAAGCCGGCCTTTGCTTTCGTATCCCCGGGAACCCAAGCGCAGGACGGCAAGAACAAGGACTTCCGTGATGCGACTCCGACGTTCTTCAAAGAAGACGCGGCGCAAGCGAAGCAGCTGCTCGCTGACGGCTTGAAAGATCTCGGACTGACCGCGTTTCCGAAGGTGACACTGACGTTCAATACGAATGCCAACCATCAGAAAATCGCGGAAGCAATTCAAGAGATGTGGAAGAAGAACCTTGGCGTCGAAGTGCAAATCGAGAACGTGGAAAGTAAAGTTTGGCTCGCTCGCATGACCAAGCTCGACTACCAGATTATGCGAACCGGCTGGGTTGGCGACTACCTTGACGCAATGACGTTCATTGATATGTTCGTAACGGATGGCGGCAACAACCAAACAGGCTACAGCAATCCGGAATACGACAAGCTTGTGAAGGCTGCCAAAGCCGAAAGCGATGCGGCGAAGCGCGATCAACAGATGCATGACGCCGAGAAAATTCTGATGAACGACATGCCGATTATGCCAATTTACTACTATGTGAACGCAGATGCTTATAAGCCGAGCCTGCAGGGCTACTATACACCGGCCAATCGTTACCCGCAGTTCCGTTATATTACTGTTAAGTAATTGGACTTACTAAGGTGGTATGCCGCTTAGGCTGGTATACCACCTTTTTTGCAACAACCTTGGAACGGACAGGAAGAAAGGGGCATATGCATGCTTCGATTTATTATAAAACGGGGTATCAATGCGCTATTGACGATATGGGTGATCGTGACGTTTACGTTCATCCTGATGCATTCGGTGCCTGGGGGTCCATTCACGCGAGAAAGGCCGGTTCCGCCGGCTGTCATGGAAAATTTGAATAGGCATTATCACTTGGACGAATCGGTATTTCAGCAATATATCGACTATTTGGGGGATATGCTCAAAGGCGACCTTGGGCCGTCGATGGTATCGGAATCGCGCGATGTGAACATGAAGCTGCGCGATGGCATGCCGGTGACGATTCAACTCGGGCTGCAAGCGCTGGTCGTCGCTATTGTCGGTGGCTTGTTTCTCGGTATAATTACTGCCTTGAACCATAACAAATGGCCCGACCATTCGGGTTCCATGATAGCCGTATTAGGCGCCGCGATTCCCAGCTTTGTCCTGGGGCCGCTGCTCATTCAAATTTTCGCCATGAATTTGAAGTGGCTGCCGGTCGCAACTTGGCAAACGTGGCAGCATACCATCTTGCCTACGTTCGCGCTCGGTCTCTTGCCAATGGCACAAATTACGCGCATGATGCGTTCTTCGATGCTGGACGTGCTCAGCCAAGACTACATCAAGACGGCGCGGGCCAAAGGGCTGTCGAGGTTTATGGTTGTAATGCGCCATACAATTCGCAATTCGATGCTGCCGATCGTGACGATTGCGGGACCTATTATCGCCAATTTGCTGACGGGTAGCTTCGTCGTCGAGAAAATTTTTTCCATCCCCGGAGCAGGCAAGCTGGCGGTAGAAAGTATTGGGAACCGCGATTATCCGATGATTCTGGGAACCACGATTATTTACGGCGTGTTATTTGTCGTCCTTAGTTTCTTTACTGATATAGTCTATACCTGGATCGATCCGCGGATGAAATTGTCTGGGAAGGGGGAGCGCTAATGTCGATGCACCTTCATGATGACTTGTTCCAGCCCGCGGTCAAGCAAGCGGATGCGGAACAAATCGTTCGTCCGAGCATGACGTACTGGCAGGATGCTTGGCGGCGTTTGAAGAAGAATAAGCTGGCGATTAGCGCGCTGATCATTATCCTCTTATTGCTGATTATGGCCGTCATTGGTCCGATTCTGCAGCCTTATTCCTTCTCGGATCAGTCTTTCAAGGAAACGAACAAAGTGCCATCGTTGCAACACTGGTTCGGTACGGATGACTTGGGCCGGGATATCTTTGTCCGTGTCTGGTACGGTGCCAGATACTCGCTATTTATTGCCTTTATGGCCGCATTGATTGACCTCGTCATCGGCGTTATATACGGCGGCATCGCCGGGTTTAAGGGCGGCAGAACGGACAATGTCATGATGCGGATCGTCGAAGTGTTCTACGGCATTCCGTATTTGCTGATCGTCATTATGCTGATGGTTGTCCTCGGACCGGGATTGTCTTCGATTATTATCGCGCTAGGGGCTTTCGGCTGGATGGGTATGGCCCGCTTAGTAAGAGGCCAAATTCTGCAGCTCAAGGAGCAGGAATTCGTTCTTGCCGCCAAGACGCTTGGCGCCAGCAATAAGCGACTGTTATTCAAACATCTGGTGCCCAATGCGCTGAGTGTGATCATCATCAACATTACGTTTACGATTCCGGCGGCGATATTCTCCGAGGCGTTCTTGAGCTTCCTCGGGCTTGGCATTCCGGTGCCGAAAGCGAGCTGGGGGACATTGACGAGCGACGCGGTCGGCACCTTGATTCAGGGGCATGCGTATCAGCTGTTCTTCCCGGCTTTCATGATTTCGATGACGATGCTTGCGTTTAACTTATTTGGGGACGGCTTGCGCGACGCGCTCGATCCAAAGCTGCGGAAGTAAGGAGGGGAAGCCGCGTGAAAGACAAAGTGATTCTGGAACTGAATGATTTGAAAGTCTCGTTCGATACTTACGCGGGGGAGGTTCAAGCGGTTCGGGGTGTTAATTTCAAGCTGCATAAGGGGGAAACTCTGGCCATCGTTGGCGAATCGGGCAGCGGCAAATCCGTTACGGCGCAATCCATAATGCGTTTAATTCCTTCGCCGCCCGGTCGGATTAAGAGCGGGCATATCTGGTTCGAGGGCTCGAAGGATATTGTGGAGCTATCGGATAAGGAAATGGAGCACATCCGGGGCACCGAGATGGGGATGATTTTCCAGGATCCGATGACTTCACTCAATCCGACAATGACCGTCGGCAAGCAAATTACCGAAGGGATTATGAAGCATCAACGGGTATCGCGGTCGTCCGCCTCACGACGGACACTGGATCTATTGAAGCTTGTCGGCATGCCGAATCCCGAGGCGCGTATGAAGCAATACCCGCACCAATTCAGCGGCGGTATGCGGCAACGGGTTATGATTGCGATTGCGCTTGCCGGAAGTCCGAAGCTGCTCATTGCGGACGAGCCGACGACGGCGCTGGACGTTACGATCCAGGCGCAAATCATCGATTTGCTGAAGAATCTTCAGAAGCAAACGGAAACCTCGATTATTATCATCACGCACGATCTGGGCGTTGTGGCCGATATTGCGCAGAAGGTCGTCGTCATGTATGCGGGGAAGGTAGTCGAGCACGGTACGGTAGAGGACGTGTTCTATAACCCGCGGCATCCGTATACGTGGGGCTTGCTGCGTTCGGTGCCGCGCCTCGATCAAGACCAGCATACACCGCTCGTGCCGATCGAAGGGACGCCGCCGGATTTGTTCGCGCCTCCGAATGGCTGCGCCTTTGCGGCGCGGTGTCCGTACGCGATGAAGGTGTGTCAGGAGTGCGATCCGCAGCATGCCGTTGTTAGCGGCGAGCACACGGCGGCTTGCTGGTTAATGGATCCGAAGGCGCCAAAGGTCGAGCGGCCTGTAGAACTGGGGGTGCGGTAACATGAACGGCAATATTCTGGAAGTGCGCAATCTAAAGAAGCATTTTGTGCTTGGTGGCGGCGCCGTGCTCAAAGCCGTCGACGATGTATCGTTCACTATCAAGCGCGGCGAGACGTTCGGCCTAGTCGGCGAATCCGGCTGCGGCAAGTCTACGACCGGGCGCACGATTATTCGTCTCTACGACGCGACGGACGGCGAAGTGCTGTTTAACGGCAGGAACGTTCATAAGCTGAAGGGAAAAGACTCCAAGGAATTCCATAAGAAGATGCAGATGGTATTTCAAGACCCGTACGCGTCACTCAATCCGCGGATGACCGTAGGCGCTATTATTGCCGAAGGGCTGGATATTCACGCTATCGCCGTTGGCAAGGAACGAACCGAGCGGGTGCACGAGCTGCTGCACACCGTGGGGCTAAACACCGAGCATGCGAACCGCTTCCCGCACGAATTCTCGGGCGGCCAGCGTCAGCGGATCGGTATCGCGCGGGCACTGGCGATCGAACCGGAATTTATTATCGCGGACGAACCGATCTCGGCTCTTGACGTATCGATTCAAGCACAGGTCGTTAATTTATTCGAGCGGCTGCAGAGGGAACGCAACTTAACGTATTTGTTTATCGCACACGACCTCGCCATGGTGAAGTACATTTCCAGCCGTATCGGTGTCATGTATTTGGGCAAGATGGTGGAGACCGCACCGGCATCGGAGCTGCACCGAAGGCCGCTGCATCCGTACACACAGGCACTGCTGTCGGCGATTCCGATTCCGGATCCGAAGCTGTCGCAACGGCGTGAACGCATCATCCTGCAAGGTGACGTGCCGAGCCCGATCTCGCCGCCGAGCGGCTGTCCGTTCCGGACGCGCTGCCCGCAAGCGATGCCGGTATGCGCGGCCTCAATGCCGGCGTTGAAAGAAGTGGAGAAAGACCATTTTACAGCGTGCCATCTGTATTGAGCGTAACCCTCCGATCTGCGAGATCGGAGGGTTATTTTGCAGTTGTGATGGCAAAGTAATTTTCAAAAGATAAAGAATTTAAATGACTTTGATGATAAACTTGCGGAAAACCACATCACCTTAATCGTAACTAATGCTATGACGATGGCAGTCGAACGAGTAACGTGGTTAGCGCCATCATTTGTGAGATTAGGTGGCATTTCTAATGGCAGCTACATCGAAATAGTCCAAAGCGTAAGCAACGTTAGCCTTGTAATGGTTGCGCAGCCCAAATCGGTCAAGGAACCTAAGCGTCAACCAATTGGCTTTTATTCGGAGAGTACAGAACCGATCTAGCGTACGTCTTCGTGGTATCTGGTTTCAATTATTGGAGGAACTTACCTTTCGGTAGTTCCTTTTTTTATTATAAACACAAAACTTTAGTATTCATATGAATTTGTCGTCAAGTGTCCAAGCCGCTTCGGCATATCCTCTGATAGGGAGGGATGCTAGGTGCATGTAATAATTACAAATGGTAATTCCAATGACCAATCCCGTGCTGCCTGCTATAACTATTTATTAGGGAAGTATAGGAGGGAGTTTCTTGAAAGCAGTTTACACAAGGGTAAGTACAGAGGAGCAAGCGAAGAACGGATTCAGCCTCCAAGACCAGCTGCGCCAATGCCGGACGAAGGCGGGTTCAGAGAACGTTAAGGAATACATTGATGATGGTATTTCTGGCGAATTTCTTGATCGTCCCGCGCTTACAAGGTTACGTCAAGATGTTAAAGATGGTCTAATTAGTTGTATTATTTGTCTTGATCCCGACCGACTCTCCCGAAAATTAATGAACCAGCTGATCATAACAGATGAGTTTGATAAACGTGGTGTTGAACTGATTTTTGTTAATGGTGAATACAGCAAGACACCTGAAGGTAACTTGTTTTATTCCATGCGAGGTGCAATTGCAGAATTTGAAAAATCAAAAATTAATGAACGCATGAGCCGTGGCAGAAAAGAAAAGGCTCGTCAAGGTAAGGTTCTGAGGGATTTTCAAATATACGGATATAGCTACAATAAAGATACGGAACAATTCGTAATCAATGAAGCGGAAGCAGCAATTGTCCGTTTGATTTTTGATCTTTTTACACAACCCAACCAGCTAGTACAAGGATTAAATGGAATCGCTAATTATTTGACTGATAAAAGTGTACCCACTAAGCGTGGGGCGGAAATTTGGCATAGACAGGTTGTTAGGCAAATGATTATGAATCGTGCATATATTGGTGAGTTTTATCAAAATCGTTGGAATACCGAAGGTATGCTTGGAAATAAGCATCGTCCGGAAGATGAAAAAGTCAACATGCGTGCAAGAAATAAAGACGAATGGATCTTAATTCCATGTATTCCTCTTATTGATCTTGGCCAGTTTGACCATGCACAAAAAATGTTATCTGAATCACGTCGGAGATGGGCGCAAAAGAGTAAACATGAATATCTATTGAGCGGTTTATTGAGATGCAGTGACTGTGGTAATACAATGACCGGTAGAGTCACTAATAATTGGAGTAAGAAAGTTGCAGAATACACGGATATTAAAAATACAGCTGGGGCAAAAAACAAAGGATGCGGACGAAGAGTAAAAGCCTCTGATATTGAATTTCAATTGTGGGAACAGGTTGCCAACTGGCTTAATCAGCCCGAAGAAATTGCCGCTGTACTAAAAGAACAAAAATCCAGTGCATTCGAAGAAGCTGAAATAACCCGAATTGAAAAAGATATTGAGAAAACGAAGCAATCACGAAAGAAGCTAATAAAATTGTTTGCACGCTCTGAAGAAAACTTTGGGGAAGAAGATATAAGACAAGAGTTAAAAGAACTAACCATGAAAGAGGAAATGTTAAAGTCAAACTTGGAAGAACTGAAAGAAACCTCGAATTCATCACAATCATCAGAATTTAATAAAAATGTATTGCAAGAATTGCAAGAAGCATTAGAGTATTATCTCTCTAAATCTAACGAATTAACCTTTGAGGATAAAAAACATTTAATTCGAAATGTAGTTAGAGAAATTAGAATATTTGAGGACAAGATTGAAATATTCACATTTTGATTTTTAATAAGAATGGCTTTTTTTTATTATTCATTCATCGGAAATGCTGCAAAGACATTCATTTATTTTTACAATCACAATCGAAAACAGAAACAATTAAAAAAAGCTGACCCCTGTTGAATACAGGTGCCAGCTTGCAGCGTGGGTTTTTCTTATTTTAAATATACTGAAATCCCTGTTAGATCAAACAAACGTTGAATAGACGAAGGAATATTACGGACATTAAACGGTGCCTTCAATTCATCGCGAATTTTCAATGCGGAAACAATAATGCCAATCCCTGTGCTATCAATATATTTTAAATTTTTAACATCCATAATAAGCGCTTTATCTGACCGATTCACAACAGATTCCAAAGCTGTGCGTAATTGAGGTGCAACCGATAAATCAAGTTCACCGCTTATATTTAAGAGATATGCATCTTCAGTCTCTTGTTGTTCGATTTGAAATTTATTTTCGCTCATATGGTTCACTCCTAATAATATTGGTTAATTAATACTAACAAGAAGTTACATATTATACAAGCAAGGAGGATGAATTACTTATGAATCTATCCAATGATATCGATAAAAAAGAAGTTCACATTGAAAAGAAATCCGATTCCAGCGCAGTGCTCACTACTTTAATTAAGTACGCTGCATACCTCGTTATTTTCTTCGGAGTCTTGTACTTTATTATTCATTACATTATTCCGTTATTTCATAAATAACAGAAGCGTTCCTCAAGCTGATCCAAGGTCAGCTTTTTTGTTATGAATTTGATTGATAAAAATAATATCCTCAGCTATATAATCGGGTTCGCTAGTGCGCTTATCATCGCTTTTACCGTCATTGAGATCGAACTACTGTCTATTATATAGTTCCACTAGCACCTCCAAACAACGTCATACCACCTAGGTTAGTTCTATTCGTATGAACACCCATCCTCTATTAATTTGTCTGTTTAATTTTTTTTACACCTTTCTAGCTATTTTGAAACAATAAATAAACGAAAAAAAGAAATATTATTTTTGGTAGGGAAGCGAGGTAATTTGAACGATGTATCGTTTGAAACTAATATTGTGAAGCAGTATAAATACCATTATGCCCCACCAAAATCAAACACTGTTCTATAGACATTAGAATAGAGATATTAATGCACCTGCGTTCATTAAAAAAATCGCGAAAGGACGTTTCTCTGCATGATCCGATCGGAACAGATAAAGAAGGAAATGAATTAACCCTTAGGGTTTATCTGTACAACCGACGAATGCGGTAGCTTAGGGAGAAGAGTCAATGTGAAAGAATCATTGCGCTGTATTTTTTCTTTCCTGTATACGGCATGCTGCAGGATTGATTTAAGTAGTGAGTTCTTTTTTGCAGGGTCCTTCGTGCGGTGGTAAAGCTTCAAAACGGACTCGATTTTTGGGATGATGTCCTTTTGAGCTGTTTCCCTTTGAATTTCTTGGACAAGCTCACTTTGTGCATGTTTTAAAGCACTTTGATTTTCGTTTATACGGTCAGCTAAGTTTTGTGAACGATCTAGGTAAACTTCTTCCGTATAGGTTCCCCGTTCTAAAAAATCATGCAACCGTCCTTTTTGGATTTCCAGCTCCATAAGTTCCTTCTCTAAATTCTTAACGGCTAATTCTCTAATGCCGAGTGAATTGCTGCTCGTGGTTGGTTTCTTCCTATTCGTCCATTCTGCTTTGTAGTTGATTAACCATTCGTTTAAGGAGGTTAGGAGTTTTTGTTCAACATAAATAAATTGGCTGCTCTTATTTTGGCAGAATTGATTGTAACACTTGATATGAGAAGGCTGCGAAACGTATGGACGAAGAACCATAGATGAACCGCATAGTTCGCATTTAATTAAACCGGCCAGAGGATTCGTAATACCATTCTCGAGCTGATAGGGGACGTGATACTTTGTTTTTAAGATGGATTGTGCTTTGTTATACAAGTCCTCCGCAATTAGAGGTTCATGCTTTCCCTTAACATCAATCCACTCGGAACGTTCTCTTGTACGAGTCACTCGCACTTTATCGACTTCTTTTGATTTCTTCGATTCTTTCTTTTTCCACTGCAGCCTTCCGGTATAAACAGCATTTTTGATGATGAAAAGAACAGTGGAAGCTTCCCAAGGTTTTTCAGTATAGGTTTTGTAACCGAGTCGGTTCAGCTCATTTGCAATCTTATTACTGCCTTTTCGTTGATGTGGATCTTCCTGGGTGTACCATTCAAAAATCATTTTAACAACTGGTGCCTGTTCTGGATTTGGAACTAAAATTCGTTCGTGATCGGTCTTATGTATCTGATACCCATAGGGCGCACGTGTACCAATATAATTGCCTTCTTCAACAGAACGAACCCTGCCGCCCTGTAAGCGTCGTGTGATGATCTTAAGCTCCTTACGTGCCATGAACACTTCAAACTCACTGTATTCATCGTCAAACTCATTGTTGAGGTCATAGACCTTACGAGTCGTAATGATCTTAGTATTGGAGGTGCGGAAGGTCTCTAATATTAAACCTTGCTCTTGCATGTTCCCGCGTCCGAGACGGTCTAAGTCCATGACTAAAACAGCATCGTATTCCTTTGACTCCACTTGTTTAAGAAGCTCCAGCATTTGCGGCCGATGGATCAAACTTTCACCGGATTGGATCTCGTTATAGATTTCAATGATATTCAGACTATGTAATTTGGCATGTTTAAGTAAAGCAGATCGATGCTTTGAAAGTGTTTCGCCTTCACCGCGTTTTTCTGCTTCCTCATCTGCTCTGGATTTCCGAAGATAGATCGCAACTCGTTCCATAGTTCCTCCAAATCTTCTTCTCACTATAACGTTAATTTAGAAAAGGGGTAAATATGCATACATTCAAAAGGTTATTTTCAGTTTCAGTCCGATTTCGTCACCTTAGTGCCATTATTCATACTTATGTGGCTGTAACCTAAATAACTTTCATTTTATTTTAATGTATTTACTTTATAATTTCATTATCACATACAGTAGGAGAAAACATGTCACAAGCAGAAACAAACGAAATGGGTCAATATATCCCTCTACATTACCACTACCAAATGCTCAGCGATGTAGCTCGCATGAGCGCTTTCCGTACCGCGATAGAACATAGCGTGACACCGCAACACAGGGTAGTTGAACTGGGTAGCGGTACTGGCGTAATGTCCTTCTTCGCGGCCAGGCAGGGCGCACGGGTTTGGGCGGTGGAAGCCAACCCAGCGATGGTCTCAGCCAGCCGTAAATTTTTAAGCGAAAACGGGGTATCCAGTCGAGTCGATGTTTTTGAGGCCGATGCCTCCAACTGGTTGCCTCCTGAACCTGTCGACTTGGTTATTTGCGAGATGTTGCACAGCGCGTTGCTACTCGAGAAACAGCTTCAGGTTATAGCCGCCTTCCGAGATGCTCACTATGCCCGTTTCGGTAAAACTCCCCGCATGCTGCCAGAGGCCACTTTGCTGGGCGTACAACCCGTGTGGCAATGTTACGAGTTCGAGGGCTACCGGGCATCCGTGCCCCTATTTCAGTCTCCGTACGCCATGATCGAAGATTGTCGGGACTGTGGTGATCCAGTAGTTTATAAAATCGTCGACTATGACACAGCGCAAGTGGAAGTGATCGAAGCTGAAGTGCTGTGTCCTATCCAACAGGCCGTAAACGTGAACGCCCTACGTTTCATTACCAAGAACGTACTCGCGTTGGACAACTCAACCGGCCATACAATCGATTGGCATTCGCAGCACTTGGTGTTGCCATTACACCAAGTGCTGCAGCTGCAGGCCGGACAAACGATGCGAGTACGCTTCCGCTACCGGCCAGGTGACCTAATCGAAACATTGGCAAGTGCCATCAATGTAGTGATAGTGTAAGCACGACCAAGGAGCTGCGTGGCAGATCCCTGTTTACATCTTCACAAAATACCTACTTTGGTGAAGATGTTTGCTTAAATTAAACGACTTTATTATAGAATCCGTCCCAGCGTCGGGACGGATTTTATTGGGTTTGTTCATCGTATTTTAAACGACTTTATTATCAAGTAACAGCGGATATATTTGAAGTTGACAATCCTTGGGTGGCGATTATAAGGGAGGTTATATATTTGTAGAAGAGAAGGATATACAGAAGTTGAAGGAAGATACCTTATATAAAACATCGAAAGTAATGAAATAGAACCCACCGCAGGTTAGCCGCCTAAGTAGTGGATTCTTCTCTTACATGCAAATTATAGCATAAAACTTTGAGGTGTATTACTATGATTGACTAAGGTAATTTTATTTTCATTGATTCAGTAAATTGTTGGATATTTTAGTAGCACTACTAACCATAGTAGGATCAGCAGACATCGTTGATAAAATTTGAGCACGGGAAGTTATATTGATTTTCTTCATTATTAAATACGCTTTTTCGGGATTTGTTTTCATGATTTCAACTATCAATTTAGCGGAATTTTTAGGTGGCATTATGGAATAAGTTTTGGCCAATTCATCTGCTGATTGGTTTTTTAAAAGTGATTCATTTATTGTTTTCACTTTTTGTTGCAAGTCAGCAAGATCGCTATCTTTAACAGATCCGAGCGATTTGAGCAAGCTGCTGATATCACCAGCTTTTTGCGGAGTCATACTAGCGAAAATTTTTGCCCGTTCCGCGGAAGACATTTCAGTCATGTCATACACAGCTTCTTCAAGAGGCAAACTTTCTAAAATAGGCGTAGCGACACTAGGGGTCAAACCAGTATAGACAGCCGCAGCATCAGTAGCTTGTTTTAGTCGATCGGCAATAGCGAGTTGTGTGTTTTTTAGCAGTTCGGCATCGGCTGCTTGCTTAGCTTTCAGCTTGTCATCAGCAAGTTTAGCAGCTTGATCATCCAATTTTTTTTGATCCTCTTTTTGTTTAGTTAAATCTGCCTGTTTCTTTTGTTCTGCTACCGCAACCAGTTGATCATTTTTTTGTTTAAGCAATTCTGCATCAGATAATTTAGGTGGGGGTAACATCTTCCCGACATAAGGAATATGTGCACCAAAATCTAAAAGTGAGTTTTTAGCGTTGGGAACCATAACAAAAATAAGAGCTGCTAGTAAGATAAACGTAAATAATCCTGGTATAACTACCAGATAAATTATTCTCTGGAATGTACTATATGATGTGTCTTCCTGTTGTGCGATAAGAAACACCCCCTGATGGATATGATAGGCTTTCATTATACTAAATTAAAATGAAAAAACGATGAGAATAATAAAATTCTAATTCGCCCTTAAGTCAATGTATGTTCTTGTCGTTTGCTCAATAAAAAAAGCCCTAAGGGGCTGATGTTTACTTGCTTAAACGTTCGATTTCAGTTTCTACTGTATGTAACGATTATTGAAAGCTTGAAATTGGTGTTCACCTTTGTTTTGACCGTTTATCATAATGTTGATTGCTTCAGAGTTTTTGACAACTTGCTCATTCTTTGAGTCGAGTTTCTTTTCGATTCGATTTATAGAGGATTTCACTTCTTTGATTTCTGTTAATATTTGTTGCAATAATGTTTTCATTATTTCACTTCCTCTCATTAATTTATTAAATCATAAAATAGAGGGACCCATCTAGGCAACGGTATTTGCTATTATTTCTTTCCATATAATCCGACTCCATTAGAGGGAAATCCTTCATTAAGTCGAATAAGTATTATTGAATATACACTACTTCAATATTAAGCGGTGACAAATTGCAAACACATCAACCAACATATTCGAATAAACCAGCAGAGTCGGTTCCGATATCTAAAATACAAACGTCAAATCAACAATCAACTTTCACAACAATACAGTTGCAAAGTGCTTTTGCTGATCCTTCTATTCCACTCACTCCTTCAAATATAATGATACTCCAAAGGAAAATTGGAAATAGTGCTTTAGTTCAGTTAGTAAAATCACGATCACGAATAATGTTGTCAGAACCTAACAATGCAGAAACTATGCAAAAATCTGACGCTAAAGAAAATGATGACAAAAATCTAAACGAAGTGTCGTCCCAAAAGCCACAATTCATTGTAGGTGATTCAGAAGTACCAAAGGACGGGCAAGTTCCAAAAAATGAATTTATGTTCTCTTTACGAGTGGAAGTCGGTAAAGTAGCAACGGAAGTCTTGGCGCAGATCGGGCAAACTTCAGAGAATTGTCCATATATTTCTTATTGGTTTAGTTATTATGAAGGAAAAGATGACAAACATCTTGAACAAGCAATTAAGAAATATGCTCCTGAAACGTCAGGAGCTAAGAATTGGCAAGAATGTATCACTATAGTTGCAGAAAGGGTAAAGGCAGGATTTCTGCAACATGTTACTACAGGCTCGTTAGAAGCAATCCCTGAAGAATTACCAAAGGATATTCATGAAGATAGGAAAGAGTCTGACGAAAAAACAAAAATAGAAGTCGTGCAGAAATGCAGCAGCGGAGAAGATAATCAAAAACAAAAAGGCAAACCAAAAGAAATTATTGTTAATATACCAAAATCGGGTGTTCATAAATCTGATGGTGTAGGTAAATATAAAACAATCCAAGAATTTAATAATAAGCTTAATGCAGCAGTAAATATAACTCAGTTTAAGGAGTTATTAGCGGAAGTAGGGCCTGTGGAATATTATGATTGGAAAGATGAAGATGTTTTTGTCTGTAGTTTAGCAGCTGGGCTTGTAAGAACGGCATTTACTGGTTCTAAAAAATATTCGCCTGTTCGAATAGATAATAATGAAGGATTGGATAATTTTGTGGATAAAATGTTTACAGACTTTAAAAAAGAAGGCGATTGTGTATTAGAAGTTTCTTGTGAAGCACACCATATATCAATTGTAAAAATTCAAGAGAATTGTTACTTCTATCAATCGAATGCAAATTTAGGGGCAGACAATAGGATTTCAATTGCAAATGAACTAGGTGAGAAAGATAACGGAAATCAAGAACTGGGCTCGCCAGTACAAGCTGAAACTTTCCTTAAAGATGAAAATAATCAGATCGGCATATTTGGAAG
>JAQBPR010000004.1 GCA_028287395.1 Bacilli bacterium
CAAAGGGGAGTGAATTTGTGGAAATTGATTTAAAGGATAAAACAGTACTTGTTACAGGAGCAACAGGCCAGCTAGGTAGAGTAATGGTAAGGACCTTGGCTGCATGCGGGGCTAATGTGGTCGTACATTATCTTAAAAATGAAGCGAAAGCGCTGGATTTAAAGCTGGAGATAGAGTCTTTAGGTCGTCGAGCGATCATCGCACAGGCCGATATTACAAATTTGCCGTCCATTATGGAGATGAAAGAAAAGATATTTACTCATTATGATACGCTGGACATTATTGTAGCTAATGCCGTTAGTCAGTACAGCTGGACTACGATTCTTGAACAATCCGCTGAAGACTACCTGGATCAATTTCAATCCTGCGTGATGCAAAGCGTTTTATTAATTAAAGCCTTCGTGCCTCAAATGATCGAACATAAATTTGGACGGATTATTGGGATTAATACGGAGTGTTCGATGCAGAATTTTGTGGGTCAATCGGCTTATGTTGCAGGTAAACGCGGGATGGATGGCATTTATCGAGTTCTGGCCAAAGAAATTGGCGCACATCAGATTACAGTCAATCAAGTGGCTCCAGGGTGGACAGTGAGTGAGCAGGATCGAGAAAACCATACGGAACAGCAGGCGCTTTATCAAAGTACGGTTCCGTTGAATCGTCGAGGAACAGATCAAGAGGTCTCCAATACCGTTGCTTTTTTAGCGTCTGATTTAGCAAGCTTTATTACAGGGGCCTTTATCCCTGTGTGTGGGGGGAATATTATGCCCGCTATCTAACTCGAAATTGGAGGCTTTAAGGAATGAATGCATAACATTTGTATTCTAATCAATTTCAGATCACCGCAAGTCCTTGCTGCAATTGGTACATTTGATAATAACGTCCACCCAATTGCATGAGGGTATCATGGCCGCCCCGTTCAATGATTTTACCGTGATCCAGGACTAAAATTTGATCCGCATTTTTGATCGTGGATAAACGGTGTGCAATGATAAAGGTGGTACGTCCTTTCTTCAATACTTCTAGCCCGGCTTGGATGATGGCCTCTGTTTCACTATCTACGCTAGCGGTAGCCTCGTCGAGAATGAGGATGGCTGGATTGAACGCCAAAGCGCGAGCGAAAGAGATGAGCTGACGTTGACCTGTGGACAAGGTAGCGCCTTTCTCAATCACGGGTTCATCAATGCCATTCGGCAGACTGCTGAACATTTGCGCGGCACCCACATCACGTAAAGCCTTTTCAACCATTTCCCGGGTAATGGCTGGATCATCCAGGCTTACATTAGAAGCGATTGTACCGATAAAAAGGAATGGATCCTGAAGGACGATACCCATATGTTGACGAAGCAGCTGCTTCGGGATCTCCCGAACATCACGGTCGTCTATGGTAATACGTCCCTGATTTGAATCATAGAAGCGAAACAACAGGTTGAGGATCGAGCTTTTGCCTGAACCTGTATGCCCGACAAGCGCAATGGTCTGGCCTTGCTTGGCTTCAAATGTAATATCCTGAAGCACATAATCGTCCTTAAGGTAGGCGAAATGTACACCTTCAAACTTCACATTCCCACGGTAACGCTCGATCCTTCCTGTGGAAACCTCCGTCCCCTCTTCATCTAGCAGCATGAAGACACGGTCTGCGGAAACCAGCGCTTTCTCCAGATTCGCTAATTGATTCAGCATGCCTACGATGGGCTGGAACAGCCGATTGAGATAGTCAATAAATGCATACACGACACCAATGGAGAGAGCAGTGCCTACACCGAAATATCCTCCGCCAAACATCGCAATTAAGCAAAGCAAGGCTATGTTTCGAATCACATGGACTAGATTATGTGTGGAAATGGAGTTCAAATTCAGCATTTTATTCGAATACATCAAATGCTCTTGATTCAGCTGTTCAAACTCCTGCAACGTCGCTTTTTGCTGACGAAATACACGAATAATCGACATTCCTTGAATGGTTTCATTGATTATGCCATTGATCAGACTGAGTCGTTCACGAATTTCATGATTATATTTGGAGGCGTATTTGCGATAAATCCGAATCCATATAAACAAAATCGGCACAATGGGAATCGTGAATAAAGCTAGGCGGTAATCGAGCAAGAACAATGCTCCGAGAATACCTGCAATATAAATGGCACCTGTAAAAAAGTTTGCTAATACCTGTACGTATAAATCACGAATGGCTTCGGTGTCGTTGGTAATGCGCGAGACAATTTTGCCTGCAGGCTGGTGATCGAAATATTGGATGGGCAGACGTTGAATTTGGGCGAACACATCTATACGCATTTTTTGAATAATTCGATTTGCTGCCGATTGCAAGAGGAATCGCTGTCCATAAGTTAGCAGGGCACCCACGACCATTAAAGCGAAGTACAATACAGCGAGCTGTAAAATACTATTGAACTCCGGTTTATAGAAGGCATACAACTGTTTCACATTGAGTTCCTGTGCAGGATAGAGCTTTACTTCGGCACCCTTTGTTACAATCAACTGGCTGTTCTTCCATTGGGTGGTTCCTTCAAAGGTCAAGGCTTGATTAACGAATACAACATGACGTCCTACTTGAATAATGCGAACTTCACGACCGCGTGTCTCATTTCCACTAAAGTGATCGGTTCTTTTGTACATTTTATCATTATACGAAACAGCCTTCTCGTCCATGGAGGCCACTTCATACCATGATGAATCTATGCCGAGGATATGACGGTCGATCATTTGTTTGGCGATGAATGGTCCGGCGAGCTCTGCTGATATACCAATCGCCAGCAGTAATAGGGCAATAAGAAGCATTTTTTTAAAGTGTAGGGCATATTGAAATAATCTTTTACCGGTTCGTTTCATAGGAATGGATTCACCTTCTTTTTTATGCTTCGATTTGCGCTTCAATCTGTTGTCTTACGAATTGTTCTTTATACCATCCGTTCATTTGAACAAGCTGTTCATGGGTGCCTTCCTCGCTTATTGACCCATCCTCAAGAACAAGGATCCAGTCTGCGTGCTGTACTGCGGAAAGCCTGTGCGTCGTAATTAATGTGGTTCTTCCGGCGCGTTGACTGCGGATGCCCTGAACGATTTTTGTTTCCGTTTTAGCATCCACTGCGGACAAGGCATCATCAAGGATCAGAATCTCTGGATTTGCAATGAGTGCGCGGGCGATGGAAACACGCTGCTTTTGACCGCCGGATAACGCTACTCCTTTTTCGCCTACAAGGGTATGAAGGCCATCCGGTAAATATTGCACATCTTGGCTGAAAGCGGCCAACTCTAAAGCGCTGTGAAGATCCTCTTCCGAGGCAATGCTGTGGCCAAACAAAATATTCTCTTTAATTGTTTTGGAAAAAAGAAGCGGCTGCTGCGGCACGTATCCAAGCCACCGATGAATATGGTCTGCATCAAACTGGTCCAGAGGTATACCCGATAGGGTAATTTGCCCACGACCCAGCGGATATTCACGTAAAAGCTGCTTAAGCAGTGTTGTTTTTCCGCTGCCCGTCCTGCCGACAATCCCTAAAGTTTGGCCTTGCTTCAACGTGAAGGAAACATTCACTAGATTGTCCGAAGACGAGGAAGGATAGCGGAAAATGACTTGGTTGAAAGCAATCGTCCCGGGGCTCTCAAGCTCTGTATTGTCGGCATAATCGACTACATCCGGCTTATAGCCCAGCGTCTCGTTAACACGGTCTAGTGAAGCATTTCCCCGCTGCATAACGTTTATCAGCTCTCCAATGGCCAGCATGGGCCAGATCAGCATCCCGAGGAATACATTAAAGGAGACGAGCTCACCCGGCGTTATTTCACCATGAAAAACAAGATAAGCACCGTAGCAAAGTCCAATGAGATAACTAACGCTTACGAGTACTTTTACAATTGGTTCGAAAAGGGCATCAATTTTTGTGACAGCTAGATTCTTTTGATATATATCATCGGTCATTGTTTTAAAGCGCTGCTCTGTTGCGGTTTCCTGCACAAAGGCGCGAATCACACGCACGCCTGCAATGGTTTCGAGTACACGGTCATTCATCTCGCCAAAAGCGTCTTGTGCTTGTGTAAAACGTCCATGAATCTTGCTGCCGAAATACCCCATGAGGAAAGCCATAATCGGCAGCGGGATCAATGCTGCGAAAGTCAGCTTCCAACTAATAAGAAAGCCCATCATGCATAGAATCGTCAGCATGAAAATGCTTGAATCAATTAAAGTTAAAATGCCAAACCCAGCTGTATTCGAAACCGCTTGTAAATCATTGGTTGCGCGCGCCATTAAATCACCCGTGCGATTGCGTTCATAAAATGTGGATGTCATCTTCAGTAAATGACGCATCAATCGTGAGCGAAGCAAGCGTTCGAGGATGACAGCACCCCCAAACAATTGATAAATCCAAACATAAGTCATTAAATAGCCAACTACGATCAGTGCTCCATAAAGGTAAAGCAGCTTGCTTAATTTGTCGAAGCTCAAGGTTCCCATATGTATGCCATCTATGGCATAACCGATCAATCTAGGTGGGATCACTTCAATAAAACCGACAAGGATCAGCAGGATCACAGCTAACGTATAACGTTTCCACTGCATTTGGAAAAACCAGCTTAATTTCTTTAGAACCATGAACATTTGTGATTTTCACCTCTTTGTTCTTCTCTATAGGAATTTAAAAAAGCATATCGCAGAAGCGATACGCCCTTTTATTTCGTAAAAATAAAAAAACGCTAGTGACGTTTAGAAACGAAACTCGCGTTTTAAATACAAAGTGGAAATGGAGACGGTTTATCTAATGTGTTTACACATTAGACTTCGTCGGCGAGTTACTCCATATTCAATTATCTTCTTACGAGGTAAATTTCGATTGAATGGATGATTCATCTGGGTAACTCTCCTTTTCCAAATCATTTCAAATTTGATCATTGTTGTGATTCTAACACTTGCCTCGGCAATCCGTCAAAGGATTTTTTAATTATAATCAACCTCACTGCCATGAAAAATAAATCGCTTGAAGATCGACGAATATTGTTTGGATCATCTTCAATAAGACGTCGAATAGCCGTGTGCAACAGGCGGACTTTTTGAATCGAAGCAATCGCTTTTCCTCGAAATTTGTTGTATAGATGCGAAAAATGCTTGTATTACCCATATCGCACTATGATATAATTTATCGGGGTTGGGAATTGTTTAAGGGAATTAAAAAAGGAGCATAACAGATGAAAGAAATTGAACGTAAATTTTTGGTGACGGACGCATCTTATAAAAGTCGGAATACGGGAATTTTATATAAACAAGGGTATTTAAATAGCGATTTTGAGAGAACGGTACGTGTACGTGTTACAGACCGCGAAGGATTTATTACGATTAAAAGTAAAAATATTGGTTTAACGAGGGCGGAATTTGAATATGAGATTCCTCTGGACGATGCGAATGAAATGATCCATACCTTATGTGAGAAACCTATTATTGAAAAAATACGGTATAAGATTGAGTATAAAGGGGTCGTGTGGGAGGTCGATGAATTTTTAGGTGAAAATCAAGGTTTAGTTATCGCGGAGATTGAGCTTGGAAATGAAACGGATGAAGTCGTATTTCCGGAGTGGCTTGGACGAGAGGTTTCTCAAGATACAAAGTATTATAATTCAAATCTAATTCGCCATCCGTTTAAACATTGGGAAGGGGCTAAGTTTGATGCTTAAGATGGTTGTTATCACTCTCTTCCTTTGGGTGATGGCGGGTTGTTCAACCCCAGTCGAAACGCAAATGAGTGAGCTGCAAATTCCATCGGATGCACCAAGGAATGGACAAATCCAGTTGGAAAATGTAAGCTTATTTTCAAAAAAAGTCGAGATTCTCATACCCAAGGGCTTTAAAGTGATGTCCAAGGAAGATGCGAAGCTTAAATATCCATCTGACAATCGGCCGAATTTAATTTATACGGATGCCACGGGCTCGATTAATGTGGCCTTTAGCAATACCTCCAATAAAGTAAGCAATGATAAGATTACGGAGACAAAGAGTCAAATGAAAGCAGCCTTTGAAAATGTATATCCCGAAGCAACGTGGTATAAGGATGACGTGATAAAGATTCATGATAAGCAGGTCGGTTATTTTGAATTGTTAACCCCAGGAATGGACACAGAGATATATAATTTAATCTTTTTTGCAGAACTAAACGGTAAACTATTCATGACAACCGTAAATTGTAAAAAGGATCAGATGGATAAGTGGAGGCCGATCGCCAGCGAAATCATGAAGTCGATTCAATTCAATTAAACAAACGCTGCTATCTTGAAAAGACTGCAGCGCTTGTCCTTTGTGATTTTTCAAATGTCTACTACATTGGGCTTAAACATTGTTCATTGAGGGTCTAATTTAACAATTTTCGCTGCGTTATTAATCTTGTATTTAACTGCATGCTTATTTAGCTTTTTCGCAACAACCTTCGCTTCGAAAGAGAGTTTATCTCCAAGCTGAAGCTCCAACTTTTTTAAAGCGATGCTTAAGCTGGACCAAGCAGATTCTAAAACAATAGGTTCGTTTTCGTTGAGAAAGGAAACTTGCTCGAAAATGACGACTTCATCATCGGTTCCGCTAAAAGGATTAGGCACTGTGGTGAATTCGGAGACGATTGCCTCGATACTTGTCTTCCCTTCCTGAAGCGTGATCGGAGCTTCTTTCAATGGTTTCTCCACTGGTTTCTTTTCTTTCTTTTCTTTTTTTTCTTCTGTTTTTCCTTCATCTGCAGGCAATTCCGCATCCATTGATTCGCCCTCATCTTCAAGCTTACCTTTGCCATACTGAGCCGTCTGCATTTCGCGAAGATAGGATGGATGAATGTTATGAAGCTGTTCACCTATTCGGATGACAGCGAAAACATGATCGGCAAATCCAATGATTTCGCAAGGGACATCCATATTCTGACCCTTATATCGATACTCTTTTTGTTTAGTAGATTTTTGCGGAAGCAACCCCCAAACCTTGCAAAATTCCACTGCTTGTTCTTCGTTTTCAAAATTCGTATACTGTCCCGGAATAACCCATTGTGGCATGTGTGTTCCTCCTGTAATTTGATTCTATGACTATTTTAGCATTTTTACTGAGAAATGGAAAAAGCGAAGGATATATATCCCTTAAATAAAGTTCCCGCGGGAATTATGTTCGGTGCAAAAGTAACGATCACCGATTGGGGGATATGGAATCAAATTCCGGTTCTGCTTGTCCCCATTGAAAATAACCTCCAGTATGCTGTTATTCAACTATAATTGCTTGTATTTTTTAATTTTAACATCTTCACTCCTTATTGCTTTATATATGTTTAGATAATAGAATATAGGAGGACGAACAGGAGTCAGACACGGATAACAGAGTGCAGCTTACGCGCTATTCATAAGGTTAGATTAGAAATGAATAAAGTGGTGGAGGGTCAGAAAATGACAGCTTATTTGAAAGAGTTTTGGACGGACAGAAGAATCCTGTTTATTGTAGGCATGCTGACTATCTATAGCTTAGTTTTTGCTATTTCGGAGCAACAAAAGGGAGCTTGGTTAGCCTTCGGAAGTGGAATTGTTGCTTTTATTTTTATTGAATACGCGGCTCATCGATTTATTCTCCATGGTGTTTTATCAAGATGGATGCCTAAAGCATATAAAGGACACGAGGATCATCATGATCATCCGACTGATATGGTATATTTGCTAACACCCAACGCTTATAACGTGCCCAATCATATCCTAATCTGTGTGCTTGCTTGGATTATAACCGGCAGCTTGCATCTGGGCAGCGCAATTCTCGTTGGATTAAGCTTATATCATTTGTACTATGAATGGTCGCACTATATTTCGCATCGCGCGATTGTTCCTTTCACGCCTTGGGGGAAATGGATGAAGAAATATCACTTACGGCATCACTTTAAAAGTCCGCATCATTGGTATGGGGTTACCAATCCGGTGATCGACATCTTTGTCGGGACATATAATTCTCCACCGAGTAAGAACACGAAAAAAAATGAGGCTTTGTAAAGCGTAGGTTATCAAAAAATGTGGGTCCAAGGATAACCTTGAACCCACATTTTTTCTCTTTGTAAAGTTAGTAAGCGCCGCGAATATGTGGATGGACCTCTTGGTTATACCACTCGCTTAATTTGCGGTTTTCTGCAGCTGAGAACGGACGTACTTGGAGCGCTTCCAGGTTATCAAGCACTTGTGCGACGTTTTTAAAACCTGGAATAACGCAGCTTATCGACTCATGATCCAAAATCCAGCGTAACGAAGCGCGAGTCATGCTTTCTTTTCCTTCCGCGATCCAGTCCAATTGACGACTTAATTCTAACCCTTTGGCGAAGCCTAAGCCAGCAAAGGTTTCGCCGACATTAAAGTGTTCGCCGTTGTTGTTAAAGTTACGATGATCATTGGTCTCAAAAGTAGTTCGTTCACTAAATTTACCGGTTAAAAGTCCGCTTGCTAACGGTAAACGAGCAAGAATGCCAACCCCTTGAGAATAAGCTTGAGGAAGCAGCGTATCGAGCGGTTTTTGGCGGAAAATATTGAAGATGACCTGAAGCGCCCGTACATTTTCTTGTTGAATGCAGAACAATCCTTCTTCCACAGTTTCGACACTTACGCCGTAGTAACGGATTTTCCCTTCAGCCTGAAGCTCGTCTAGCACTTTAAAAACAAGACCTTGCTTGAGTATTTCAAACGGTGGACAATGTATTTGATAAAGATCAATCGTTTCGCGATTTAGACGTTTTAAGCTTGCCTCACAATAGGCGCGCACTGCTTTTTCCGTATAGATTTCGGGATTGTGAATATCTCCGGCACGGCAAAATTTGGTGGCAATATGAATCTCGTTTTCCCGTCCTGCAGTTGCTTTTGCTAAGAGTTCCTCGCTGTGCCCGTCCCCATATACATCTGCTGTATCAAAAAAGTTAACACCCTGATCCATGGCTGTATGCAAAGCTTTTATCGATTCTGTATCGTTGGTATTTCCCCAAGAACCGCCAATCGCCCATGTTCCGAAGCTAACCTCGCTAATTTTTAAGTCAGTGTTGCCCAATTGCCGATATTTCATCGATGCCATCTCCAAATCTAATAGTCTAATGGATGGAGCCTAAGCGATTTGATTCAATTCATTTATTTCTTCCGAGCTTAAAGTAATGTTCACTGCTTGAGCGCTGTTCATTATGCTGGTAATGCGCCTTGCGCCAGGGATTGGAATCATTACTGGTGATAATTGCAGCAGCCAAGCTAAAGCAATTTGCTGAGCGGAAGCTCCATGATTGTCTGCGATGCGAGCTATGGTCTCATGATTGCCGATATTTCCAGCTTGTGCTGCTCCATTGAGCGGACTATAAGGAATGAAGGCAATCCCGCGTTCTTCACAGCGCTTCAATACATCCATGGACGAACGATCGAAGACGTTCATCCGATTCTGCACGCTGACAACCTTGAGGATATGCTTGGCAGCCTCCAATTGATCTATAGTCACATTGGATAATCCCACATGTGCTATTTTACCTTCACGTTGTAAATCCGCGATAGCGCCAAGTGATTCAGCCAAAGGCACCTTCGGATCGGGTCGGTGAAATTGATATAAGGTGATGGTGCTCACGCCAAGTGCCCGCAAACTGTCTTCGCATGCCTTGCGCAGATGCTCCGGACGACCGTCTGTTTCCCAACGGCCTTCTGGACGAATGAGGCCGCCTTTGGTAGCAACGAATATATCGGGATGATTTTTTAACGCTTTTGCAAATAGACGTTCATTGTGTCCTTTTTCCGAATCGTCCAGACAGTAAGCGTCTGCAGTATCCAATAGGGTAATGCCTTGCTCTAATGCGGCATGAATCGTCGCAATGCCTTCGGCTTCGGAAGGTCGGGCATTTAGAGATAGAGGCATGCCGCCAAGACCAATTGCGCTTACTGCTAAACCTGATGAGCCTAGATTACGAACGGGCATAGCTAATTTCTGTTCCATTATATCTCCTCCTAGTATTTTATTATAGCAATAAACCTTTTTAATCATAAGTACTGAAAATATCCTTACTAAGTTACCTCAAAGTAATCAACAGTATAGGCTACTTTACTTCTATGCTTCCACAGCTTGTTTCAATGCTTGTAGAAAAGATAAGACATATTTATCCCATCATAATTGGAATGAATCCCTGATGAAAACAGATTTTTTTCGCTATTATTTAATATATTACCGTTCCTTTTTATTTTTATGTTTGTTTTCATTCCTAATTCGGGGGGGTGGATAAGAATACTTTGCTAGTTTTACCTTTTATATCAAAAAAATGAATGGAGTGATTTTTAATGGTCAAAAGTAAATTGAAAAAGCTGGGAAGTCTAGCAATTATCGCGTTACTGCTATTAAGTTTACTGCCTACAATAGCTTTCGGTGCAACATCAGCTTGGGCACCTAACACTGCTTATGCAGTAAACGATCTGGTAACTTACAACAGCAGCACTTATTCATGTATACAGGCACATACCTCACAGGTGGGCTGGGAGCCGCCAAATACTCCCGCTTTATGGGCTTTGCAATCGGGTTCACCAACACCAACACCAACACCAACACCAACTGCTACACCAACACCAACACCAGCACCGAGTGGAGCGGCTATTCCCGGGAAAATTGAAGCCGAAAGCTACAGTGCGATGAGCGGCATACAAACGGAGACGACTACCGATACCGGCGGTGGTCTTAATGTAGGCTATATCGATACCGGGGACTGGATGGATTACAGTGTCAATGTGCAAAGCGCGGGCACGTATACCGTTGGATTCCGTGTAGCGAGCATCAATTCGACGGGCCAACTTCAATTGAAGAATGGCGCGGGCACTGTATTAACTACAGTCAACGTACCGAATACGGGCGGGTGGCAGACA
>JAQBPR010000006.1 GCA_028287395.1 Bacilli bacterium
CCAATATTTCTTTAAGTTTTAAAACCGTTTCTGGATATGGTTGTTCTCGGTCTTCATTAAAAAACGGGATTTCTGAAATATCCGCTAATGTAAACTTAATATTATCAGGTAGTTCCTGCTCAAATGCCCGTAATAATCCAAGGTTATAGGAATGCTTGCGTAGACTCCCACACATTCCAACAATATGCAATTCTGGTTTTAACAATTTTGAGCTCTCCTTTTGAAAATTAATGTAACAGTTTTATAATAACAAAATTATCTTAACCGTCCTTCCAATTATAGTATGACTCAAAATATTATTGTTGAATGCTGCCCGTTCGTATTATGCTCAGTCTAGCCTATCATTCAGAATTAGAACTCTTGACAGCGATATGCTTTAATAAGACATATCCTACTAATCGGCAATTATATGCTTCAACGCGCGGCAAGTTTATGATTCAAGTCACATTAACGTCCATATTGTTTAACCGACTCTTCCTCAGTCTGCAGCAACTTCGTTAAAAGTACGATTTGTCCAGTATGGTAACCGTAATGTTCTGCAACTAATATAGTCGCTGAAGACATGTTTCAATGCGATCCAATTCAAATTTCTTATTGACTCTAACGTTACGTCATAATTTATACTAAGCTTGTGGAGGTGATGAGATGCCATACAAGGTTAAAAAAGTAGCCGAAATCGGCGGAGTGAGCGTACGAACACTTCATCATTATGATCAAATCGGTTTACTGATCCCAGAGTCTATAACCCCGGCCGGATATAGACTATACACAGATCATGACCTTGAGAAATTGCAGCAAATACTGTTTTTAAAAGAGATTGGCTTTAACCTCTCGGAAATTAAAACAATGTTAGATAACCCCGATTTCAACAGGGTGCAAGCCATGACGGCCCACAAAGCATTATTGATTGCAAAGAAGCTACGACTGGAAAACATCATCAAAACCGTGGAAAAAACAATTGAATCGATTCAAGGAGGAATGGAAATGGAAAAAAGTGCGATGTTTGATGCTTTTGATATGTCTGCCATAGAAGAGCACAAGGAAAAATACGCGGAAGAAGTTAAGCAAAAGTATGGAAAAGAAGCCGTGGAAGAATCGGAAAGAAAGACTTCTGCTTATACGAAAAAGGATTGGGCGAGAATAATGGCAAACTGGGAACAAATTTATAAAAATATTGTTGCAGCAATGGACAATGGCCCATCGGACCCGCAAGTACAAAAAGCTGTTGGCGAGCTAAGACAGCATATCACGGATCATTTTTACAATTGCACGGTTGATATCTTTAGAGGACTGGGTAATCTATATGTCGATGATGACCGCTTTACGGCCAATATTGATAAACATAAAGAAGGACTGGCTATTTTTCTAAGTGAAGCGATGCACGTCTATTGCGACAACCAAGCCAAGTAAAGATAAACGGCTAAGCAGTCTTTTATGACGGTAAGAAAAGTCGGTCATCCTCTAAAATAGAGGTGCCGACTTTTCCTTTGTATATTGGTTTTCGCTTAATTTTTGCTAATGGAAACCGTTCTTGTATCCTTATCCCAGCCGATCTTAGCACCTAGCGATGTCCCAATAAATCCAACAGGGACATATGTAGATCCGTTAGTCAAAACAGCGGGTGAATCCAACGTTGCTTCCACACCGTCCACTAAAGCTTTTGTACTTCCAATCGTTAGGACAATTTTTTTGTCTGTTAGAATATCGGTAACCGTTACTTCTTTCTTAGTATCATCCCACTTCACATCAGCGTCCAATTGCTCCGAAACGAACCGAACTGGAACCATAGTGCGTTGACTGGCACTAATATATGGACTGCCCTTCGCAACCACACCGCTTCCATTGTCAGCAGGCATGTTCATTTTGATTTCTTTTTTGGTCACATGCAGATCATTCATCAATAATTGATAAAATTGCGAATTCGGATCTAAGGATTTCAACAAATGAGCCATTTTAGCGGTTCCATCCCATTTAAAAGCATCGTCTGGAACTGCTTTCGCATCTGTTTTAACTGTTTTATTAACATTCCATATTTGTGCGGAAGCAATCACTTTGATACTACTATTACTTTGCGACTGATTCGCAGCTTTAGCGATATTCAATTCCAAACCCATTTTACGTAATTGCAATGCACTGCTATCTACATATAAATCCGTTTTAAGCGATGTTTGATCGTTTAAGAAGGAAAGGGCGCCAGTTGTACTTAGCTTTTGGTCAAAACTATCGACGAGACCTTGTAAATAATCTGTGATTTTAGTACAAATAAGATTAATAACAAAGTCCGATGGGACGAAAAAAGCTCCATATATCTGTGTAACTAATTCCTTTAAGCCATCCGGGCTTGCAAGAATATTTTTCAACAAAGTTTTAACGAACTCTGTTGCTTCTGTGCTATTTAACTCTACATGGACTTTTTGCAAATCCATGCTTTCGTTGTTGATTTTCTCATTTACTGCAGCCGAACTTACATTCTTCAGTTCAGGCAGGTTTGCGATTATAAAAGGTGAGATCAGCTGCACTAATTTACTCGGACTGGCCAGTACTGTTCCAAGCTGATCACTAAACCCGCCCGGCAAGTTAATTGAGCTTGCTATCATCGAATCTAATTTAAACACGACCGGCTTGCTGCTATTTTCGATGAAGATTGCCAGCTGAGCATTATCCATTTGGAGCATGATTGGAATACTTCGATTCAGTACATTTAGTTGTCCTGTTACTGTCATATGATCCGGATCTGACATTTTCATACTCGTTATTTGCAAATCGAGCTTTTTTAAACTAGCTATATCAAATGCTGCTGTTTCATTGGGCGCCGCTTCCGTTCCATCATTAGCAAATTCAATACTGAGGCTGCCGTCCCCTTCAAAAGACTTCATATTGGCCGAATTTTGCAGTACCTTGCTTACCTCTATCCCCGAGATCGCCTGACAGCCTGTTAACACCACAAGCAATAAACAAATCAAACCACTAACAACCGTTATAAACTTCTTGCGCATTCGTTTCTCCCCCTTCTTCCATTTCACTTCCTATTATTTTATCATAATACTGTTTATTTACGCTAATAGAGCGGCCTTTATGCTCTTTTAGTTATTAACGAGCTAGCTTTTCCAAGAATTTTACGTAAAGGAGCTGGGAATGCAGCAATATCTTCCTTCGTTACAACACGTGTCAGCAGCAAAAGGGCAAAGTATAAAATAATCACCACAATACCAATGATCGAGGCGTTTAAAAAATGATTCACTCTTGTTGGGAACCAGATGATATGTTTATAGTCAAACGACTCTAGCAGCATACCGCAAGTACAAATAATCGCGACACTGAGCGCCAATCCTCCCCATTGCTTCCATTTGAACATTTGAACAGCGGTTATTTGTTTTA
>JAQBPR010000018.1 GCA_028287395.1 Bacilli bacterium
GCACAAAATTGATCATTATTCCATATCATTTGAAAACGATGATGAGGGTACCCGTTGCAGGCAGTTAACCGAACAAACGGTTGACCACTCCATCGAACTATTTCAGTCAATCGCACAGACAAACAAAATTCCCGTAATGGAGTTTAAGAATACAGTGATCCCTGCTGTGCAGCAAATCGCGAATACACCGGATCTATTTCGCCTATTCGAAGCGGTAAAAGCTAAAGATGACTACACACATCGACATAATATCGGTGTCGGAGTGCTGTCTAGTTTAATTGGGAAATGGTTGAATATGGAGGAGGTTGAATTGAACTCTCTTTCGTTAGCGGCAACCTTGCATGATGTAGGAAAAGTAAAGATTCCGCTCGAAATTCTGCACAAACCGGGCAAGCTAACTGCTGAAGAGTTTCATTTGATCAAACAACACACCGTTCTTGGCTATGAGATGCTGAAGAATAGCGTTGGGGTAAGCCATAGAATAGCACTTGCTGCTTTACAGCATCATGAAAAAGAAGATGGCTCCGGCTATCCATTGGGACTGAAGAAAGATCAAATTGACCTGTTCGGTAAAATTATCGCTGTCGCTGATATATTTCACGCGATGTCCTCTGAGCGTCCTTATCACAAGCCTATTCCGTTTTACGACATTGTCTCCCAGATGAAGGATGATAAATTCGGCAAGCTGGACCCGCATATTGTTTCAGTTTTCATGGGGAATATTACCAAAAATTTAGTCGGAAAACATGTCATGCTGACAGACGATAGACAAGGGGAAGTTGTTTATATAAACCCCCAAAATGATATGAACCCATTGGTCAGGATCGAGAATGAATTTATTAGTTTAAGTGTGGAGAGCCAGCTTCATATCAAGGAAGTGCTCGGATGACAAAGGAAACTCATATGCTTCTCAATGTAAATCAAATGATCTTTATTGAAAAATTAGATGAAGAATATATAATTTATAAAACTAGAGTGGCCGATATCCACACGAAATACTTCTCGGTCGAAGTTCCGATCGATATAAAAACGGGGTCCTTCAAACCGCTAAAAGAAGGGGAGAAAGTCGCTGTTTCTTACACACGGGAAGACGGTATTCAGTTTCAATTTTTCAGTACTATCATCGGAAGCTCAATAGGAAACATCCGGACTTTTCATTTGGAAAAACCAGAACCAAAATCGATAAAAAAAATTCAAAGAAGGGAATATTTACGTATACCTGTAAATGTAAACCTATCTATTGAACATAAAGGAACTATACTACAGGCGACTTCCAAGGATCTTAGCGGCGGTGGCGTTTCAATTGTTGATGAAGAGCGTCGTTTTACAGAATTAGATGAGGTCACCGGAGTAGTCATGTTAGAGTTTAAAAATGGCAAGCAGGAAAGGGTACCTTTTCGCGGTACCATTGCTAGAATTATTCTATTACATAACGATGTAAAGGCCGCAGTGATTGAATTTACCGAGATCTATGAAGCCCAGAGAGCTGCTATTGTTCGTTTTAGTTTTGAGAGACAATTGGAAATACGATATAAAACCAGCTCTTGTTAGATTTAACACGAGGATAAGGCGGATATTTTTTGTCGAAGTTTGTCATTTGGCCGTCATTGGGGTGTGGTAGGATTATTTTCTATACGAACAACAAAATTAGGGGGCATATCATGAAGAAAAAGTTATTCAAGAAGTTAGTATCATCTCTGGTTATTGCATGTCTACTATTATCATCGTTTGGTGTAGCTTTGGGTGCATCGACATCCGTTACATCGGACATCAAGGGACATTGGGCGGAAGCTCAGTTATCTGCATGGATGGATAAAGGACTTATTAAAGGGTATGAAGATGGGAGTTTTAAGCCGGAAAATCCAATTACACGAGCAGAATTCATAGCTTTGATTAATCGATCTTTTGGATTCACAGAAGAGACAACTATTTCGTTTAGTGACGTTCTAGCAGGAAACTGGGCATACCCTGAGATTGCAAAAGCAGTAAAGGCAGGCTATATAACAGGCTATGCAGACGGCACTATAGGTGCAAGCAAGCCCATTAGCAGACAAGAAGTTGCGGCGATTGTAGATCGTCTTCTAGGACTTTCTAATACAGAAAGCGCAGCGACAACTTTTACCGATTCTAGCACCATCGCATTATGGGCTAAAGGATCCGTAGATGCAGCCGTTGCTAAAGGAATTTTGAAGGGCTATGCAGAAGACAATAGCTTCAAGTCCAGCAAATCTATTACGCGTGCAGAAGCGGTGGTAACCTTAGATCGCGCGGTTGCGGCTAAAGTTACGGCTTACAACACAGCAGGAACTTACGGTCCAGTAACAGGGACGGAAACAATTAACGGCGATGTTGCTATTAATGTAGCGGGTGTAACCTTACAAAACTTAGAAATCAACGGCAAGCTGTTATTCGCAGCTGGAATTGGCAGCGGTGACGCATTCTTAAATAACGTAACTGTAAAAGGCGACACTACCGTAAATGGCGGGGGCGTAAACAGTCTTCATTTTAAGAATTCTAAATTGGTTAAAGTTATAATTAAGGCTGCTACAGGACCTGTGCGTGTGGTTGCAGAAGGTTCAACAACGGTTGCTCTAGTTGATGTATCTTCACCTGTAGTTATTCAAGAAGACAGTACAACGGGTAAAGGCTTCGGCGATGTAACCTTGAATAAAGATCTACCCGCTGGTTCAGCTGTAGCTTTAAAAGGTACATTCGACAACGTAACTGTACTCGGAGACAAAGCAAAAGTTGAATTGCCTGAAGGTACAACCATTACTAAATTTAAAACAGATACAGATACAACAATAACCGGGAAAGGAACAATCGCTACAGCAGAGCTGGGTAAAGAATCAAAAACAACCTTTGAAACTAAGCCAACAGCCATTACAACGGTTGGAACAGCTACACCGACACCAAACCCAACACCAGTTGTTGTAACGGTTCCAACAACCGTCATAGGACCGGTTCCAAATACAGATCCAACACCTCCTGTAGTACAAAAGGGAACGGTTATGGGATCCGTTTACAAGCAAATTTCACAAGATGAGCAAATCGTTGGTGTTACCGTAAGTGTGTACTCCGGTATTCAAGGTAGCGGCTCTTTGGTTAGTACTGTAGAATCAGGTTCCAATGGGGAGTATTCCATAAGCAATGTTCCCGAGGGAAATTTTTATTTGAAGTTTGTAAAAGATGGATATATGGATTTAACCGTTACTCCAGCTAATCATACAGTTAGTGGGAATACAACGACTGATGCATCAGCAAATTATATGTACCATAATTTGGTGAAAGGGTATGTAAAAAATACAAGCGGTAACCCAATAAGTTCATTTACTGTGAAATTAAGCGATGAGGCTAACGGTTATCATGTTCAGACAAGTACAACAGCTGATGGTTCCTTTTATTTCTATGATGTTCAAGCAAGTGATTCAATAAAAGTAATTATAGAAAGAACAAATTTATTTCTTGGTATTAATTCAGATATAGGTTCGGTTTCGACAGGTGGAGCAAAAGATATTGGAACTATTGAACTAAAAAGCCGAGTTAAAACATTAAGCGCTTTGGTTTTAAGTGGAATAACACTCAGCCCAACATTTTCTTCGGATATACATGATTACACTGCAACCGTATCGTCTAGTGTGACAAGCACAACAGTAATACCAACAACGGAGAATGCGAAAGCAACAGTAAGCATTAATCCTGATCCTAATACTGAAACGGGATTATGGGACCTCCAAGAAGGGCATCATAATTATATTGAAGTATATGTAACCCCGGAAAGTGGGGAGGAGTATGAATACTACACGGTTGATGTTTATAGGGAATCAGGAGCAGATCAATTGGCTGCTATAGCGAAAATCGAAGCTGTTACGGATTCTGTATCTGCTGATTCAATCTCAATAAGTGATCTAAACACAGCAACAGGGTTAGATACAGCTGTTGAGGGGAACTTAGCAGCTTATAGGGCAACCATTGTAACTGCGGCGTCTGGTGCATTAGATACATTGGGGGAAATTTCCGAAATGATAAATAATGTAAATTATAGCGTCGCGGACATCGAAGAATATACTGGAAACGAGATATCAGATGCAGACTTCATAAGTGAACTAAACACAGCAACAGGGTTAGGTACAGCTGTTGATGGAAACTTTACAGCATATAAGGCTGCCATTATAGTCGCGGCGTCTGGTGCATTAGATACATCGGATAAAATTGCTGCTTTGGTGGCAAGTGTAAACGCAGAAGCACAAGCGAATGCTATAGCGTAAATCGTAGCAGCAGTTGGTAATAATGCTAATTCAATCACAATAAATGATCTAAACACAGCCACAGGGCTAGTTACAGCTATTAGTGCTAAATTGTTAAATTATACAACGGCCATTGAATTGGCGTCTGATGGTACATCATTTGATACTTCGGGAGAAATTGCTGCAATGGTAGAAAGTATAAACAATAGCATGGGTTAACTCAGCAAGGAGTAAGCAAAAATGCCCTTTAGGTGAATTTCTCCTAATGGGCATTTTTTTGTTCGCGTTCGGAAAAGGAAGGAAGTTTTTGTCGTTTTGCCATCATTGAGGTGGGTTATACTATTGTTCTTGCAGCAAGTGAGGAGGGGTGTAGTTTGAAGGTCGTTATTATCAATGACGAAAAGGCCATGCATTTAATTATGAAACGAATGCTCACTAAGGTGGATGAGATCGAAATCGTGGGAAGCTTCCAGGAGACCACGACTGCATTCTCATATTTGGTGAATCATGAAGTGGACTTGATATTTGTAGATATTAGTATGCCAAGAGAGAATGGTCTTGAGTTTGCCAAACGATTAAGAGAAAGCGGTAGACTGATGAAGCTAGTGTTTGTTACATCCTATAAAGAATATGCACCAGCCTTTGACTACATCGTGAAGCCCGTTGAGCTGGATAGATTTCACAAAACCGTGCATAGAGTACTTTCCGAAAAACTTTAAGAAAGTATACTAACAAAGCGGGGGCCTTTTCCTAATAAAGACTTGTTTACTTGCTTGTGCGGAATCGATATTCAAAACGAGCGGGAGTGATGGTCAAATGGAAATTGCGCTCCATTATAGGATGTTCGAGTTATTTTGAGGTATAATGATAGAGGAAGTCTATGAAGAAGTGATTTGCATGAGTCCTAGTGTGCGGGAGAAGCTGATGATCCAATAGTAATAAATTCCCCATATAAGATGAGGACATGCAGCTAAGCTCTTCTGTGTAAAGAGTCCTTAAATCCGAAAAAAGAATGTGATGATGTGCTTCAACTCAACTTAATATCCAGGAAGCAACGCTTGTTTGACAAGTATCTTTCCGGAGAATCGATCGATTATCGTCAAATTATTGCCATCTTTATCCCAATTCTGATCGATCAGGCGTTTTTAGTTTCTTTTAGCCTAATAAACACCGCGATGATCAGCTCGTCGGGTGTGGCGGCGATCAGTGCGGTCAATATGGTAGATTCGCTTAATATATTTCTTATCAGTGTCTTTGTCGCCGTCTCAACTGGGGGAACGGTTGTAGTCGCGCAATTTAAAGGAAGCGGCAACGACCAAATGGTTTCCAAAGCTACGGCCAGCATCGTTACCTCGGTTACCTTGCTCGCAGCCAGTATCAGTTTGATTGTAGTCTTGTTTCACCATGTGGCTTTAAATGTACTGTTCGGAGGGGCTACGGCTGCTGTATTTGCCAATGCTAAAATTTATCTGCTCGGAAGCAGTATATCCTATGTTGGAATTGCGATAGTTGAGGCGGTTTGCGGCGCGTTGAGGGGGATTGGGAAGACCAGAGCGTCGCTGGCCCTTTCCTTGTTCATGAGTGTTACTTATGTTCTGTTAAACATTGTATTTATAAACTTTTTGCACATGGGTGTATACGGTATGACCATTGCTGTGAATGTTTCCAGATATTTGGCTGCAGCCTGCGCGATTCTCTTCTTGGTGAAAATGGATACGCATCTGCATTTTCAAATCCGAGATATCGTTAAGATTAATGTTACTATGCTCAAAAGAATTTTATTCATCGGACTTCCATTTGCGGCAGAGCAGCTGTTTTTTAATGGGGGGAAAATGTTAACGCAGGTGTTCATTGTCGGTCTTGGTACTTACGCTATAGCGACCAATGCCATTTGCTCTTCACTCGCTGCCCTGTCCCAAATCCCCGCAAGTGCTTTGACCCTTACTCTTATAACGGTGGTCGGTCAATGCATGGGGAGACGGAATATAGAGGATGCCAGAAAATTCACAAAATCGTTTCTCTGGCTGGCTTCCTTTTCCTTTATACTGATGGGCTTGATTATTATCCCCTTTTTCCGGCCGCTTGTGGGTCTGTTTCATCCTCCTGCTGATATTGTGAATGATATTTTCATAATCGTGCTGATCAATATAATCGCACAAATACCGCTCTGGTCGATCAGTTTTATTATCCCATCAGCGCTTAGAGCATCAGGAGACTCGAAATTCACATCTATCATTGCCATGCTGTCTATGTGGTTGTTTCGGATTGTGCTCGGTTATATTTTAGGCATTGTGTTCCACTTTGGAATTATCGGTGTTTGGGTGGCTATGAATTGTGAATGGGGAGTGCGCGGTTGTATCTTCCTGTGGCGTTTTAGTGGAAAAAAATGGTATCAGCATCGTGTGATTGACTGAATCGATTTTATCCATTTGATTCGAGGAAGCCGTCAATAACGAAGCCTATAGGTGCGGTTGCGCTGTTGACCACTTGCTGCTTCAAGGATTTGAAGTTCAACCTATGCAAAATGCGCCTAGCATGACGATCACTACAGGAAACCATATCCTTCGTAGTAATTCGACTGTTCTGTGACCTAGTCTCTTTTTAAGTAACTCTCGTCTTCTTTGATTTTTCTCTGAATCTATATTATGCTTTAACCATTGCGAGTACTTTTGATCAAATTGGGACATTTGCATTTACTTTCCTTTTTTAAATTTTGTTATCTTCTTCACGACCTCAATGTTGTTATTATATCGCGATCAAACTACATAGAATGATGATGAAAAAAGTAAGTATCAGCTCTTAAATGAAAAAGGTGATAAAACGATTATGAACTTTATAAAGGATTTTTCGCTGCAACTAGCGTTTATAGCAACTTTAATATTCACTTTTCAAATATTTTTTGCGGAGAGTTCTGAGAAAAATAATCACATAAAGATTATCCAAACCGTATTAATGGGGTCATCCATCCTATTATGCATGTCCTTACCTGCTGATCTTAACTCCAATGTCCATATGGATATTAGAATCATTACATTATTGTTTTGGACGTTATATGGTGGTTGGAGAACAGGAATAGTCTTATCTGCACTTATCATTCTTTACCGATTTTATCTTGGGGTCGATTTGGGATTTTATACGACAATTCTGACTCTTTTATTTAGCATACCGGTTATCGTAGTTTTTCAAAAGTATTTCATTATAGCAAAGAAGAAAAGGCGAATACTAATTTCGGTGATCCTATCCAGCTACTATTGTCTTGTTGGACTAACAGTAGTCTCTTGTATTAGAGGTATTTCATTACTTCAGGTACAATTAATTCATCTCATTATTACTGTAACGGCTGTATTGTTTTTCACTACTTTAAACGAAACTATAAATGAAATGCTAAGGAAGAATCAACAGCTGCATTCAGAAGCCAAGGACACAGAAATCGCTTTATTGCGTTCCCAGAACAAGCCTCATTTCTTATACAATACCCTGAATTCTATTGCCGAATTGTGCATCGACGAACCTAATAAATCGGAGGAATTGAACCGAGATAGTCCTGACGAAGCCGCCAAAATCGTAAATGTCAAATTAAAGCCTTCTTCGGTTGAATCACTTTCGAATCGTGAAATTGATATCCTTCGTCAGATGGCGGATGGCTTGTCGAATAAAGAGATTGCCATACGGTTTGAACTCACGGAAGGAACCGTCAAAAATCATGCTTTTAACATATACGGAAAGCTGCAGGTGAATAGAAGAGTACAAGCGATTTCCAAAGCAAGAGAGCTGCAAATCTTGGACTAAGACCGTAGGGCTGAATAGCCTGACGGTCTTTTTTTTTGGCTTTTTTGGCTTTTTTTCAACAAATTTTGCACGAGTATAACTTTCGTTACATCACATTTCTCTGAATCTGCGATACAATTTCCTCTATAAATAATAATATTAAGAGGAGTGAAAGAAGAACTATGCTTACAACAAGTATAAAGAAGTTTTTAAACGGAGTGGCAAGGGGTCCAAATCCTATCCGGCTTTACAAAGGTGCTGCTGAAAAGGGTTTCCATTAGTATATTATTGGGGATTATGGTATTTTCTTTTTTTTCGTTTTCTAAACCCGTATCAGCCGTGGCGCTTAATTCCGCTGGACAATGCGTCCGTGGTTGTTAGCGGAGGAAATAAGATCGTTACTGTTTCATTTAATGTCTATTCAACGCAGGTGGGCACTTTAGCTGATTTGAAAAGTAAGATTACAGTTGAAAAAACAGGTGATGCTGCATTTACAGATCTTGGTACAGACGATACGGTTATGTTGTCAACTACAGATACGACAAGTACGTTGGTAATAAACTTTAATAATGCGTTGGTTGGTTCAGCAAACGCAATTAGTATTGCTGCAGGGGCATTAATGGATAATAGTGACGTCCTTTTCGGCCTAACGGAAATTTATAATATCACTGCGCTTGATATTACCCCTCCTGCTTATGTAGGATCTACTTCCTCTAATGGCAATCAAGTGCATTTGAAGTTTGATGAGAATATTTATATTAATTCAGGCGGTGCGGATGCTACCACGTATTTGAAAACTAAAATGAGTATTGCGACGGATGGAGTAAATTTTGTACCCCTTTTGGAACTGAGTGATTTACTATATGCAAACGTCACAAATGAAATTTATATAAATTACATGAATGATATGAAAGTTAATATTAGGCACGAATACGCCTATTAAAATCGCTAGCGGCGCTTTGATGGATGCAGCAGGTAACCTCAATGCGGAGATGATTTTGCATGTTACTCCACCTGTTATTCAGGACGCGCAAATTAGCAGCGACAACCATAACGTGACGATTACCTTTCAGGAGAGTGTTGTTGATAATACCTATTCCGAGGGAACCTCTTACTTAAAGAATTACATTTGTTTAATGAAGAGTGGCAACTATGAAGACAAGACATCCTTAACCGCAGACGATACGGCGTCTGATGTTTCCGGGAAGCTGATCATCCATTTTGCAGCGGCCCTCTCAGGAGGGGCTAATAAAATAATAATAGATGATCGCGGCGCCCTTAAGGACAGTTATGGAAATGTTCGTAATGACGAAACTTTAACCCCTTTGATTCAAGTAAATGGAATCGTGGATACTACAGCGCCTAAATTGTTAAATAGCTATTTATCAAATACTTATCAGGATTTTACATTGGTTTTTGATGAATATGTGCAAAATGCCCAGAGTGATGAAGCGAGTTTTAGAGCGGGAATACAGTATTGGGGTGGAATTACAACCGGCGGTAATTGGGTTAGCATTCCTTCAACTGCAACTCTGACATTCTCGGGTAAAACAGTGATCATTCATTTTGCAGCACAATTGACTAATAATTATTATTATTTTCAAATTAACTCGAATTCTTTTAAAGATACATCCGGGAACATTTTCAAAGATGAGATTAGGACGGGTCAACTTTACACCACTCCAACATTAATATTACAAAATGGAAGCATTTCGCATGATGGCCGTTGGATGAGCCTAAACTCCAACCTTAATAACACCGCTAATTTAGCTGATCATACCGTAGTTGATGGTGTATCGGACTTAAAAGAAAAGATTACGATTTCAACGGATCACGGCTCAACTTTCTCAGCTTTGGATGCTCAGGATGTTGTGTCTTTCCAAGGGACTAGAATTGTCGTTTTATTTCATAATGCGAAAAACGCAAGCAGTTTTTTTAGAAGTAATGGCGGTTCGGGTTGACGGGAAAATGAGGCACCACAAGCAAACAAGAGGAACTTAAGATGCCCGGTTGTTTGCTTTTCTTTATTGTTTATATGGAGTTTGACTATACTTAAACATTGGCAAAAAGGTGTGGCTTATGTAGGTCTTGGAGGTTATTCAACTATGCAACATTTATACAAGAACGATTATTTCTATTTGCAATTTGAAAAAGATAAAGTTTATATTGAGGTTTTCAATGTGGGATTTCCGATCAAAGATTTTGATCGGGTGCTGCAGGATGCCCCGCGAGTCGCCCTTACGCAATTCGCAAATTTGAGAAACGCACTGCAATTTGCCAGTAATCAAGCCATGGAGATTGGTATTCTTAAACCGCGTGTCGAAATGGTTCTATCCAAAGATTTATTAGAAGCTAAAGTCAGGTTGAATGTGACGGAGACTGAGCTTAAGGAAAGCTTATCGGAAATCACCTCTGAAATCATAGAAACCCTTGAAAAACAAAATATAATTGAAGGCGTGCTGGTAGATGTGCTTAGGTCGGGATTAAAAGCCCGAGAAGATGTTTTGATTGCCCAAGGCACCCGCCCAGTGAATGGAGACGATGCGACGATTCGTTACTATATCATGTCGGAACGTAAGCCTATTATTCAACAAGACGGAACTGCGGATTATTATGAAATGAATTTTTTGGACGAAGTAAAAAAGGATGAATGGCTCGGAGAAAAAATAATTGCAGGCGTTGGTACGCCAGGGCGAACCGTTACAGGTAATATGCTTCCCGCTATGCAGGGTAAAGACAAGCAGTTGTATTATGACAATGCCACCATCGTCGAGGTCAATGAAGGTGATAAAATTGTGCTGCGTGCTCTGATCGATGGTGCTCTTGCTATAGTGAATGGCAACATTGCGGTACAAGAAGTGCTGATCATTGAAGGAGATGTCGGGAGTAAAACGGGTAATATCGACTATGATGGCAGTGTAACGGTCAAAGGCACAATTAGCGATGGTTTCAGCGTTCACGCGACCAAGGATATATCAGTGCTTAGTACAATGGGTCTCGGTTCGATTGATAGTATCGTTTCGCGCACTGGAGATATTTATATAAAAGGCGGTATTTTCGGTAAGGAGAGGGCATTGATTCAAGCCGCGCAAAATGTTTATATGAAACACGCCAATGAATGCACAATTCAAGCAGGCGGCGATATACATATTGGTTTATATGCAATCGGCTGCAAACTAACCGCGAATAATATATTTCTTGATATAAATCGGGGACGTATTATCGGGGGTCTGATCCATGCGAAGGCGCAAGTGGTCACAGCTTTCATCGGTAATGAAGCGGAACGCGCGACAAGCATCAATATTGAAGGCTTTGATCGTACCAAGGTTAAAAAGGAGTTTGATGAGCTCGACGATAAATTTCGTCAACTCGTGATTGTCAGGGATAGATTACAACGCGAGCTTGAGGAGTATGAAGCGTCATTTGAAAGAATCGTAGAAGCAAGAACACGGAATGAAGCTGCGGAATACGAAGCGATCCGAAGCAAGTATGAACAGATTCGCCGAGTCGTTTTTTCGATAGAGGAGCGCCGAAATACGTTAATCACTTTTTTGAAAACGAAAGGGGAGGGTGAAGTATCGATCATGCGAAAGGCATTCCCCAAAACATTTCTCATTATTAAAGAACTTCAGAAAGATATCGAACAAACTACGACAGGTGTGTTTTTTGCTAAAGACAACACATTATTTTTCGAATAAAAAGTCTTTTACCGCAAGAGTACAAGCGATTTCCAAAGCAAGAGAACTGCAATTTTTACGATGGAAGTACGTAACGGGTCATAGCCCTTAATCCATCATCCAGGAGGAGAGAGCAGTAGACTGATGAGGCTTGTGTTTAGGGGCCTTTCCCTAATAAAGACGTGTTTACCTGCAAGTTATTTTCTCCTCTAAAGCAGTAAAGCAACCTCGGGTCAATAAAGACTTGAGGTTGCTTTGTTACGAAGTGCTGCTTTTAGTATAGATCTATCTACATGTACAGAAGCACAGGAAGGTTTACTGTATGATCTTGTGCATTTACGGAAGTACATTACCTGCCGCAAGAAAGATAGCATACCATTCTTCGCGTGTCAGATGAACATCGCTTGCCTTAATGCAATCCTTTAACCGGTCGATATTCATCGTACCGATGACCGGTTGCATGTGTGCGGGATGACGCAAAAGCCATGCGATGGCGATCGTCGTGTTGCTAACTTCATATTTTTTTGCGATTTCATCGATCTTCTGATTCAATTCCGGAAACTTGTCATTTCCGAGGAATACGCCCTCAAAGAATCCGTATTGGAAAGGCGACCAAGGCTGAATGGTGATATCGTTCAGTCTGCAATAATCAAGCACACCTTCGTCCCGGCTCACAGCCGCATCATTTTCCATATTTACATTAAATCCATGAGAGATCATGGTGGCGTTGGTGATGCTTAATTGAAGTTGATTTGCAACAATTGGTTGCTTCACCGACTTCTTCAGCAACTGGATCTGCATCGGAGTCTGATTGGAAACGCCGAAATGCCGCACTTTTCCAGAGCTTTCAAGAATATTGAAAGCGTCCGCAACCTCTTCCGGTTCTACCAACGTATCCGGACGGTGCAGAAGTAGAATGTCCAGATAATCGGTTTTTAATCGCTTCAAGATGCTGTCTACCGATTCTAAAATATGTTCTTTGGAAAAGTCGAACATTCCCTTCCGAATGCCGCACTTGGATTGCAGGATGATCTTTTCACGAATATTCGCATTCATATGGATGGCATCCGCGAATATTTCCTCACATTTTCCACCGCCGTATATATCCGCATGGTCGAAGAAATTCGCGCCTTCTTCTAACGCTGTTTGGATAAATTGCTCAGCCGCGGCTTTGTCCAACGAATTAATACGCATGCAGCCGACTGCAACGACCGGCACCTCTAATGTGCTGTTTCCAAGTTTAATCGTCCTCATGATTAATGTCCTCCTTAGTGATGGGGTAACTTGCCTTGATTCTCCACTGAGAGTCGTTAGAGAAGAAATCCCATAATTGCATCTCACTTCTAAAACAGTATAGCTGAATATATTGTCTTACGTAAGAGCTGAAATATTATAAAGTAAGTAAATGAAATGTAACTGTACTTAAAGCAGATTGAATATTTCGGTGAGCAGAGCCACCTGAACAGTTTGAAATAATACTACAATATATTCCGCGTAAATCATCTTTGGCGCGATCCGCAACACTCGTCGGTTTGAAGCATTACTTCGTTATTAGTTTTATTAAAAGGTCGGCATATTGTATCCAGTCGTCTTCATTTGTCTGTACTTCTTGCAGCATCAGCCCTTTAATGACGGAGAAGTAGAAGAATAATAGCTTCCGGGGATCACCTGAACAGAGTTCGCCCGCTTCTTGCCCTTTTATGAAGATGGGGACTAACTGATCGATCATATCCTTCGAAGCATCGCGCTTAATAATCTCTTTGGCCTTTTCAGGCACCTCATCCGATGTTATGGCCTGCTGAATCAGCAAGAAGGAATGTTGATTGCTCTCATGAAGCATCGCTTCTGTCAAGGTTCTTATTTGTTCGAGCAGTGTGCCCGGCAGATGTTTAATGTACCCGACAGACGCTTCTGCTTCTTCCATCGCCTCCTTTATGAGCTCCGTGAAAAGCTCGTCTTTCGAGCTGAAATAGCGGTAGGAAAGACCTTGACTGATGCCAGCTTCAGCCGCGATCATGCTCATTTTCGTTCTAACGACTCCGTTACGGGCAAATACTTTAAGAGCCGCCTTTTTAATCTGTTCTCTGCGTCTGAGTTCAGGGTGAATCTGTTCCATTTGTTGTTCTTTTAATGGCGCCAACGGCTTTCACGCTCCAATCTCCGGATGTATTAGGTCTCATTCTAATGGGAAAAGCACAGTTTAGCATAAAATGCATCGGGTCAAGCTCAGTGTCCCCCGTTGATTGCTGCCGAATCACGAGCTTGTTGTTCGCTTACTTCCCACAGCCGCCTAGCGCCGTCCACATCCCGTGCTGCTTCAGAGGGGGATTTCAGTTGCTTGTCAGCATAGTAACCCCCGTTGCCGCCGGTGATTTCGGTGATGTTGGCAGCGTCCGCGAGCCATACCAGGGTTTCGGCGCCCTTCTCAGGGCTGCGGGAGAAGAGCTTCATGATAGCCATGATCGA
>JAQBPR010000024.1 GCA_028287395.1 Bacilli bacterium
AGAAAAGGAATACTTGATTCCGCATAATATTCTCAAGCACATCAGCCAAATCGATGAGGCGTTAGCGAATTTGAAGGTTGCCGATCCGTCGGTCGGTTCTGGAGCTTTTCCGCTTGGTATGCTAAATGAGATCGTCAAAGTGCGAATGAATATTACAGAGTATCTATGTAAAGATAAATCGATGGTCGCAGCGGAACAGATTCGTTTTGCGCGGTCGTCCTATCTTTTGAAGAAGGAAACCATCAAGAATTGCCTATTTGCTGTTGATATCGAAAGCAGTGCGGTTGAAATCACCAAGCTTCGTCTATGGTTGTCCTTGATTGTCGATGAAAACGAAAACGGGATTCGGGCTTTACCGAACCTGGACTACAATATTATGTGTGGGAATAGCTTGATTAACGAATTCGAGGGGATCAAGCTTTTTGACGAAAGTTTACTCACCGGACATCAACGTGTCCTCAAAAACAAGCAGTTGGAGTTATTTTCAGACCGAACAGATGACATTTTAGAACAGTTGTATATGCTGCAGCAGCGTTTGTTTGATGAGCAAAATGCGTCCAAAAAGAAAGAAATTAAAAATGAAGCGGTTCGGATGGAATGGGAGCTTATTCGTTATACATTAGAGCGGGAAAACAAGCCTGAAGCTTTGAAAAAGCTTGAAAAATATAAGAAGGATAAAAGCAAGCCTTACTTTTTATGGAAGCTGGAATTTTCCAATATATTCAAAGAAAAGTCAGGTTTTGATATTGTTATCGGCAATCCTCCTTATGGCGCGGAGCTTGACGACGCATCGAAGAAAGTAATCCGTAAAAATGTTGTCGATACCCAGAATTTGAACAGCGCGGCTGTATTCATAGACTATACCAAAAACCAATGGATCCATGCAAAAGGGATTGTTTCCTTCATTGTACCCAAATCGCTGCTTTACTCGGAAAAATGGTACTCCCTGGTTGAATCGTTGCTAGAGAAAACGAGTGTGCTGGTGGATGTGGAAAAAGCTTTTGATAAAGTGAAATTGGAGCAGATTGTTTTTACTTATAACCATTCCTTACAAATCAAGGAATACCTCGCCCGTAAATTTATCGATAAACAGTTTATTCAAGACACCATCATTGATACCGCCTTGGTTCATAAATTCAAGGCTTGGATTTGCGATGTAAGCCAGGAAGAGCTGGATCTTGTAAAAAGTATCCAGGCAGAGACGATTTTCTTGAAAGAAATCTCGATTACAAAACGGGGAATGGGGCTGCAAAAGTTCTTGTCGGATCAGGGGGATTATCCTGTTGTCGGCGGGAAAAATATTTTTCGCTACGGATGTGAGGGAATTAAAGGGTATCTCCCGCAAAAGCTCGTGAATAATCAAGCATCGAAGCTTAGTTTTATGCAAAATCCGAAGATTATTTCTCAAGACTTAGTAGCCCATGTGCAGAATCCGGAGCCTCATATCTTGATCACCTCATATTATGATGAATCGGGGACGATTATCAGTATGGATACCGTTCAAAATACGATTCTTCATGATTTGAATTATAGCTATAAGTATATTGTAGCGCTGCTGAATTCGACTTTTGTCAGCTGGTACACCTATAAATTTATTTATTGCACTGCGATCAGAACCATGCATTTCGATAATAACTATATCGGCAAAATTATCATTCCCCGCATATCGCTTGAACAGCAGCAAACGATTGTGCAAATGGTGGACGAGTTAAGCGGCCTGACCAGTCGAAGCGGTTATAAGACGGATAAAGAAAGCAAAGAAGCTGCTTCCATGATCATGAAAGAGCTGGATCAAGCCATATATCGATTATACGGATTGACAGATGCTCAAATTCGTTTAGTTATAAAAAGCAATAAATAACTAGACTGTTGCAAAATAACGCTGAGCCAGCCCCAAAGGATAGACTCTGTGGCTTGCTTGAGGCGGTATAATCGTTTTTCCAAGACAGCAGAAGTTTGACATTTGATGAAGATTCAAGGGTTTAGTTAATTTGGTATGTCAGTACGTGAGCTTGACCCGTATAAGGATATAAACCTAGCATGGCTATTGCACCACCTGTTACGACTGTAATGTAGCTATGACCTTTTATTTGGTAGATGATCGGGGCTGAACCGATCGGTCCTCCAGTCTCTGTTGTCCATACCAATTTTCCCGAATCGGTCGAAACCGCACTCAACGTTCCTGTCTGATTCGATTGGCCAAATACTAAGAGATTACCTGCATTTACAGTAACTCCACCAAAGGCCGGAGTTGCAATATTGATTTGCCAGCTTTGTAATCCTGTATCCGTATCAACCGCAGTAATGGTACCCGACCAATCACCTACTGGAGCCGAGTTTTGTCCTGTACCATAATCGTTTTCTCCCTCATGATGCTCCGTTTTTTTTGAATAAATCGTAGCAGGTCCGTTAATTCCAGCAATGTAAACCTGGTTCGTCAGCGGACTGTATGCAGAAGGTCCATAATTTGCTCCACCAGCAGGTCCCGGCCAAACCAACGTACCGTTCTCTGTTGGTGGCTTTTGGTCTTGTTTTACAAATGCTATTGGTTTTGTAAAAGGTTCGCCTGTTTCTGCATCCCACTCGTACCAAAATCCATTCTTGCCTGCTTCGCCTACAATCAATTTGGAGCCCACTTTGAATAACATCGGCGGTGAAGCCACATCATAGTCCCATAAATCATGCGAAACCTCCTGCTGGTACCAGACCATTTTACCCGTGACAACATCAATGGCAACTAGAGAGTCAGTATATAGATTACTGCCCTTTCTCGACTCTCCAAAAAAATCAGGAGATGGATTACCTGTGCCAAAATAGAGTCGTTTGATCTCGGGATCGTAAGCAGGTGTTGTCCAAACGGCTCCACCTCCATGGTCACCCTCCAACGGCATCCAATCTTTACCTCGCTCCGGTACAGTATAAAACTGCCATAGCTTGCTTCCTGTTTCCGCATCATATGCTGAAACAAATCCGCGGACACCAGCGTCTCCACCCGAGGATCCGACAAAAACTCTACCATCTGCATATAAAGGCGCCATAGTTTCAAAATAACCCAGCTTAACATCAGCAACCACTACCGAATAAACTTGTACACCGTCTGATTTTCTGATTGCAATTAGCTGATTATCTGGCGTGAGGACATAAACCTTGTCCGCTCCAAGAGCCACTCCTCGGTTAGTTGTTGACATTCCTTTGGTTAGGTGAGTTTTCGGGGTAAAGCTCCATAACATTTTCCCTGTTAGAGCATCTAATGCAGATACTGACGCTTTGCCAGTGGTAACATACATAATACCATTCTCCACAAGCGGGTATGTCTCGTTCCCTCTATTCGCAGGAAGCACATAATCATAGACCAAATTCGCGCCCGCAATCGTGTCTTTTGTCATACTTTCATCAGGCGAGAAACGATTCTGCCATAAATTATTACCGAAAAAAGCCCATTCCTTAGAAAAAGAATTCAATATGGCAGCCTTCTCTTTATTAACTTTTGAAGGCAGTGAACTCGGTGTGGTTTTAATATCA
>JAQBPR010000039.1 GCA_028287395.1 Bacilli bacterium
CGGGTTTATTACACCCGAACAAGCAGGAAAATTAAAAGTCATTCAACAACATTGCGAAGATCTGGAATCCCGTAAAGCCGATCTTGAAACCATCATCGTTTCCCTTGCCGAGTCCTATTCAGAAAAAATCAACCTCATCTTACTGTTCCGTCCTTTAAAAACATTTTTTCCGCCATTGCCGTGGTTTCGGAAATAGGTGTGAATATGGACGTGTTCCCGACAACTAAGCATATATGTTCCTGGGCAGGACTTACACCTACAAATAATGAAAGTGCCGGCAAGAAAAAATCAGCCCGGATTTCAAGAGCAGGATGCTACATCAAACCACTTTTAGTACAATGTGCAACCGCCGTTATCAAAAGTGAAAAGCATCCTGAAATCCGAAACCGCTACCTAAGGCTCAAAAAGCGTCGAGGTCACAAACGGGCAATTATTGCTATTGCACGAATGTTATTAACGGCCATCTATAACATCTTGAAGAACAAAGAGTCTTATAACGCTGAATTGTACAAGAAATCGGATGTTCTTCCAGTAGACCGTGAAATCACGGTAGAACAAGCGATTTTATTAGCAAAAGCCCAGGGTTATCGCATTATGTCGGTTACAACTTAACTTCCTTAACCCCCCACATATTCCCATTAAGTCATCATTAAATGGCTTGTTTGCTATGCCTTTTTACTTTAGTGGTCAGATCTTCTGTCGATTTCAGACTTTTTTTATATATTTAGTAAAATCATAATATAAAGGTGAAATAGAAAATAGGTGTATTTTGTTGGATTTGGTGTTGATTTGTTTGTTTAATTGGCTTTGGTGCAACAATTGCAACAAAGCCGTTTCTTTTTTGGTGATGTTGAACTAAACGGATTCGAGTTGAAGAGCTTGCATTGTTGTTGTTCCTTTTTTACTTGTTAAACAGGCAATATAGTTAACTATATCCTCACTATAATTTACGGATTATGTTATAATATGGATAGTGAAAATGAGGAGGTTAAGATGAAAAATCCTTACAATCCATTTAATGATAAGACGCTTCACACTACTGTGAATCAAACACAATCGGTTACCTTAGACGAAAGGGTTCCCTTTAACGATGTAATTAAACATGGTGATATTATTCAAGGTTTTCAGGCCCCTAAAAGACTCGACCAATTCCCAAAATGGTTTCAGAATCCAAAGAGAATATTTGCAACTATATCTTTGCTTGTTTTCGCTTCGTTTATGATATTTATAATTACCAACTACTTTGCATTGGGGAAGTAGGTTGCCCACTTAAATTTATTGAAATATAAGGGGAGGGGAAGAAAGACAATGGTTAATAAAACAGCTATTTTGTTAAGGGATTACACCAATCCTCCCTACCATCCGTTGGATGCGATTGAACAGAATCTATGTAAAAAAATAAATTTATTCTCCAATACTAAGTCGTGAAATTCCCTATCTCTTTCCGCAGCTTCCGTTTTTCATTGCTTTTGTATTTATTAGTTATGGGCTCGATCCCTTTATTTATTGCTGCCTTGATTTTTTATTATCAATCAACTGCTTATATCGGGCAGGAGCATAAGCTGTCACTTGAGCAAATGCATGAGCAGACGATTGAACTCCTGCAACAAAAGCTTCATGAGATGGAGCTGATTAGCAAGAATATTAACATGGACTTTGCCGTTCAACAGTCTCTCGTATCCTCTAAAAATCAAACAAACGCTTATCAAAAGCTTCAGTTTTATATCAATGAGCTTCTGGGTCGACTGGTTCAACAAAATCGGGATATGTATGTAATTTGTATCGCTTTCGATTACCAGGGAAGCACCATGTGCTCAAAAACAGGCTCGAATCAAATCATAGATGAAAGGCTTTTTAAAAACCTGAATCCCTTGTTTTCACCCCTATTATTAAGTGATAATACGCAGGAATCCTACGGTATAAGATACGAAGATCCTTTAATAGAAACATCTACGAATATGCGACGTGGACGTATTATCGTGATTCTTAACTTATCAACTTTTATGGGCCATGCGAATATGGTTAGAGATAAGACGCATTTGGTTATTCAGGATACTGCTGGACAAACGGTATATAACAAAGAAACCTTAGATAATAGCAATGGAACGGAACCGCTTGTTTCTGATAAAACAATATCTTATGTAAATTTAATTTGGAATTCGCATTTGACTGGAAATCGAGCTTATTTGTCAGGTTCATTTTTATTTTTTCGCAATGTGATTATAAGCTCATTGTTTTTTATTGTAGTTATTTCTTTATTAAGCTCGCTGTTATTCTCTCGGTACTTGATGAAGCCATTGCTGCATTTACGAGGACTGATGAAGCGTGCTGAGCTTGGAGATTTAAAAGCTTATTGGGTATGGGAAAGCAAGCAGGAAATGAATGAGTTAGGTAACAGCTACAATCAAATGCTAAATCGAATCGAAGATTTAATCAAACAGGTGAAGCAGGAAGAAGCTTTGAAAAAGGATGCCGAAATCGAAGCATTGCAATATCAACTGAATCCTCATTTTCTCTATAACACCTTGAATACAATTAAATGGGTAGCCAAAATACATAAAACACCGCAGATATCAGAGGTAGTGACAGCCTTAGTGCTTCTTTTACAGTCTAGTCTTGGCAAAAGAGGAGATTTCATTAGCTTGCAGGAAGAGGTACAGTTAGTAGAAGCTTATATGGCCATCCAATTTTTTCGGTATGGAGATGAAATCGAGGTGCTGTTTGAGCTTGATGATTTTGCCAGATTATGCCTTGTCCCTAGAATGATCCTGCAGCCACTCGTAGAGAATGCCATTATTCATGGGATTAAACCATCAAAAGGTAAAGGCGCGATTACCATTAAAGCTTGGATTGATCGTGATTTATTTTTTTGTGAGGTAACGGATAATGGCATAGGGATGCCAGAGCATTTGTTGAATTTTGATGAAGCAGTTGGCTTCGAAAAAAAAGCTGCACGTGCGTTTCCTGCGCAGCCCAATGGAATGAAAGAACGTATGAGTGGGATCGGTCTTCGTCACATTCGCGAAAAAATCAGGTTATATTATGGGGCAGATTATAAAATGCATATTTTTAGTAAGGAAAAACAAGGCACTACAGTGCGGATCTCGTTGCCTATCCATCGGAGTGAAGAATTTAGAATCGAAGAAATGCGGTGAGCGAATTGAATGTATTCATAGTGGATGATGAACCGATCATACGTGTTGGTTTAAAAACCTTGGTAAATTGGGAGCAATTTGGGTTCCAGCATGTGGGTGAAGCGCAAGACGGCAAAGAAGCATGGGAGCAAATTGACTTGTTGCATGTTGATATCGTGATCACCGATCTGATAATGCCGCGAATGGATGGATTAGAGCTGATTCGCTTGCTCCAAAACCACTCCCGCCCCATTGCTGTTATTGTTTTGAGCTGTATGGATGATTTTACATATGTTAAAGAAGCGATGAAGCATGGAGCGAAGGATTACATCCTTAAACCAACCATGGAGCCAGATCAGCTTTTAACAATTCTTATTTCTGTACGGGAAGAGCTGCTGCAAACGCGGGAAATGAAGAGACAGCTAACGAGTTTACATAAAGACTTGGAAAACCAAACTAATGTGAATATAACCTTGGATGAGATTCGAGCAGCAGAACCGCTTTCCCGAAACCCGTTTGTCATAAAAGCCTTTCGTTATATGGACGAGAATTATGCGAATAATATCAGTACAATTGATATTGCAGCTCATGTACGTTTGAGTCGAAGCTACATTAGTGATTTATATGGCAAAGAAACGGACGAGTCCCTGAGTGAGGCGCTTACGCGTATTCGCATTAGCAAAGCCAAAGAAATGCTCAGTAAGGGCGAGCTAAAAATCTATGAAATTGCCGAAGCGGTTGGCTTCTTGGATGCCAAGGTTTTTGCCAAGGCTTTTAAGCGTTTAGAAGGCTGTACACCGAGAGAATATGAAGTAGAAGCCAAATAACACTGAAAATGCAACTAGGATTGTATTTTTTTGTTTTGAATGATCATCTAACAAATTCACTCCTTTTCTAACAAAAGATGTCTATTTTTTTTTGCTAAAAAGCGGTAAATTGGAAAGAAGAGCTTAATAAGGCGGTGTGACTAACTATGGAAGAATTGATGGAAGAAAATAAACAAGAATCGAAGTCATCCGTACGGACCGGTCCCATTCTTCAAGCCATAGGGGTAACCCGAACCTTTGGCCATGGTGATGCTATTGTGAAAGCGCTAGCTGGAGTAGAATTGACCATACCGCATGCTCGTCTGATTGCCTTGAGAGGGCGTTCCGGCTCTGGTAAAACCACACTATTAAATCTATTAGGCGCACTGGATAAACCAACGGATGGTTCGATATATTTTGAGGGTCAAGAAATCTCTCAAATGACAGAGAAACATCGGAATAGTTTGAGAAAACGCAGTATGGGGCTTATTTTCCAGTCTTTTGCATTGCTTCCCTTTATGTCAGCTTATGAGAATGTAGAATTTGGATTGCGCATTGCCGAGATTCAGTCACGTTACTATAGAAGCTTTGCTGAAGAAGCGCTCGAATTCGTCGGGCTGCAGAAGCGAATGCAGCATCGTCCGCTTGAGATGTCAGGCGGTGAACAGCAGAGGGTTGCAATTGCGAGAGCTATTGCGCATAGACCCACTTTGCTTCTGGCAGATGAACCTACAGCTAATTTAGACAGTAAGATGGGACTTCAAGTGATGAAGGTATTTAAGGATTTAGTGCAGAAAGAGCATATGACGATTGTAATTACAACACATGATCCTGCGATTATGGAAATTGTGGATCATGTTTATGCATTGGAGGATGGGCGAATTGTGGATGAGGGCTAGAGCGAAAACATTGCAGTGCATACTTATTAGCGGGTTAATATTAGTCATGTCGGGCTGTGCTTTAATGCCGATAGAGGAACAAGCGCTTAAGCCGCCTCTTATTGAGCCTGCTAAACAAAGCTTTGAGGTTGTGGATGTGAAGCTTGGAGCGATCTCCAGGCAATTAAAAAATGGAGCATCGTTTGTTTCGAGTAAAACAGAGGATTTATTTTTTAAACATTCGGGTGGTCGGCTCCAAAGCATTAATGTGAAATTAGGGGATAAGGTTAAAAAAGGCGATGTAGTAGCTCGACTTGATCCGGAGGATTTGGAAAATCGAATTTTTCAGCAAAAGCTAATGCTAGAGAAGGTATCTATTTATTATAAACAAGCCGAGCAACAAAATCCCAATGATGTTGTTTCACTTCGCTTGAAAAAAATTGATATTGAAATCGCCCAAAATGAGTTAACTAATCTTAACGGGCAGTTGGAAAAAACGATGCTTGTTTCAACAATTGATGGTGATGTTACCTATGTATCGGAAGCTAAGGAAGGGGATTACATGGGTGCTTTTACAACAATCGTAGGCATATCCGACCCCAAACATGTGCAGCTGGAAAGTCAATTCTCTAATTCAGATGATTTGACCAAAGTAAATGCGGGCATGAAAGTGGATGTGATCATGGACACCCATCAATATCAAGGTCATGTTCTAACAGCACCCTCGAATGCAGTTTTCACAGCAGATCAAGTCCAGCAAGAAAAGAATTCCAAAACCTTAGTAATCGCTGTTGATGGTTTACCTGCGGGAACAGGTTTAGGTGCTTATGCAGATATCATAATTGTTCTGGAGCAGAAAGAAAAAGCTTTGATTATTCCGCGAACGGCATTATCGACCTTTCTTGGCCGTAATTTCGTGCATGTTCTCGAAGGGGAAAGCCGAAAGGAAGTTGATGTGGAAACGGGTATTATTGCTTCAACGGAAGTGGAAATAACCAAAGGCTTGAAGGAAGGCCAAAAGGTCATCATTAAATAATTCATTATGACTGGAGGGGAAACCATGGCCTTATTAATTATGATTTTGCGGAAAATGGTCAAAAATAAATGGTTGGAGCTTAGTCTTTTATTCGGTTTAATTTTTACTGTTGCTTTAGTAAGCACTATGCCTATCTATACACAAGCTATTTTGCAAAGAACTCTTACCAAGGATTTGCAAAATTTGCAGCTTGAAAAAGGTGTTTATCCGGGCGTTTTTGAATATAGTGGATTTATAGGCGCTAATTTAACGCAGGATCAAAAAAGTGCGGTTTTTACAACCGCGGATAGGTTTATGGGTCAACAGGAAAATAAATTTGGGATGCCTGTTCAGATTTATTCGATTGAACGGAGCACTAGCCGCTTAACTTTGAAACCGGCAAATCCCAATCAACCTATAAATGATAAATCCTTAACTACTGATTTGACAGCGATGAGTCATCTATCAGACCATATTAGACTTGTGGATGGACATTTACCTGCAGCAACGGCAGTTAACGGAATTTATGAGGTTCTAGTGACGGATAGTTATTTAAATAGAACACAAATGGTTTTGGGAAATGAATTTATTGCCTCAACCGTTACAACTGCTGCAAAAAAAAGTATATCTTTTCATATCAAGCTTGTAGGTGTTATTGATCAAAAAGATAATCAAGATTTGTATTGGAATCATAAGTTAAGTAGTTATACGAATACGGTTTTTATAGATGATCCATTATTTGAAAAAGACTTTGTGTTAAACAATAAGCTTCCTCTGGTTTTTGAACGATGGTTTTACGCTTTGGATTATAATAAGTTAAAGCTGAATCAAGTCAGTACGTATTTAAATACATTCGATACGGTTAATAAATATTACAGTAAAAACTTCTCAAACTACACGAAGAATGCGCCTGCTATTGATATCATTCATACGTATTATGAGAAAGAAAAGCAATTGAAGCTAATGTTATTCTCGATTAATGTGCCTGTTATTATTTTATTGGCCTTTTATTTATATATGGTCGCTAACTTGATTACTGATCGGCAGAAGACAGAAATTGCGGTTTTGCGAAGCAGAGGAGCAAGCCGGCTGCAAATTTTATTTGGTTACTTGATCGAAGGTATTTTGTTAGGTGGCTTGGCTTTTTTAATAGGTCCCTTTGTGGGGTTGTTTTTCACAAAATTGCTCGGCGCTTCCAATGGATTTCTTGAATTTGTCCAACGTGCGACCTTGGATGCAAATTTAAATCGCGATGCTTATCTATATACGTTTTTTGCTGTAGTTGGTTCAATTGCAATGACTATTTTTCCTGCTTTTTTAGCAACTCGAGCCTCCATTGTAGATCAAAAAAGGCAGTCTGCGAGAGAAGTAACCTTATCTTTTTGGCATAAGTATTTTCTTGATATCATTGTGCTGGGAATTGCGATATATGGGCTGCAAAGCTTCAAACGCAGAATGCATGATATGCTGACACTCGGCCTAAATTCGATAAACTTCAAAATTGATCCCTTATTGTTCTTAATACCTTCTTTATTCCTGCTTGGTGCGGCTTTACTAGCATTGCGATTATATCCTTGGTTGATTCGGCTGGTCTTCTGGTTGGGTAGAAGATGGTGGACCTCTACTGTATATATGATCTTGCTGCAAGTTGGGCGATCTACGATCAAATATCAGTTTATCATGGTATTTCTCTGTTTAACTTTAGCGACTGGCTTGTTCAGTGCGAGTGCTGCAAGGACAATCAATAAAAATAATGAGGATAAAATTCGATATAGCAATGGCGCTGATATTACAATGAAGGTCAAATGGGATTCCGATGAGCCGCCGCCTGCTCCAACTGGTGCTCCAGGACCTCCGCCAGCCGCTGCAGTTCCGGTGCCTAAAGTAATCCATTATGTAGAACCACCGTTTCTTCCATATTCACACTTACCTGAAGTGGAAGCTGCGGCAAAGGTATTTATTAAAGATGATGCTGTTGTGGAAATGAACTCCACCTCTATAAGCTCGCGTTTAATGGGGATCGATACCAATGAATTCGGTCTAGTAGCTTGGATGCGGGATGGTTTATTGGATCATCATTTTTATGATTACTTAAATTTAATTGCCAGTGATCCTTCAGCGGTTCTGATTTCCAGATCTATTGCGGATGAGCTTAAGGTAAAAGTGGGTGATACCATCAATCTTTCATGGATGGATGCAAGGATGGCGCAGGCTAATGTTTATGGCATTATTGATTATTGGCCAGGATGGAATCCAAATCCAGCACAGGTTGCCAAAGATAGTGATGTAGTAACGGCTAAGCCTCATTTAGTAGTGGGGCACTTATCGTATATTCAAGATAATATTGCGCTATTGCCTTACGATGTATGGATGAAGCTAAGGCCAGGTGCTTCACTTAATACCTTTTACAACGCACTTACGGATAAAGATTGGCCAATCACTGCAATAAATGATACCCCACAGGCGATCATTAAAGTCAAGAATGAACCATTTGAGCTAGCCATAAACGGTGTTATGACATTGGGTTTTATTATTTCTATTTTTATTAGCTTTTTTGGTTTCATGTTATATTGGATTCTTTCCCTTTCCGGAAGAACCTTGCAATTTGGGATTCTACGCGCGATGGGCATATCATTTAAACAATTGATCGGGTTATTATTACTTGAGCAATTGCTTACTTCTGGCGCAGCCGTATTAATGGGTGTTTTGATAGGAAATCTGACGAATCAATTATTCGTTCCTTTATTCCAGCTTTCCTTTAATTCAGCAACTCAAGTTCCGCCATTCCTTGTAGTTTTTAATGCTGGCGATTATATCCGATTATATATCACTCTTGGTTTTATGCTGCTGCTGGGTCTTGTTATCCTGGGTTGGATGTTATCCAAAATTAAAATCCATCAAGCCATTAAGCTAGGGGAAGATTAGATGAAAACATTTCAATTTATATTGTTTTGTAGTTTGTTGGTATTGATGTCAAGCTGTTCTATTTTACCTAAGGGAAAGACGGCCCTTAAACCTCCACTTATCAAACCTGTGGAACAAAACTTTGCGGTTGCTGAAGTCAAGCGGGGGACAATAAGCAAAGAATTAAAAAATAGTGCCGAATTTGTATCAAGTAAAAAGCAAGATTTATTCTTTAATAGCTCAGGCGGCAGATTGCAGAACATTCTTGTAAAAGTGGGGGATACGGTTAAAAAGGGGGATGTTTTGGCTCAGCTAGATTCGGAAGATTTTGAAAGTCAAGTATTTGTGCAGAAACGTGTGTTAGAAAAGGCGACGATCGCCTATCAACAAAGTGAGCTATTGACACCTAATGATACGATTACACTGCATTTGCAGAAAATTGATGTTGAATTGGCGCGGAACGAATTAAATCATTTAAGTGATCTGCTGATTAAAACAAAATTGATTGCTACGATTGATGGTAAGGTTACCTTTGTTTCGGAATTAAAAGAAGGTGATTATGTAACTGCCTATGAAACAGTCGTTAGCATTTCTGATCCCAAGCAAGTGCAGTTAGTAAGCAAATTCTCTATTCCAAGTGATCTCAATGTAGTAAAAGTAGGTATGAAAGTGGATGTGGTTGCGGACGACAAAACCTTTAGTGGACATATTCTACAAGCTCCTTCGTCTGTGCCTTTAACAGATGATCGCAATCAGCAGTCTGTGAATCAAACCTCTTTGGTTATTGGCGTAGACGAATTGCCAGAGGGGGATTTAATAGGGAACATTGCTAGTATCGTAATAACTTTGGTGAAGAAGGAAAATGCTTTGATTATTCCTCAAAAAACGTTATCTACTTTCCTCGGGCGTACTTATGTACATATTTTGGTTGGAGGGATTCGCAAAGAGATCGATGTTGAAACAGGCATTTCGGATAGTACAAACTTAGAGATAACCAAGGGCTTGAAGGAAGGTCAAAAGGTTATCTTTAATTGAGAAGGAGGGGTCAGGCATGATTCAATGTGATAACCTGGTTAAAATCTATAAATCATCCGAGCTGGAAGTTGTCGCTTTACAGGGGCTTGAT
>JAQBPR010000066.1 GCA_028287395.1 Bacilli bacterium
ATCTATGATGGAATGGTGTTCAAAAGGGAGCGAGTATTTATCCTTTCTGAGAACATCCCAAGAGATGATGGAAGGACAGAAACACGATTTGGATCATTGGCAGTATGCTTTACAGGAATTAGAGGCACGGACTAGGAACGTTCTCGGTTCCTGTAACTCAGCATTTTACTACCCCGCGGTAATAAATCAACTGCTGCAAGAAGGCCGTTTGTTACAGAATGGATTTACTCGTTTTATTCAAGCGGAACCGTTCAAAAAAGAAGACATTGCACATTCTAAGCAAATGATTGGTGTATCGCCTGAGAATCATAACGTTTATGCGCAATCAAGCTTAAAAAACGTAAGGCTTGAGCAGGAATCTATTGATCCCGTTCCGATCGGAGGGCACACGTTACCTCCCTTACCATACGATTACAACATGTTAGAACCGTATATCGATGAAAAGACGATGCGGCTGCATCATGACAAGCACCACAAAAGTTATGTGGATGGATTAAATAAAGCCGAAAAAATGATGGAGAAAGCCCGAAAGACCGGAGATTTTGAACTGATTACCCATTGGGAACGCGAGGCGGCATTTCACGGAGCAGGTCATTACCTCCACACCATTTTTTGGTACAATATGATTCCACATGGTGGGGGAGAACCTACAGGAGGTTTACAAAGTCAAATAAAAAAGGATTTCGGGAGCTTTTCCGATTTCAAGAAACATTTTTCAGCTGCAGCTGAAAAAGCGGAAGCTGTAGGTTGGGCGATTCTCGTCTGGGCCCCACGGTCACAACGGTTAGAAATCCTCCAGGCCGAAAAACATCAGAATCTTTCTCAGTGGGATGTCATTCCACTACTCGTGCTGGATGTGTGGGAACATGCCTATTATTTAAAATATCAGAATGATCGAAAATCTTATATTGAAGCCTGGTGGAATGTAGTCAATTGGGACAATGTTAGAGAACGTTACGAAAAAGCCCGTACGCTAACTTGGAAGCCCCATTAGTTTTTTGGTTCTGGTGCATGGATGGAGTAAATTTGAAATATAGCTTAAGCTATCGAGATATAACAGAAATGATGAGCGAACGGGGATTGCACATTTCTCATACAACGATTATGAGATAGGTCCATGAGTCCGGACACGAAATAGACAAGCGAATAGGTCCCTTTTTAAAACCGACGAACGATTTGAGGGTGGACGAAACTTATATCAAAGTCAAAGGACAGTGGAAGTACCTTTATAGTGATAGATTCAAAAGGGAGCAAGGTTGAATCTATTATTAAGACTATCGTTTTTAATTTTTGCAACACAACCAGATCAAAGCCATGGCTGAAGATTACAGAAAGCAACGGAAGTCCATTAAAAAATCATAGAGTTGCGGCAAAACAGGGGATGCAAATTTCCTGTTTTTGTTTGGGATATGAGGACGACCGTATACTAATGTTTGCTCTATTTAGCGGATTCCGGTTTGCGGATTTATTGGCAAATCCGCTTTGAACCAACACACGGAATGTACTAGCTGCATTTACTAAATTAAATTCTTCAGAAAGGAGAGCACTTAAAGTTTCCAAGTTCAATTGTGGCGGCATGAAAGGAGATCAGTACAAATTGCAAGTAAAATACATCACGAATGTGGACGAGATACCCGGTTTAACAGAGGATGAGCGCGTGTCTTACAAGAAAGTGACCGATAAATTTGTTTTTCGACTGAACGATTATTATTTGCAGTTGATTGATTGGACAAATCCCCATGATCCTATTAGAAAGCTGGTCATCCCGAGTTCGAACGAGCTTCAGGAATACGGCCGATGGGATGCTTCCGATGAAGATACCAACTATGTCGTGAAGGGCTGTCAGCATAAATACCAAACGACAGCACTGCTGATCGTTTCGGAGGTATGCGGAGCGTACTGCCGCTTCTGCTTCCGCAAGCGATTGTTCCGGGCGGACGTAAAGGAGGCTATGCCTGACGTACAGGATGGGCTCGACTATATCGCGAGAACGCCCGAAATCAACAACGTCCTGCTTACGGGCGGGGACCCGTTAATCCTGAATACGCGCAAGCTTCGCAATATTATAGAAGCGCTGAGAGCTATAGACCATGTCAAAGTTATTAGAATCGGTTCGAAGATGCCCGTGTTCAATCCTATGCGAATCTATGAGGATCAGGAGATTCTCGATTTGATTCGAACCTACTCTACCGATGAGAAACGGATCTATATCATGGCGCATGTCAACCATCCGCGAGAGATTACGGAGGAAGCGGGAAAATGCTTCAAGGCATTGTACGATGCCGGGGCGATTGTTGTTAACCAATCCCCTGTGCTGAAAGGAATCAATGACGACCCGCTAGTGCTTGGGGAGTTGCTTGACAAGCTTTCATGGGCTGGAGTTACACCCTATTACTTTTTCGTCAACAGGCCGGTTGCAGGGAACCGAGGCTTCGTGCTCACGCTGGAGGAAGTCTATCATATTGTAGAAGAAGCCAAAGCAAGAACGTCCGGTTTAGGTAAACGAGTCAGGCTTTGTATGAGTCATACCTCGGGGAAAGTAGAGATCCTGGCCATTGAAGAGGGTAAAGCCTATTTAAAATATCACCAGTCTCGCGATGGGGAATATGGAAAGCTTATGGTTTTGGATTGTCCGAAAGAGGCCACCTGGTTTGACGAGCTGCCGGGGAACGAAAAATATTGGAAGAAACCATCGAAGAAAACGGCAGATATTGTTTCTGTCAACGAAATGCCGGATCTTCCTCAGAAGAAACTAGATTGATCTTAAGGTTTACAAAACCTACACGAGGTGAAATGCAATGGACCAACCGAGCAAAGCTACTTCTCTCAATCGTCCGATTGTCGGCGTCATTTTGGGCATTAAGCCAATACCGCTAAATAAGATGAATAGCTACCCCCGAATGAAGAAGCTTGCCGATGCGAACGTGGAAGCCAAAACGACCCTTAACTTTTTTTGCAGCGAAGATGTGGATATTTCCAATAAGAGAATTAAAGGAACTTACTATAATTTTAAGACCAAGAGATGGGAGAAGAAGCAATTTCCTTTTCCCGATGTCATCTATGTCCGGGGCGGCTCAGGTAAGAAGATTGATGATCTGTTAGCGGAATTCCACCGTTTGGGGATCAAGAGAATTAATCCTATTCATGCATTCAATAAAGGTGATCTCTACGAGCTATTAAACCAGGATGAGAATATACGCCCCTATTTGCCTCTTACCGAAAATGTTCAAACGATGGTTGAAATCAGGAAAATGATCCTGGAGCAAGGCACAGTATATGTGAAAGCGCGTCGCGGAAGGAAAGGTACCAAGGTGATGCGCATTGAAAAACTGCGTAATAACGGTTATCTGTATAGCTATTCGATTTTAGGATATTTGGTTCGCAAGAGAGTCAATACGATGGAAGACTTGCAAAAAGCGATCAAATCCTTCTTCGGGAGCCGGCCGGTGATCGTACAGCGGGCGATCGATTTGGTCAGAGTCAGCAACAACCGCCTCTGCGATTTTCGTGCCGAGGTCCAAAGAAACAAACAAGGAGAAATCGATATCGTTGGGGTTTGCATCCGTGTAGGCCGGCAAAACTCCCCGATCACCACCCATTCCTATGCCTATCGATATGACACGTATTTAAAGAAATTATTCCCGCATTACACGAACGAGCAGATCAAAGCCCTAAAAGAAAAAATCAATACTTTCTTGATTGATGTCTATAAAGGGGTTGAGAAAAAATACGGGAGGTTCGGAGAAATCGGCATCGACTTCGCTGTAGATCGGAAGGGGAAGATCTGGCTCATTGAATGCAACGCGCAATCGGCCAAGGTATCAATCGTAAAGGCCTATGGAGCGAAGGCACGCAGAGCGTTTCTGAACCCATTAGAATATGCAAAAGCAATTACGGGCACCAACCGCAACAAGAGCGGCTTTATGAATCCCAGTTATCTATAGGAAGGTGCTATCCATGTCAAGAACAAAGCAACTGAAAGAGATGCTGCATTCGCCCGATTTGCAATTTTAATGGAAGCCCACAACGGCGATGAACGCTGTTCTCATTCACAGCAATAAACGGGACATTGGGGAAATTAAAACATTTATGAAAGAATGGAACGGGCGTCTCCCGATAGTCATCGTGCCCACTAAATATTATTCTACGCCGACCCATGAATTTATCGAGCTTGGGGTTAATCTTGTGATTTGGGCAAATCACAATTTGCGGGCTTCCATTAACACTATGCAATGGAAAATAACGAAAGGATTGACCTTTATATGAGAATAACCCAAAGTCCCGACGAGCAGCTCTATCGTCCAAAAATGAAGCCTTTTGAAGTGAAGAAACGGTTGGAGAGGTTTTTGAAAGAGGGTGCCACATGAGGCATACGGTTATCCGAAGTAAAATGAAAAAGGGTTCTCCGCTCATGGACGACCCGATTATTTCGCGTTATGTACCGAAAACAGACTGGTTGCATGCTTCGAGCCTTAGGGAAATGCTCCGATTCTATTCTACTGTATATATCAAGCCGGATATCGGTAGAAGAGGAAACGGAATCGTTCGCGTGAAAAAGCGTAATAGCTCCGAAAGTGAGATTTCGTATAGAGATATAACGATCCGATGCTCTACTGAAGATGTATATTATGAGCTGCAAAAGATATTGAATCCTAATAAGAAATACTTAATTCAGCAAGGCATTGAATTGGCAACCTATCAGGGGCGCCCATTTGATGTGCGCATTGTCCTCCAAAAGCCTCTGAACCGATGGCATCTTTCCTGGGTCAGTGCCAAGGTTGCGCCTCAGAAATCCTCTGTTGTAACCAATGTAGCCAAAGGAGCCAAGGACGTAAGGATTAACAGGACATTGAAAGGAATCGATCAGCCCTTAAACAGATTAGAAGTGATGAGAGAATTAATCGATGTCTCCTACCAGATTGTTCAAATACTGGACTCACGCTTCCCTCTAAAGATCGTCGGTTTAGATATGGGCATTGATAAGAAAGGAAGAGTATGGTTTATCGAGGCGAATACCAGGCCGGACTTTAAGGGTTTAGGGAAGCTGGATCCAAGGCAGTATCGCAGATATCTCGAAGCAAAAAAATTGACCGCCAGAGGGTGAGATTATGCCCAAATCATGATCGTCCACAGAGAAAACTAAAAAAGCTGACCCCTGTTGAGTACAGATTTTTCTTTTAAGCCCACATACGAAAAAAAGCATTTGGTGATAGAAATATAAGAAGTAAATTATTGAATGACAAGTGGACGAGTAATCGTTCATATGTATAAGTAACACAGCACGAGGAGGGAGTGAGATGAGTAAAAATCAATCAACCGCGCCTAGTGAGCGTACTGCTATAGACTCAAATAGCCTCAACGTAATTGAAGATAAACTACTTACAGAAGTACAAGGAAAAAGTGGAATTATTAGAATTTTAAAATCAGTGAGAGAAATGACAGAAGCGGATGAAGATATTTATACCCTAATCGCCAGAATTTTGATCAAAAAAGAAAAGAGGTTAGCCTTGGATAGAGAACACTCTACCTGAGGCTTTATTTTTTTGTTAGTGTTTTACTGGAAGGGTTCGTTGGGGAGGCAGTGCAAAGTGTACTTTCCGCTCAGATGTAAAAATCAATAATTTAGTAGTATCTTATAACTATCAATGAATTAATCGTAGCACACACGAATGAGTCGGAATACAAATCATTTATTGCCAATAAAAAGAATGAAGCGCTGCAATCGCGGATGATCGTATTGCCAGTGCCCTACAATTTGAAGGTATCGGAAGAGGAGAAAATATATCGCAAGCTGATCCAGCAGAGCGACATGAACCATATCCACATTGCCCCTCATTCACTGCGCGCAGCGTCGATTTTCACCATACTTACACGGCTAAAAGAAACCAAAAAACAAGGTGTTGATCTGGTTAAAAAAATGCGAATGTATGACGGTGAATCGATTGAAGGCTACAAAGAAGCCGATTTGAAGGAAATGCAGAATGAATTTCTGGAAGAGGGAATGTCAGGCATTGATCCACGATATGTGATTAATCGCATTTCCAGCGCGTTGATCAGGCAGGAAGTGCAGTGCATCAATGCGTTAGACGTACTTCGTGCGATCAAGGACGGCTTAGAGAATCATGCTTCCATTACGCGGGATGATCGTGATCGTTATCTCAATTTTATTTCGGTTGCACGCAAGGAATACGATGAATTGGCCAAAAAAGAAATTCAAAAAGCGTTCGTCTATTCCTATGAGGAATCGGCACGAACGTTGTTCGAGAACTATTTGGATAATATTGAATCGTATTGTAATTGGGCTAAAATGAAGGACCCGCTCACTGGCGAATCGGTTGATCCGGATGAACGTCTAATGCGCTCGATTGAGGAACAGATCGGAATATCAGAGAATGCGAAGAAGGCGTTCCGCGAGGAGATATTAATTCGCATGTCCTCCTATGCGCGCAAGGGCAAGAAGTTCGACTTTAGTACGCATGAACGTTTGCGCGAAGCGATTGAGAAGAAGCTGTTCACAGACTTGAAGGATGTTGTGAAGATTACGGCCTCAACCAAAACGCCGGATGAAATTCAATTAAAGCGGATAAACGAAGTGGGGAAACGATTGATTGAGGACAATGGGTATTGCCCGGTTTGTGCAAATGAACTGCTGAAGTATGTAGGGAGTTTGTTGAATAGGTAGTCCAATTAATTAGGACTATTAAAAACTATCATAGAAAGAGCAGACTATTCATTCGTACTGCTCTTTTAGTCTTTGAAATTACTTGACAAACTGAAAATTTATTATGCAAAGCTAGTGGGATAAAGTAAGAAAACTGGATAACGGTAAAAACAAGTAGTTAAAATTTGTTGATATTCAATTAAATTTATTGACTATATTTATCTAGAAACATATAATTTTGTTGAATGGGGAGACCAAAATGGCGTTATTTCATGTTGAGTTTTTTTCGGAAGTATTAGGTTTATCCAGTTCAATAGATGTTCTCGTGCCTCAGCGGAAAAAAGGACAAATTGGTATCAAAGTCGGAAGATTTGAACCGCCGTATCCTGTACTTTACTTGCTGCACGGCGGCTCCGACAATCATACAAACTGGCAAAGGAATACATCCATAGAGCGATATGTTGCCGATTTGGGCTTGGTCGTTGTTATGCCTACCGTACAGTATAGCTTCTACACGGACCAAAAATATGGTTTCAATTATTTCACTTATCTGTCTCAGGAACTTCCCCAAATTGTTCAGGAGTTCTTCCATGTGTCCGACCAGCGTGAGGATACGTTTGCCGCAGGTCTTTCTATGGGAGGGTACGGTGCATTTAAACTTGGTATTTCTTGTTACAACAAATTTGCGGCCGTTGCCAGCCTGTCAGGAAGTATTGACCAACGAGATCGGCTTACAATGAAGCCGTCAATTGAAAATCAGATCATGTTGCAAATGGCCCGTAATACCTTTGGCTCTTATGAGGACTACGATCGGAGCGATAATGATCTGGCTTGGTTAATGGAGAAAAACCTTGCAAAAGGGGTAAAGTTGCCAAAGTTTTATCAAGCTTGTGGCACCAAAGATCATAATTATCAGGTCAATGTGGAATTTTATAGACGATTTAAGGATCAAGTGGATTTAACCTATGAAGAACTTCCCGATAGAGGACATGATTGGGGCTTCTGGGATGAATATATTCAGCATGTACTGAAATGGCTTCCTATCAGAAAATCGTGGAATTAGGCGGATTGGGTTTTACATTTGTTTGACTTTTTGGCATTTACCTCGTTTGAACAGTGTGTAGCTGCTTTTGGTGGATATATTTTGCCAAACGCAGCCTTTTTTCGTTAATTTAGATAGACCCTTTTATGTTTATTTAATTTTCCTGAGCGGAATCGAATAATATTTAACTTATTTTTAAAACTATTTATTTACCTTATTAGGTTGAAATTTGTTGAAATTACCTATATTCTAATGTATGGGATAGAAAACATTGAGAAGAGGGGATATCAGTGAAGAAGATTACTCTACAAATAATCGCGGAAAAATTAAATGTGTCTAAAGCGCTGGTCTCCAAGGCATTATCGAATGATCCAGCGGTTAACGAAGGGACGAGAGAGACGATCTGGAAGACGGCCGAGGAAATGGGATACCGAATTAAAAACACTCGGAAGTCAACGAGGGATCTCAGGATGGGGAACATTGCGGTATTGATGCCCAGAGCCTATCTGGATGATATGGAGTATTGGGGAAAAGTTATACGGGGTATCGACAAAGAATTGGAAAACAACGGATACAGCATGATCCTATCCAGTATTGATATATCACTCTCTCCGAAGGAGGGACTGCCCACCAGCATCTATGAGAAAAAAGTGGATGGTGCTATTGTGATGGGCCATCTTCCGGATAGTTATTTTAAAGCACTGGAAGCTCGCAAATTTCCTTTTGTCATGGTGGATGCGAGTTTGTTGAATCTGACAATCGACCATGTGTTGGCCAATAACTTTCTAGGTGCTTTCCATGCGACCGGAACGTTACTCGAGGCGGGCCATCGCAAATTGGCTTTTGTTGGTGATGCCGAAACCTCTTGGAGCTTTCGCGAGCGAAGTCGCGGATTTGAAGAAGCAATACGCTACTTCAATGCGACCTCTGCAGAGAAAGCATCTTTCGTTACCATTCAAGGGATCGGGGTGAGTGGGAAAGGGATGTATACAGCCCCAGAGTTTACCCAAAATATTCATCGTTATCTAGTTGAAGATAAGGTTAATACGGTTACGGCTATGTTTTGCGCCAACGATTTATGTGCAATGGAGTCGTTGAAAATATTGAACAATTATAACTTGATTTGTCCCGATGACGTCTCAATCATTGGTTTCGATAATCTTACCATAACGGAGCAGATGACTCCCAAGCTTACTACGGTGAGCGTTCCAAAGGCAGCAATCGGTTCCAGGGCGGTCCAAATGATACTTAGACGGATTGAAAATCCCGACTATATATCGGAGTGGGTATTAATCTCAACCTTACTGATCGAGCGAGCCTCAGTTCGGAAATTATAATCACAGACTTTTGATGATATGCAGAACATAGATGAAGAATACTTAGACATATTAACAATGATGAGTCTTATTTTAAAAAACTCACCTATAGGGTGGGTTTTTTCTATAACGAAAAAAATAATTTAATTGAAATAATTATGTTGAAATAAATTAAAATATATTGAAATTAGTTTATACATATGTTAAGATGAGTTTGTAAACGGATTCATAATATGTTTAGGGGGATGTTACAATGAAGAAAATGTTGAATGTTTTATTTGTCAGCATGATGGTTGCTGCTGCATTGACTGGTTGCGGCGGTAATAAAGAGAATGCAAGCTCCACTTCTAGTCCAACCGTCACGGCAAGCCCGATGGTAAGTCCAGCCGCCACAACTGATAAAATCAATGGGACTATTACCTTCCTTACTAATCGAACGGATATGGTGGACAAAGAATACGTGGACTACGCAAAACGGTTTAATGAAAAGTATCCAAATGCTCATGTTAAATTTGAAGCGATTACGGATCTTGATAAGAACATCAAACTTCGTTTGTCAACAAACGAGCTGCCGGATGTATCTCTTGTTCCTTCGATTCCAAATTCTGATTTGCCAAAGTACTTTGTACCGCTTGACGATTTGGGCTTGAATGACAAGATTTACTTTAAAGATTACAAGGCTCAAGATGGTAAAGTATACGGTATCTCGGCAGGTGCAACAACAACAGGTATCGTGTACAACAAGAAAGCGTTTGCAGATGCGGGGATTAACTCGATACCGAAAACACTGGATGAATTCTACGCAGCGGCGGAGAAATTGAAAGCAAAAGGCATAGTGCCGCTAGCTTCCAATTTTAAGGATCAATGGCCGCTTTATCCTTGGATATCAGAACTTGCAATATCGTTGTCAAACAATGCGAATTTGAACAACGAGCGTGTAAACTCGGATACGCCTTATACGATGGACGGTCCTTACGGAAAAGCAATGTCCATCATCAGAACGATGCATGAAAAAGGATATTTGGAACCGGATGTAAACTCGACAAATTGGGAGCAATCCAAGAAAGATGTAGCCAATGGGAAGTTTGCCATGTATTTGCTTGGAAACTGGGTTATTCCGCAAGTGGCAGGCAGCGGCACAACATCGGATAATGTTGGATTCTTCCCTATGCCGTATGACAACTCCGGCAAAGTGAACGTACTTCTTGCCCCCGATTGGGGATATGGCATAAGTAAAAACGGTAAAAATATAGAAACGGCGAAAGCGTTTGTCAAGTGGATGCTTGAGGATTCCGGGTACGACGATTTTGCCGGGTTCATACCGGTATTGAAAGCCAAGAAGGCGAATGTACCGCAGCTTACAGAATTCAATAGCTTCAATCCGACTTACATTGAAGCGGTGGCCGATTCGGCCGAAGCAACAGCCAGAAACAACAAGGCTCAAATTACTAAAGAAGCGATT